>CAZZIV010000076.1:0-12862 GCA_964654385.1 uncultured Acidobacteriota bacterium | reverse complement strand
AGAAGATTAGTGTCTCGCCGGCGAGCCCCCCCGCGCCGGGTGGAACGTGTCGCCGAGCGGGACGGGCGGGAGCCGATAGGCGGGATGGTAGGGTCCGATCCACCGGACGTAGGGCAGGTCCGCCACCTGGTTCCGGGTTTCCGGGTCCATGGCCACGATCTGGGAGTTGTCGGCCAGGAAACCGTCGATCCTGCCTCCCAAGGCCTGGATCGCTTCCCGGTACTCCTCCAGCGGCTGGGTTTCGAACTGGACCAGGTACAGACGCGACCCCTTCCCGGACCGGAATCCGGCTTCGACTTCCGGCACGAAAACCTCAGGATCGAATTCTCCGTGGCGGAGGCGCAACCGGTAAGAAGTCGCCTTCCCTTCGCCCATGGCGCCGTCCCGCCCGATCGCGTAATACGGCGTCATCGTGCCGGCGGCGTCGGTCTGGTTCCAGAGAGCGACCCGGATACGGGAGCCCGGCAATTCCAGCAAGCGGTCCCCGGTGACCTTTTCGGAGGTTGTATGAAACGGCGTCTCACCAGGGAGAGCGATCGAGGTGACGCCGTCTTCCACGACGACCTGCAGCCGTTGTGGATCGGAATTCCCTGCGAACATCGCCGAACCTGGCAGCAGGACCATCAGGAGGACGGGAAGAAAAAACCACCGCTTCACGCTTTTCATAGAGCCCCTCTCGGCCGTCCGCCACTCCGGGCGGTCGCATTCCTTCCGCCGGATCGATCCGCGGCGAATACTTTCGTTCCGTTGCGGTTATGCTTCCACCGCATAGACCTTAGGATATACAGGGTTTTCACGCTTCGAGAAAGCATTTTTTTGGGGGCGATTCGTCCTTCAGAAGAACCGAATCGCGTTTCCAGGCAGGCGGCTGCCGCATCCACCCGCGGTTCCGGGATCAAATGATCAGCCGGACGCCTCCCAATTCCTCCAGCTCGAACGGGAACCGGCCTCCGGGAGACCCGATGAACATGAAGTTCGGGGGGATCCCCCACTCGTCGGAGAGCTTCCGGATCAGTTCCGGTCCGAATTGCCCGCGAAGGAAGATATACTCGATATCGATTTCCGGATAGGCCTTATCCAGGAACAACAGGTCCTCGGCCAGTTTTTCCGGCACATCCTTTTCGTCTTCCGCCACGGTGACCACTTTGATTCGATTGGTCTGCTCGTTCTTTCGAACGTACAGCATGGCGTGGTTCAAATTGGAGATATCGTCGCCTTTGGTGAAAAAGACGAATTGCTGGGAATTGATCAGCTCGATGTGTTTCCGTATTCCCCGGCTGAGGCTCCGCATCCGCCGGCTCAAGGCGGAACTCACCCCCTGGACGACGAACATCCAGGCCCGGAGCAGGGCGATCCTGCCGAGCATCACCGAGACGATGATCGCCGTAGGAATGAAGTAGTGCAAAAAGATCCGGACATATCCCGGGTTCTTGACGGCATTCCCCACCAGCCCGGCGAGAACAGCGGCCACGGCCACCAGGACTCCGGGCCAACTGGCCTGCACCGGCCTCTTCAGCTTCGAGCGTTTGACCTTCAACAGGATGTTGCCGACGCCGAACAGGAACATCACCGCCAGGAAGGAGAGGGTATACACGCCGGCCAATGCCTTGAGGTCGCCTTGGGTGATAAGCAATACCGAAACGCTGAGCAGGAAGAAAAGGATGATGATCCGATGAGTCGTCCCCCTCCGGCCGGTCTTCAGCAAAAACTGGGGAAGGCAGCGATCCAGGGTCATGCGGTGGATCAGCCCGTTCACCCCGACGTAACTGGTCAGCACCGCGCCGCTCAGGACCAGGGCGGCGTCCACGGAGATCGCCGTCCCCAGCCATCCCCCGCCGGCCATGCTCCCCATGTGGGCCAGGAGCGCTTCCTGATGCTCCCCCACTTCGCGCACAGGCATCAGGGCCAGGGCCAGGAGTGCCATTCCGGGGTTCAGGATCGTCACCGCCACCCACATGTTTCGAAGTGTTTTCGGGAATACGCCTTTCTTCTGTTCCTCGACGAAGTTCGAAGAGCTCTCGAAGCCGGAGATGCCGAGCATGGCGGCGCAGAAGCCGAAGAAAAGCGCGGCGGCAAACCCGCCCGGGGATGGGCTGTGCAGGTTCGCGCTCAGGACGGCGGTTCCGGTCACCGCCACCCGGGCGATGCCGAGCACCAGGAGAATCACGAGAGCGGAGAGGTGGGTAAGGAAGATGATCACCGCGACCCGGGCCGATTCGGTGATTCCCAGGATCGACAACACCATGAACAGGGCCAGCAGCCCGATGGTCGCCGGAATGATCGGAAACGCTTCCCAAAGGGTGTGTACGTAGTGCATCGCCTCGTTGGCGGAGATCACCGCGGTCGCCATGTAGGAAAGGATGGTCAAACAGGCCGCCATGGAGGCCCGAAACTTGCTGGTCGTGTTCAAGAGGGCGTTGTAGGCCCCGCCGTTCAAGGGGAGCGCTCCGACCACCTCCCCGTAGATGGAGCGGAACAGGTACAGAAGGCCGCCGACCAGGAGAAGGGCGACCGGCGCCCACTTTCCCGCGTAGAAGATCGCCAGCGCCGACACGTAGAGACAGGACGAAGTGATATCGTTTCCGCAGATCGCCGTCGCCGCCAGCTCTCCCAGGTGGGTTTTCCGTTCCTGTGCTTCGGCCAAGGTCGTTCCTCCTTTTCCAGGCGGAACAGTATCATTTTTCCTCGTTTTGCCGCGCACCCGGCCGGGCCTGGACAGGTGGTCTATAATCCACCGCCCGGTTCGCGGTAGAGGAGAAACCTATGGCGGTCATTCTGGACGGCAGCAGCCTTACGATCGAAAAACTGGTTCAGGTGGCCCGGGAGAACACCCCGGTCGATATCGCTCCTGAGGCCCTGGACCGGATCCGGGCCTGCCGGGCGATGCTCGAACGGAAAATAGACTCCGGGGAAACGATGTACGGCGTCAACACCGGGATCGGCGAACTGGCCAATGTCCGCCTGGACGACGACCAAACACGGGAGTTCCAGAAATACCTGATCTACAACCACGCCGCCGGCATCGGGGATCCAGCGCCGGTGGATCACGTGCGGGCGGCGATGGCCGGCCGGATCAACGTCCAGGCCAAAGGGTTTTCCGGGTGCCGGCCGGAAATCCCCCGGACGTACGCCGCCCTCCTGAACGCCGGAATCACTCCGGTGGTTTGTGAAAAAGGGAGCGTCGGCGCCTGTGGCGACCTGGCCCCGATGAGCCAGGTCGCCCTTTCCCTGATGGGTGAAGGAGAATCGTTTTACAAGGGATCCAGGGTGCCGACCGCCGAAGCGATGCAGGAAGCGGGGATCCCGATCCCGGGCCTCCAGGCCCGGGACGGCCTGTCCTCCATCAACGGCTCCAACCTTCTCACCGCCATGTCCGCGCTGACCCTGCAGGACGCGGAGCGGTGGATCCAGCAGGCGGAAATCGCTGCCGCCATGAGCCTGGAAGCCTTGCTGGCCAACATGAAACCGTACACGGGAAAACTCCATGAGCTGCGCGGGTTCCCCGGAGCGGTCACCAGCGCGGCCAACCTGGTCCGGATCCTGGACGGTTCCGACCTGGTCACCGGCAAGCTGCCGGTCAAGGTCCAGGACGCGTATTCCATGCGCTCCACGCCCCAGGTGATCGGAGCCCTGCGGGACCAACTGGGCTGGGCCCGGCGGCAGGTGGAGATCGAGCTGAACGGGGTGGGAGACAACCCGATCTTCCTGCCGGACGAAGACCTGGTTCTCACCGGCGCCAATTTCCAGGGAACACCGGTCAGCATGCCGATGGACCTGGTCGGGGCCGGAATCACCATGGTCTCGGTTCTGTCCGAACGGAGATTGAACCGGCTCTTGAACCCGGCTCTCAGCGTCGGGCTCCCCGCCTTCCTTACCCGGGGAGCCGGAAAATTCTCCGGCATGATGCTCAGCCAGTACACCGCCGACATGCTGATCGTGGAGCAGCGCACCCTGAGCGCCCCCGCCTGCGTCCAGTCGATCCCGGCCGCCGCCGACCAGGAAGACTTCGTGAGCATGGGGATGAACACCGCGCTGAAGAACGTCCAAATCCTGACCAACGCCCATGGGGTCCTGGGAATCGAGCTGATGGCGGCGGCCCAGGCCCTGGACTTCCGGGAACACCGGTTCGGAAACGGCGTGCAGGCGGCCCACGATGAGATTCGAAAACGGGTGGACTTCCTGGACGTGGACCGCCCTCTCTACCTGGACCACAACGCCATGGCCGCCCTGGTCCGGGAAGGCGCCGTTCTCGATGCGGTGGAAGAGGCCGCCGGGAAGCTCGCCGATTCCCGGCACAGGTCTTGAACGGGAAGTCGCCTCCGGCGGGCGCCGCAGGCGCCGCCTGGATCCGTTCCGCCGCTACATTCTCTCGATGATCGCCTTGCCGAATCCGGAACAGGAAAGTTCGTTTACGTCTTTCCGGCCTTCCCGAACCATCAGGCGAGCCAGGTCGTAGGTCACCTGCCCTTCCCGGATGGAGGCCTCCATCCCTTTCACGATCCGGTCGGCCGCCTCGGGCCAGCCCATGTGATTCAGCATCATGACCGCGGAAAGAATCAGGGATCCCGGGTTCACCTTGTCCATGCCGGTGTACTTGGGCGCCGTTCCGTGGGTCGCCTCGAAAACCGCGACCTCGTCGGATAGGTTCGCTCCAGGCCCCAAACCCAGGCCTCCTACCAGAGCGATCGCCGCGTCGGACATATAGTCGCCGTTCAGATTCGGGAGGGCCAGGAGACTGTATTCGTCGGGGCGGGTCTGGATCTGCTGGAAGATCGAATCGGCGATCCGGTCTTTCAGCAGGATTTTCCCGTCGGGCATCTTGCCGCCCATCTCGTCCCACAGGACCTTCTCCGTCACCACCTGGTCGCCGAACTCCTGTTCCCCTACTTCGTAGCCCCATTTGCAGAACGAGCCCTCGGTGAACTTCATGATGTTCCCCTTGTGGACAATCGTCACCGACGGCAAACCCTGGGCGACCGCCCATTCCATCGCCTTCCGCACCAGGCGCTTGCTGCCGAACTCGGAGATCGGCTTCACGCCGATTCCCGAATCGGGACGAATTTCCCGGCCGGTCTTTTCCTGGATCAGTTGGATGATCGCCTGGGCCACCTCGCCGCCCCGCTCGAAATCGTACCCGGCGTATACATCTTCCGTGTTTTCCCTGAAAATCACGAAGTTCACCTTTTCGGCATATTTGTTCGGCGCCGGAACTCCCTCGAAGTACCGAATCGGCCGGACGCAGGCGTACAGATCGAGGAGCTGGCGGAACCGAACGTTGATGGAGCGGAACCGCTCGCAGACGCCGTCATCCTTCCCGCACTTGTCGCAAACGCCCGGGTGGTACTGCTGGTGGGCGCAATGGAGGCAAACATGGGTTTCCTCCCCGATCGGTGTGGTGAACGGACCCTTGATGGCGATCTTCAAGGTACGGATCGCCTCGACCGTCTCCTCGGGAAACTCACTTCCGTACCGCTGGAGTCCTTCCAGGCCGGCATAGAGCGGACACCAGACGATCGACCGGGACCCGCCGTACGCCTTTTCCACCGCGGCGGCGACCACATCCTGCATCGGAGGGGTGATATCGATCCCGATCCCGTCCCCGCGAAGAACCCCGATGACCGGATGGTCGCCGATCTCGAGTTTGCCGTCTTTTGCCTGGATGACGTCCCCTTCGGGGATTTGGACATGCTTAAACTGGGTCACAACTGCCTCCTCGGTGCAGGCCCGGAAGGGCCCGGTTCGTTCCTCAAGCCGGTCGGTCATGATATTGGATCGACGGGATTTTTCCACCGCCTCGGCGGACCACGCAGGGACGGTTTATCTAATCCGATCCGGAACGATATGAGGCGTAGCCAGGAGCTCGAGCAGTTCTTCCTGCCCGGCGTGCCGATCCTCCCCCGCCCCGGGCTTCCGGCGGGTGTAGGTCCCATCGGAATTCATCTCCCAGGCTTGGCAGTTATCCCGCAGCAATGTGGTCAGACCTTCCTGGATCACCCGTTTTTTCGCCTTTTTGTTCAGGATCGGAAAAGCGACTTCCACCCGGCGGAAGAAGTTCCTGGGCATCCAGTCGGCGCTGCTGCACCATGTTTCAAGAGCGCCTCCGGCGTGGAAATGGAAGATGCGGTGGTGTTCGAGGAACCTCCCCACCACCGACAGGACCCGGATATTCTCCGACACGCCCGGGATGCCCGGCCGCAGACAGCAAACGCCTCGGACGATCAGATCGATCTTCACGCCGGCCATGGACGCCCTGTACAGCGCCCGGATCACCTTCTGTTCGATCAGGGAGTTCATCTTGGCGACGATCCGGGCCTTCCCTCCGCTCCGGGCGATCTCGATTTCCCCTTCGATCTTCTCCAACAGCCGGTCGTGGAGATCGAACGGCGTCTGCAGGACCTGTTTCATCCCCTGCACCTTGCACATTCCGGTCAGCTGCTGGAAAACGGCGTGTACATCCTCCCCGATTTCCTGGTTGAAGGTCATCAACCCGAAATCGGTGTACGCCCGCGCGGTCTTGGAGTGGTAGTTGCCGGTTCCCAGGTGGGTATACCGGACCAGGCGCCCGTTTTCTTTCCGGACGATGAGAAGCATCTTGGCGTGGGCCTTGTAGCCGACCACTCCGTACACCACCTTCGCGCCGGCCTCCTGCAGCCGGGTTGCGAGGTCGATGTTGGCGGCCTCATCGAACCGGGCGCGTAACTCGATGACGGCGGTCACCTCCTTCCCGGCCCGGGCGGCGTCGAGCAGCGCCGCCGCCATGGGGGAATCGATACCGGTCCTGTACACGGTCTGGCGGATCGCCTGCACATCCGGGTCGGCCGCCGCCTTCCGGATCAATTCCACCACCGGTGAAAAACTCTGGTACGGGTGATGCAGCAGGACATCCCCCTTCCGCAGGAGGGTGAACATGTCTCTCTTCCGGCCGACCTTTCCCGGCACGCCGGGCGTGAACGGGGGATACTTCAACTCCGGGCGGTCCGCCAGGTCGTACAGGGCCGAGAGCCGATGCAGGTTCACCGGCCCGTCGACGAAGTAGGTGTCCCGCTCCCCCAATTCGAACTGGTCCTGGAGAAATTCCACCATCTCCTCCGGACAGTTTTCGGCCACCTCCAGGCGAACCGCCCGGCTGTACTCCCTCCGGGGCAATTGCCCTTTCAATGCGGCCAGCAGATCCTCCACTTCCTCTTCGTCCACCCAGAGATCGCTGTTCCGTGTCACGCGGAACTGGTGGCATCCGGTGATCTTCATCCCGGGGAACAGGCTCTCCACGTGGGTATGAATGATCGAAGAGATCAGCACGAATCCGTGGGACTCCTCGGTGATCTCCCGGGGAAGGGCGACCAGCCGTGGAAGAATTCTCGGAGCCTGCACCACCGCCGCCTGAAGCTTCCGGCCGAAAGCGTCCTTTCCCTCCAGGCCCACAATGAAATTGAGACTCTTGTTCAGGATCCTGGGGAAAGGGTGGGCGGTATCCAGGCCGACCGGAGTCAACACCGGAAACACCTCCCGGCGATAATATTCGTCGATCCAGGCTCTCTGCGGTTCGGTCCACCGGTCCCGGCGATGGATGGCGATCCCTTCCTGCTCCAGAGCCGGGAGCAAAACCTCGTTCAGGAGGGAGTACTGTTCATCGACGAGCCGGAGAACTTTCTCCCGGATCCGGTCCAACTGGGCCTGGGGCCCCAACCCGTCAGGGCCGGCCTTGTAGTATTCGAACGCCACCTGCTCCTTGAGGCCGCTTGCCCGGATCTCGAAAAACTCATCCAGGATCGAACTGGTGATGGTCAGGAATCGAACCCGTTCGAGGATGGGAACCTCCGGATCCCGTGCCTGGTCCAGCACCCGTTCATGGAACTCCAGCAGGCTCAACTCCCGATTGATATAAAGCGCCGGATCCTTCAGATCCTTCCTCGGGAGCGGTTCCGCCGGTTCACGAACCTCCCGTTCCACTTCTACAGGTCTTTCGGCATTTTCCGTCGTCATCCTGTCCCCCGTCGATCGAGATGCGGCATAAGAGAATGTAGCCTCCCCCCGGCCGCCGATCAAGCCAGCCATCGGCTTCTCCCGGCCAGGACGGTCCGGCCTGCGAAGGTTCGCAATTCTCGGCTTTCCGCTCCGCCGGAGAGCCCGACGGAGGCCGACCGACGGGGCTGCCCCCTATCCAGGATCGGAGCCGGATTCCACAGGTTCTTCCAGGCCCAGTTCCTCCGCCACGCTCTGGAGGGCGGCGATACAATGTCGAATATGTTCATCCAGTTCCAGGCCGATCATCGCCGGGCCTTCCTGGATATCCTTCCGGGAAACCGAGGCGGCGAAGGAACGGGTCTTCAGTTTCTTTTTCACGCTCTTCGGCTTCAGCCCTTCCAGGCGCCCGGGTCGCACCAGGGCGCAGGCGGTCAGGAAACCGCATAGTTCATCCACGGCGAACAAGGTTTGCCTGAGGGGCGTATCCCGGGGGTATTCCTCCAGGTTCCAGTCGGTATGGGAAAGAACGGCGCCGACGATCTCCTCGTCCACGCCCCGCTCCCGGAGAATCTCCGCCCCTTTCCGGGTGTGGTCCGGGATCTCCGGCCACCGCTCGTAATCGAAATCGTGGAGCAGGCCGACCACTCCCCAGAGATCTTCGTCGTGCCCCCCGAGGCGGGCGTAATAACGCATAGCCGCCTCCACGGCCAACCCGTGCTTCAGCAGGCTCTCGCTCCGGGTGTACTCCCGTAACAGATCGAACGCCTCGGACCGGTCCATGATTCGCCTCCTCCAGATGAGAATGATCGGATCATTCTACTATCCGGGAGGAGGCGCCGGGGAAAACCCTCTATTCCAGGACATGGATGTTCTTCTCGGCGCACATCTCCTTCAGGATTTTCGGCCAAACGGTGACGCTGACCTCGCCCAGGTGGGCCTTCTGCAGGAGAAGCATATAGGTGCGTGACTGGCCGATCCCTCCGCCGATCGCCAGGGGCAGTTCGTCCCTCATGATCGCCTGGTGATAGGGAAGATCCAGAAAATCCAACTGGCCGGTGATCTCCAACTGCTTTTTCAGGGTTTCCGCGTTGACCCGGACTCCCATGGAGGTCAGCTCGTGCCGCCGACGGGTTACCGGGTTCCAGACCAGGATATCGCCGTTCAGGCCGTGCATCGGCCTGCCCGATTCGGACACGGTCTCCGTGACCCAATCGTCGTAGTCGGGGGCGCGCATCTCGTGAGGGTACCCGTCCGCCAGGGTCCACCCGATTCCGTAGATGAACACCGCAGGATATTTCTGGAGGATTTCGGTCTCCCGCGCCTTCCTGGGGAGATCCGGGTACATCTCCAGGATCTCTTCGGCGTGGAGGAAGGTCAACTCTTCCGGCAGAGGCGGGTACTTGTCGTTGTTCAGTTTCGGGTAATTCTCCCGGGCGAACCGTTCCGCCCCCTTGAGAGCTTTCCAGATCCTCTGCACTGTTTCTTTCAGGTACGACAGGTTCCGATCCTTGTCCTCGATGACCTTTTCCCAATCCCACTGATCCACGTAGCAGCTGTGGTCATGGTCCAGGAAATAATCCTTCCGGACCGCGTGCATGTCGGTGTAGAGGCCTTCTCCCACCTGGAAGCCGAACTGCTTGAGCGCCACCCTCTTCCACTTGGTCGCTGCCTGAACGATCTGGGCGTCGATCGGGTGCTGGTCGTGATCGTTGGAAATATGGAACTGGATCGGCGTCCTGGACCCGTCCCGGTCCAGGTAGTCGTTCACGCCGCTGTTCACATCGACGATCAGCGGCACCGTGACCCGGATCAGGTTCAACTCGCGGCAGAGCCCTTCCTCGATGTAGTTCTTCACCCCGGTGATCGCTTCCTGGGTTTCCCGGGGGCTCAACGCCGGCTCGTAGTCATCGGGAAGAATTTTCTTGAGTTCCGCGTAATCGCCGATTCCGGGACCGGCCAGATCCATCGTTTTATCCATGCTCATGATTCGCCCTCCAGACGAGCCGGAGTCGATCTCCGGCTCGGTTTCAGGGGACACGGTATCACCCTGTAGACGGCGGGCTTCGTTGATTGCCAACCCTTTGGACCGTTTATAGCGAACAAGTGGGGTTGCTTGAATCCCACTGTGACATTGATTCCCGGCCGGTACCGCCGATCCTCGCGTCCTAGTGTGCTTCATGCATAAAGCGAGTTAAAGGTGGAAGGTTTGCCCATGTTCCGGTACATCGACCCGGGCCTCGTACCGGCTCCGAAGCTCTTCGCCGAAGGCGAGGGCGCTCTCCTCTTCGCCATGGACCACGAAAGACCGGCCAGGCCGGCCTCCCAGGCTCTCGAACCATTCCAGCAGTTCGGTCCGGTCGGCGTGAGCGGAAAACCCCTCGATGGATGCGATCTCCGCCTGCACAGTGAACATCCGCCCGAAAATACGGACCGGATTCACACCGGAGGAAATGACTCTGCCCAGGGTCTCCCGTGCCTGGTAACCGACGAACAGGATGGTATTGGACGGATCGGAGATATTGTTGGCCAGATGGTGCTTGATCCGTCCGGCGGTACACATGCCCGAAGCGGATATGATGATGGCGGGTCCCTTGAGATTGTTCAGTTCCTTGGACTCTTCCACCGAACGGGTCATCCGGAGACCTGGAAATTCCAGAGGCTCGTCTCCCGCTTCGCACAGCTCCCGGGCTTCCTCGGACCATGCTTCCGGATGCTTCTCGAACACCTCGGTCGCCCGGACCGCCATCGGACTGTCCAGGATCACCGGGATTTCAGGAAGCCTTCCACCTTCCACCAGGTCGTTCAGCCGGGCGATAATTTCCTGGGACCGGCCCACCGCGAAGGCCGGCACGATCACCTTGCCGCCTCTCCGGATCGCCCGGTCCACGATCTCGAACAGTTCTTCGGTCCGGTCTCCATTCAATTCCCGTTCCCGGTTCCCATAGGTCGATTCCATGATCAGCACGTCCGGCTTCGGGGTCGGTTCCGGTCGTCCCAGCAGCCGCCCCCCTTCCACGCCCAGATCCCCGGAGAACACAATCTTTCGGGAACGATCACCGTCCGGAACGTCCAGTTCCACCACGGCGGCACCGAGAATATGGCCGGCGGGACGGAAGCGGAAGCTCCCGAACCGGTCCAGTTCCACCGTTTGATGGAACGGAACCCCCTTTACCTGGCCGCAGACCTTCCGGGCGTCCTCCTCGGTATAGAGGGGCGCGACCCAGTGGTAATCCTTCCGGGCCTTTTTCAGCCGCTTGATCTTCCAACGGGCGTCTTCTTCCTGGATATGCGCCGAGTCGGTCAGAAGGATCTTGCAGAGTTCGGCGGTGGCGTCGGTGGTATAGACCGGCCCCCGGAAACCTTTTTTCCGCAGCAGGGGCAGGCGCCCTGAATGATCGATATGGGCATGGCTCAGAATCACCGCCCGCAAGGAAGACGGCTCGAAAGGGAACTCCTCCCGGTTCCGTTCGTGCCGCTCCTTCCCTCCCTGGATCATGCCGCAGTCCAGGAGAACTCTTCCCTGATCGGTTTCCACCAGGTGGCAGGAGCCGGTCACTTCCCGGGCCGCGCCGTTGAACGTAATTTTCAGCATAGGTTTGTTACTCGGAAAAATTAAGCTCGTAGAGCTCTTCGAAGGTTTGTAGATCGTGTTCCGTTACGGCCAGGTCCAGGGTGACCCGGGCCTCCTTAACGGATACGGTGAGATGATCGACGACGTCCAGGGACTTGCCGCCGGTAGCCAAAGGAAGAACTCCCTTGAGAAGCTCGACCGTTTTCTGCATCGATTCCAAGAACCGTCCAGCATCCCCCTCGTCCCGGAACGACCAGTTCATACTCAGTTCCAGGGAATCTGTTAAATCCGCGTAGAGGAAATACCCTTGCAAGGATTGGAGGCTCTTACCCAGGTCGGCCAGGACCGGAACAGGAACCTCACCGGAAAGCGACTCCCGCATCAGATCCCGCTGCTCGGAAGAGACCGTGTACACGAGCCATGCCCGAGTCTTCTCCGGAATCATCCGTTGCAGGTCGGCGAGCGATTCGGGGATCTCCGCCGGCTCTCCCGAGGCGGTTCGATCCATGGCGCCGACGACTCCCGCCGGACCGCCGAGGAAAACGACCTTCCCTCGTTCGGCGAAACCGACATACATCGTCCCCCGGTTTCCCTCGCCTGCCTCGAACTCCACAGAAAGGACGCGACCTGCCGGATGGTCCGAAACGGTACATCGAACCTCCCTGCCGATCTTCTTGCCGATCAACGTGAAACCGTCCTGGAACTGCTCCGGCGTCACCGGCCGGGAAACACGGAAGCCGAACACAGCAGGGAAATCGTCCTGCGAGGCGGAGGACATGGCGACCCGGACTTCCAGGAGATCCTCCAAGGCAAGCCCCGACGCCTTCAGAACCGAGGGAATGCTTCCCGGAATCATGTTCGGATCCAGACCTTCCTCGTCTTTGTGCCGCTCGAGAAGATCGGAGAGAGAGTTCCAGAAACTCCCCTGTTCCAGCGCCTCCAGGTCGGCCCGGCCCAGGAGTGCCGCGTCAGGCATCCCCGTGGCGTCCAGGCCGATCTTCGGAGAGCCGCATCCGGCGGTGAGAAGCACCAGGCAGCCGACCAGGATCCATGACCTGCGTGGATCAGCTTGCATCATCGGCACCCTTGGGGTGGACCACCAACCCTCGAGTCGCGCCGGGCGGGGGCGGCCAATGGATGATCAGGCCCTTGCCCACACCGGCGGCCACCTTCTCTCCGTAGAGATGATCCACCAGGTACATCGCTACATCGAAGCTCAGCGCGCCCCCCTGGGAGGTCAGCATCTTCCCGTCACGGACATAACCCGGCTCCCCCCACAACAGCAGCCGGGTGGTTCCGCCGTTCCAGAGCCGCCAATGCACCGGG
>CAZZIV010000075.1:0-12907 GCA_964654385.1 uncultured Acidobacteriota bacterium | reverse complement strand
TACAGGGACGGCACCTGCGTGGCGATCCATGTCTCCCAGGGGCCTCATAAGCCGGTCAACGGCTTCCTTTTCGACCGGGTGTTCAACGCCATGGAGTGGGAAAGCAAGCGACCGGCGATCGCCCGGGAGTAGGCTCCCGCCTTTCTCCCGCTTTTGCCGCTTCTCCCCCCGATCTCTTCCTGGCACGATCCTCTCCTTCCTCCTCGTCAAGCTCCAGCCCTCCGTCATCGTGGAACCGATTTACTGTAAACTGAACCCTGTGGCCGACGCTCCTACCAGTTCCCTCCGGACCGAACCGCAGGTGGAGCGGCTGCGCCGGAGCCTGTCCGGAACCATGCTCCGGACCGTGGTGGGGGATCGGCTGATCGAGGAGGGCGACCGGATCCTGGTGGCGGTTTCCGGGGGGAAAGACAGCTATACCCTCCTGGATCTCCTGGACGCGGCCCGGAAAAAAGCGCCGGTCCGATATGAGTTGATCGCGGTGCATCTGAACCAGATGCAGCCCGGATACGACGGGTCGAGCCTGCGGAACTGGTTGGAACGGTCGGGAATCCGGTTCGAGATCGTGGAGGAAGACACCTACTCGGCCGTCGCCGCGGAGATTGAGGCTGGGGGCACCTCCTGCCGTGTCTGTTCCCGGCTGAGAAGGGGGATCCTTTATGGCGCCGCCGCACGGCTGAACTGTACCAAGATCGCCCTGGGGCACCACCGGGAGGACGCCCTGGAAACGCTCCTGATGAACCTGTTCTACTCGGGGCGGCTGCAGGCGATGCCGCCGGTCTATACCACCAATGACGGCCGGTTCCAGGTGATCCGCCCTCTTCTTGAATGTGGAGAAAAGGAAATCGCCGGGTATGCCGCCCTGCGGGAGTTTCCGATCCTTCCCTGCACCCTGTGCGGCTCCCAAGCCGACTTGAAAAGGAACCGGGTCGGGGCGCTCCTGGAACAGCTTGAAAAAGAGACGCCGGACGTCCGGCAGGTGATGATGGCCGCTTTGCGGAACGTTCGTCCCAGTCACCTTCTGGACCGGGAGGTGCGGGAGGCCTGGTTGGCGGCGGCGGATCGTTACCCGCCCCGGCGCTGATCCGTCAGCCGATCAGGTCCGCCAGTCTCCTTTCCGGCCGGGCGCCGAAATGGCCGATGATTTCTCCGGCGGCGACCCCTCCGATCCGGGCCGACTCTTCCGGCGGCAGGTTTCGGGTGACGCCGTACAGGAAACCGGCGGCGAACAGGTCGCCGGCGCCGGTGGTGTCCACCACCTTGTCCACCGGGGCCGCAGGAACCTTCACGACCGACCCTCCCGCGGTCACCGCCGCTCCCTCGGCGCCGAGGGTCACCACCGCCTGTTCGCAGACCTTCCGTACCTGCTCCAGCGCGGCGTCCAGATCCTCGGTTTCGTAGAGGGAGAGAATCTCGCTTTCGTTTCCGAACAGGATGTCCACGTGGCCGGCGATCAGTTCCAGGAAATCGGGCCGGTGCCGCTCCACGCAGAACGGGTCGGAGAGGCTGAGGGACACCTTCCTGCCGGCGTCGTGGGCGACGGCGGCGGCATGGAGGAATGCCTCCTGGGCCTCCGGCGGGTCCCACAGGTATCCTTCCAGGTAGGTCACGGCGGCGCTCCGGATCATCCGCTCATCCAGGTCGTCCTTCGTCAGCGCCGCGCAGGCGCCCAGGTAGGTCTGCATGGTCCTCTGGGCGTCCGGAGTCACCATCACGAGGCAACGCCCGGTGTTGGGGCCCTCCAGGGCGGGCGGGGTGGTGTACCGGACGCCGGCGGCCCGGATGTTCCGGGCGAATGAGGCGCCCAGCTCGTCGTCCCGAACCCGGCCGATGAAACCGCCGGCCCCTCCCAGGGAAGCGATCCCGGCCATGGTGTTGGCGGCGGATCCGCCGGAGTGCTCCTGCACGTTAGAGAGTTTCCGGTAAAGACGGAACGCCTGTTCGGAGTCGATCAGCGCCATGGTCCCCTTCACCATTCCGTTCTGCTCCAGGAAGGCGTCGTCCACCTCGGCCAGAACGTCGACGATGGCGTTGCCGATACCGACCACGTCCCGTTCAGTTTCGGTCATGGGATCCTCCAGGCAGGCTGAAAAGCGAAATGTACCACACGCCTCCGGGTACCCGACCCGGCGGATTCCCGCGTTCCGGCCCGGGCGGGCGGTTCACGGGCCGCACGTTTCACCTGCCGAAGGAGGTCGCCCAGAGGTGAATCGCCATCAAGAGGATCGCGCCGGTGACCACTCCCCGGAGCCACCTGTGCCCCTTCACCACCGCCAGCCGGACGCCGACCTGCCCGCCCAGCACGGTGCCGGCCGCCAGGACCAGTCCCTGGAGCCAGGCGACCTGCCCCTGGGAGGCGAATATCCCCAGGGCGACCAGGGTGAACGGCAGGATGCACAGCACCTTCACCGCGTTTCCCCGGACCAGGTCGAAACCGGCCAGGGTGGTGAGGACCAGGATCAGGAAGCCGACCCCGGCCTGGACGAATCCACCGTAAACCCCCGCCAGGAAGAAGCCGGTGCCCAGGAGGAAACCGCCGGCGGGAAGGACCGGGCCGCCTCTTCTCCTGCGGCGGAGAGGATCCCATAAGGTCCAGAGGGTGATGACGATCATCAGCGTGGCGAGAATCCGACGGAATCCGGTCTCCGGCGTGCGGAGCGCCAGGAAAACTCCCAGGACCGCTCCGGCCACGGCGGGAACGGCGACCCGGACGGCCCACCGGATCTCCAGTACGCCGTGGCGTCGGAAAGAGGCGACCGCTCCGATGTTCTGGAACAGGATGCCGACCCGGTTGGTGGCGTTGGCCATGGTGGCCGGAAGCCCCAGGTAGAGCAGGATCGGAAGGGTCAGGAACGAGCCGCCTCCGGCTACCACGTTCAACACGCCGGCGACCGCTCCGGCCAGGAACAGGACGGCCAGGCCGGGCCAGGATGAGTCGAAGGGAAGCATGGAGATAGGATACATGGACTGTGCTACCTTCGAACCTGTGGAATCGAACCTTTTATCCTGCGTGGAAGTAGAGCCGAGCGGGGACCCTCGGGCCTCGGTGGTCTGGCTGCACGGTCTCGGAGCCGACGGCCATGACTTCGAACCGATCGTGCCGTACCTGGGCGTTCCGGAGGGAGAGGGCGTACGGTTCGTGTTCCCCCACGCCCCGAAGATCCCGGTCTCCATCAATATGGGAATGGCGATGCCGGCCTGGTACGACATCACCGCCCTGGACCTGGAGAAACGGCACGACGAAGGCGGGATCCTCCGTTCGTGCCGGCAGGTGCAGGCGCTGCTGGAGCGGGAGAACCGGCGGGGGATTCCGGCTTCGAGGATCGTTCTGGCCGGATTCTCCCAGGGAGGGGCGATCGCTCTTCACCTGGGGCTCCGGTACCCGGAAAAACTGGCTGGAATCCTGGCCCTATCCACCTACCTGGTTCGTGGAGAGTCCCTGGAGGAGGAAGTGAAGGATTCGGGGGAGGCGAACCGTTCCACGCCGGTCTTCCAGGCCCATGGGCTCCAGGATCCGATGGTCCCGTTCCAGCGGGGCGAGGCGGCCAGGGATCGACTGAAATCTCTGGGGGTTCCGATCGAATGGAAGACCTATCCGATGAGCCATGAAGTCTGCCCGGAGGAAATCCGGGATATCGGCGACTGGCTGGGCCGGGTGCTCGGTTTCCGCCCGGGATTGAACTAGCCTTGATCGAACCATAATTCGCGAGTGAAAACGTGTCAGAGTGCGCCAGGCCTGGCCGAACGCAGCCTTCAGCAAGCGCAGCCTACCCGATCGTATGGGAGCATGGATGAAGGTGAGTCCGGCCAGGAAGGGTGTGCTAGGACACGAGCTTCAGCGGTTTTCGCCGTGAATTATTGTTCGATTAGGGCTAGACCGGAGGAGGCGCCGGGCGGGTCTCTTTTTTGTCGTCCAGGTCGAGCCGGGTTCCGCGAGGCGCTGCAGGGATGTCCGCCTGAGGAGAATTCCCCGGCACCGGTCTACGAATCCTTGACTTCGGCTCTCTGCATCGAACATTCCCCGGCGCTATACTGCGAACAGGGTAGTTTCCAGTGGTTCGAAATGAGGAGATCAGGATCATGTCCGCAATCGGAAGCGCGCCCGCGGCGAACAGAAAAGCAGGGAAGAAGGTGGCGAAGAAAACGACGAAAAAAGCGGCGGGAAAATCGGTTCGGAAAACCGCCGGGAAAAAGTCGGTGAAAAAGGCTGCCGCCGGAAAGGGCGTCCGGAAGAAGAGTTCCCGGAAGACGGCGCCGAAAACGAAGGGAAAGGCCGCCGTCACCGCCGAAGAGCGGTACCGGATGATCGCCGAGTGCGCGTACTACAAGTCCCAGCGAAGTCCGGAGTGGGGACCGGAGGCCGATGCCCGGCACTGGATCGCCGCCGAAGCGGAAATCGATGCCCGGATCGCGTCTCTTACCGGGGACGAAGGCTGACCCGGACATTCGGAGCCGCAGAACGGCCTATTCCAGCGTCAGCTCCGACGGTTTCCCGGGATCGGTTTCGGCGGAGCCCCGCCAGGTCCGTCCATCGGCCGCCTGCACCTGCACGGTCCACCGTCCCGGTGGAAGAGTCCTGGAGTCCCATGACCCGCCGGAGAGCGTCCATTCGGCGACCGGCTCCCCGAACCATTCCATCGAGCGGAAAGGCCTCCCTTCACCGTCCAGGAGGGTCAGGACCGCCCGCTCATCCCTTTCGGCCAGGTCGGGAACGGTGACCTTCAGCAGGCAGGCCGGTGGGAGGGCGACCGGTGTCGGTCCGCCGGGGGCGTCCACCCAGGTGGAGAGGACGCCGGCGCCGGTAGCGTAAAGGAGCAGGTTCCATTTTCCTGGAGGAACGCTGGACAGGCGGAGGCTTCCGTTTTCGCCGGTGGAATAGCCGCCGCTGACGACCACGGTGCCGGCGGGATCCAGCACGGCGGCCCGCACGGTGGCCGGGACCCGGCCGGAGGCGTACTGGACCAGGAGGCTGAGCCCTTCGGTCGGCTCCAGTTCGATCCTGAGGTTCTCCAGGTCGTTTCCAAGCGTCACGGCCAGTTCCTGGCTCGCGGCGGCGTACCCGTTCTTGACGCCCCAGAGGGTCCAGGAGCCGTCGGCCACGTTCCGGATGGTGAACCGGCCGTTCTTGTCGGTGATCGCCGTTCGGTCCTGGAAGAACGAATCCCTCGACTCGCCCGGGAGCGCCAGGGAGACCCGAACACCGGAGAGCGGCTGCCGGTCGCCTGCGTCGACCACCGTCCCGGAAACACGGGTGGTCGGAATGATCAGTTCCACGTCCCGGTTCGACGTGATTTCCACTTCCTCCTGGTGGGAGATCCCGGTGCGCCATTGCCGCGCCTTGACTTCGTAGGTTCCCGGCTTCAAGCCGCTCAACCGGAACTGTCCGTCGTCTCCGGTTTCTCCCCACCCGGAGTGGGAGACGTCGGTGCCGACGGCGCTCACGGTGGCTCCTGCGAACGGCCGGTCCCCCAGGAGGACCCTCCCGGTCAGGGTGACGCCGCCGCCGAATTCCAGGTCGGCGGTGGTTTCCAGCGCCCCTTCCTCCAGCACCGCCCGCCCTTCGGCCTGGTTCCCGGTCCGACCGACGGTCCCCCGGAGGGTGTACTCGCCGGGACCGATCCCTTCGATCCGGAAACGGCCTTCCCCATCGACCCGGCTGTCGCCGAACCGCCCGGGGCCGCCGATGGCGGTCACGTCCACTTGGGGATAATCCTCCGGATCCAGGCCCAGGACCCGGCCGGTGATCGTTCCCGCCGCTTGGAGCCGGATCTCCACGCCGGAGACCGGTTCCCCCGCGACGGTGACCGGAACCGGTTCCGACGGGGCGAACCCTTCCGCGCCTGCGGTGAGGGTGTAGTCGCCGTCGGCCACCCCTTCCAGCCGGAACCGGCCGGCGCCGTCCGACTCGGTCCCGGGGCCTCCTCGGAAGCGGTCGGCGCCGCTCATTCGGACCGAGGCGCCGGGAACCGGGCTCCCGTCCGGCCCGATCACCGTGCCGGCCACCTCCTGGCCACCTTCGAACTGGAGGTCCAGGGAATTCACGCCCAGGTCCAACTCGAGGTCTTTCACCGTCCGGACGTAGTTGTCGTGGGTCGCCTCGATGGAGACCGGACCGGCGGGGAGCCCGTCGAGCCGGTAGTTTCCTCCACCGTCGGTGGATGCGGTGCCGCCGCCGCCGTCGAAGCCGGGGCTGGAATTGTTCCGAACGATGGAGACGACGGCGTTCACCGCCGGTTTGCCGCCTGGGGTCCGCACCTGGCCGACCAGCACCGCCCCTGCTTCCAGGATCAGCTGGAAATCGTCGATGTCTTCTCCTTTGACGACCTCGATCCCTTCCTCCTTGGTTTCACGGAAGCCGGGGGCCGAGGCGGAGATCGAGATTTTGCCCGGCTCCAGCCCTTCGTAATGGAACCGTCCCTCGTTGTCGGTGACGGCGCCTTCCACCATCATCATGGCGATCGCCATGTTCCCGGCGCCGGCTTTCACGGTTCGGGCCAGATTCACATCGGCGCCGGGGACCGGTTCCCCGTCCGGATCCAGGATGATGCCCTGGATTTCCGAAGAAGGGTCCAGGGTGATGGCGAGCGGCTCCAGGTTCGGCACCTGGTCCACCGGTACGGACGCTTTCAAGAACCCTTTCCGGGAGACGGTCAAGGTGGTTTTCCGTCCGGTGGGCAGATCCTCCACGCTGAACCAGCCGTTCAGGTCGCTGACGGCGTCCGGTTCGTCCTTGGGCGGCTCTCCGCCGATCCCCAGGAACATCATCTCCGGGCCGGCGCCGGGACTGGAGGCCCGGACTTCCGCGTCGGCCACAGGAAGCCCGTCAGAGTCGACGATCAACCCCTGCACCCGGGCGCCCGGTTCCATCCGGAATTCACCCAGGTTCTGTTTGCCGCCCCCTTCCTGGATTTCCAGGCCGTCCACCTGGAGCCGGGCGTATCCCTTCCGGGAGAGAGACAGGGTGGAGGGTCCGGACGGGAGGCCGGTGAGGCTGAAACGGCCTTCCTTGTCCGAAAAGGTTTCCGCCGCGCCTGGAGCATCGCCGCCCAGGATCATCATGCCGCCCATCCGGCGGTTCGGCGCCGGTTTCATCTCCACCCGCGCGTTGGCGATCGGCTGCTCCTTCGAGTCCAGCACCCGGCCGGTCAGTTCTCGCCCTTCCTGAAGGGTCACCTTTACGCCCCGGCGGGTCCGGTGCGGCTCCAGGTCCAGCACCGGCGTTTTCCCGGTCACGTATCCTTCCGCCGAAGCGCTCAGGTCGTACTGGTCGGAAGGGTCGATCTTCATGACCCGGAACCGTCCCTGATCGTCACTCACCGCCCGGGGCGGCCGGCTTTCTCCGATCTCGACCCGCATCATCCCGGTGGCCGCCTGCCGGACCGACAGGGAGATCCGTGCGTTCGGGATTCCGCGGCCGCCGGCATCGACGACCGTTCCCTGGAGAGAGGCGGCGGCGGTGAGGGGAATGATCGGTCCGGGGCGGCCTTCTCCATCGAACCGGTAGGAGTAGTCCCTGGACGCCAGGTATCCGGTGGCGTCCGCCAGGATCCGGCCGCCGGTTCCACGGGGGGCCTGCAGGAGGAACCCGCCGACCCGGTCGGTCCGTACCGCTCTCCACGGTTCCCCTTCCAGCCGGACCACCGCTCCTTCCAGCGGCGTCCGGTCGGCCAGGTCGATGACCTGTCCCACCAGGCTTTCCAGCGGGGGAAGAACCAGGGTCCCACCGCCGCCCGAGACGCTCCGGCCGTCTTCGGTCACAACCTGGAGGGGAGACCGGCCGCCGGTTCCGCCGGGAACCTTGCCCCGGCCGTCAGGGCCGGTCCGGCCCAGGGGAAGGCCGGTGGCCTTGTGCAGGAGCAGGGCGCCGGCCACAGGCACCGGCTTTCGTTCGGTCCCCTCCGCCGGCGTCTCCACCACCTGGACCGATCGAGAGGCCGCAGGATGGAGACGGATGGTGGCCGCGGTGCCGCCGCCGGCCGGGCGCACGAACGGGGCGTACCCTGGGGCGAACGCCGCCAGATCCTGCCGATTGTCGCCGGCCCGGGGGAGGCGGATGGTTCCGTCTTCTCCTGCGATCCCGGAGCGGTCGGGTGTTTCCCACCGGTCGTTGTCGAGGAGATCGGCGAACCGGTCGGTCCGCCGGGCCAGTTGAACCTGGGTGCCCGGCAACGGTTTCCCCTCTTCCCCTGTGACCTTCACCTGGATCCCCAGGTCGGTCTCCAGCCGGACCGGGGGGAGGACCGCCGGTTCCACCAGCGGAAGAAGCCGGTATTCCACCGGGACGAATCCGGCAGCCTCCAGGCGGACGGTCCAGTTTCCCGCGGAGGGGGCGTTCAGAAGGAATTCGCCTCCCTTGCCGGTTTTTCCCTCCACGGCCGGTTCGGGCCGGGCGTCGGCGAGTCGAAGAACCCCTTCCTGGAACGGTGAGAGGGACGGGAGGAGGAACACACGGGCTTCCGGGACCGGCAGGCCGTCGGGCCCCAAGGCCTTCCCGAGAATTTCGATCTCTTCGCCGGCCCGGGCGGGAACGACCCCGAACCCCGACCCGAAAAGAACGAGCAGCAGCAGAAAAATGGATGGAACGGCCTTTCGGGACGGCGAGGCGCACAGGTTCATCAGGGTTCTCCTCCCACGGAGGGTGGTACGACCCGGCCGGGGAAAAGTCGGGCCCGGGCGTTTCCGGCACCGGGGGTCCCCTCCGGCGCTTCCAGGTAGGATAGGCTATACCATGTTTGCCACGCTTCGCCGGTTCCAGGCCCTGTCGCGGGCACCGCTGCGGAGAATGTGGAGATAGGCTCTAATGCGACCGTGCGTATCGTTGTCCCCTGGTGGACATGGGAGTTCATCATGAAGAAAAATCGAGTGGTTTGGATGATCCTGCCGGTTCTGGCAGTCTCTCTTCTCATCGTTTCCTGCGCGGAAGAAAAAAGCGGGGAACCGGCGGAAGCTGCCTCCGAGGAGGGTGCGATGGCAGGGGAATTGGCCAAGTACGCGACCTTCGACCTCACCGCCGACCTTTCCTCTCTCAGCGGAAACCGCAAAAAGATGATCGCCCTTCTCATCGAAGCGTCCAGGGAGATGGACGACATCTACTGGCGCGAGGCCTACGGCGACAAGGAACAACTCCTGGATTCCATCAAGGATGGTTCGGTCCGCCGGTTCGCCGAGATCAACTACGGTCCTTGGGACCGGTTGAACGGAAACGCTCCGTTCGTGGAAGGGGTCGGCGAGAAACCGGCCGGCGCCGGTTACTACCCGGTAGACATGACGAAGGAAGAGTTCGAAGCGGCGGCGGCGGCCGCTCCCGACGGCGGTGCGGCGCTCAGGAGCCTGTACACGGTGGTGCGCCGGGACGACGCCGGGGAACTGACGGCGGTTCCGTACCACGAAGCCTGGCCGGAGCCGACAGGACGGGCGGCGGACAAGTTGCGGAAGGCGTCGGCCCTGGCGGAGGATCCAGGGTTCAAAAAATACCTGGAGATGCGCGCCGACGCTTTGATGCGCGACGACTACCGGGCCAGCGACATGGCCTGGCTGGACATGAAAAACAACACCCTGGATATCGTGATCGGCCCGATCGAAACCTACGAAGACGAACTGTTCGGCTACAAGGCGTCTCATGAAGCGTACGTGCTTTTGAAGGACCGGGCGTGGAGCGAGAAACTGTCCCGGTTCTCGGCTCTTCTTCCCGAACTGCAGAGAGGGCTGCCGGTGCCGGACGCCTACAAACAGGAGACTCCCGGTACCGATTCGGACCTGAACGCCTACGATGTGCTTTACTACGCCGGCAATTGCAACGCCGGGTCCAAGACCATCGCCATCAATCTTCCCAACGATGAAAAGGTCCAGTTGGAGAAGGGGACCCGGCGTCTCCAGTTGAAGAACGCCATCCGCGCCAAGTTCGAAAAGATCCTGGTGCCGCTCAGCCGTTTCCTGATCGCCGAGGATCAGAGAGACCATATCCGGTTCGACGCCTTCTTCCAGAACATCATGTTCCACGAAGTGGCCCACGGCCTGGGGATCAAGAACACGCTGGACGGGAAAGGGACCGTGCGGGAGGCATTGAAGGAACAGGCCGGCGCCCTGGAAGAGGGGAAGGCGGATGTTCTCGGCCTGTACATGATCACCCGACTCCAGGAGATGGGCGAGTTGAACGACCAGACCCTCCTGGACAATTACGTCACGTACCTGGCCGGGATCTTCCGGTCCAGCCGGTTCGGCGCCGCCAGCGCCCACGGCCGGGCGAATATGGCCCAGTTCTCGTTTTTCGCGGAGATGGGCGCGTTCAGCCGGGATGAGGCGACCGGTCTCTACCGGGTCGATTTCGAGAAAATGCAGGAAGCGGTGAACGCCCTGGCCCGGAAGATCCTGATGCTCCAGGGAAACGGCGATTATGAAGGCGTGAAGGAGTATCTCGCTTCCGGCGGTGGTTCCGCCGGGCAACTGGCCGCGGACCTGGCCCGGCTGGAGGGAACCGACATTCCGAAAGACATCGTTTTCCGTCAGGGTGTCGACGTTCTCGGCCTGTGAGGAAAGGTCCTGTAGAAGAGTATTCCCGCCGGCTGCAGGATCGGCGGGAGGCGGTGGAGCGGTGCGACGTTCAGGACCGGAGGATCGCTGCGGCCCGCCTGGCTGCGGCGATTCTCGCAATCGCCCTGGCCGGCCTCGCCTGGAGGTTTTCGACGGTTTCCTGGCGGTGGCTCCTGGTCCCCGCCGCCGGTTTCCTCGTGCTCCTCATTTTCCACGACCGCGCGGTACAGGGGCGCCGGCGGGCGCTCCGGGCGGTGGAGTTATACCGCCGGGGCCTGCTTCGGATCCAGGATGAATGGGCCGACGCCGGACGGGGGAAGGACCGGGGCGCCACCGGCGGCCTCCGTTACCTGGACGAGTCCCATCCGTATGCCGCCGACCTGGACCTGTTCGGCGGCGGGTCGCTGTTCGAACTGCTGAGCCTGGCCCGGACCCGGTCCGGTGAGGAGACCCTGGCCGGCTGGCTGACCTCCACCGCGCCGCCGGGGGAGGTGAGAGAGCGGCAGGAGGCGGTGGAGGAGCTCCGGGACCGGATCGACCTGCGGGAGGATCTGTCGGTCCTGGGGGAGCAGGTGGAAGGGGCGATTCACCCGGAGGTGTTGAAACGCTGGAGCGCGGCCCCTCCGGTCCTGGAGCGGTACCGGCTGCGTTTCGTTGCGATGTTCTCCGGCCTCCTCTCCCTCGCCGCCCTGGCCGGATGGATGTTTTTCGAGACCGGGCCCTGGCCCACGCTGATTCTCTGGACGCTCAACGGTGGTTTCGCGCTGGCGGTCCGGAGCGGGGTTCGGAAGGTGGTCGGTTCCCTGGAAACGCCGGAGCGGGACCTGGAACTGCTGGCCCAGGTACTGACCCGGCTGGAACGGGAACGGTTCGATTCTCCCCGCCTTGTCGCGTTGCGCGGGGAGCTGGAGACCGACCGCCTGGCTCCTTCGGAACAGGTCCGCAGGCTGGCCCGCTTGGCCGATCTGCTGAACGCCATGCGGAACCAGTTGTTCGCCCCCCTGGGGTTGCTCCTGATGTGGACCACCCAGTTCGCGTACGCCATCGAGAACTGGCGCCGGTCCTACGGCGGCGGCGTCGCCCGGTGGCTGGACGCGGTCGGGGAAATGGAAGCCCTGGTCTCCCTGGCCGGGTACGCGTACGAGCATCCGGACGACCCGTTCCCCGAACTGGTGGAGGGACGTTTTCTCGTGGAGGGGAAAGAGATGGGCCATCCTCTTCTTCCCGCCGCCCTGTGCGTTCGGAACAGTCTCCGTCTGGATGACAACCTGCGGCTGCTGGTCGTAAGCGGTTCCAACATGTCCGGAAAGAGCACCCTGCTCCGGACCCTGGGGATCAACCTGGTGTTGGGAATGGCCGGCGCGCCGGTCCGGGCGGAGGCGATGAGTTTTTCGCCGGTAACGATCGGGGCGACGCTCCGGATCCAGGACTCGCTGCAGGAAGGGTCCTCCCGGTTTTACGCGGAGATCACGCGGCTGCGGCAGATCATGGCCCGAACCGAGGAGCCGGAGCCGGTACTGTTCCTGATCGACGAAATCCTGGCGGGAACCAACTCCCACGACCGGGCGATCGGCGCCGAAGGGGTGATCCGGGGACTGCTGGCCAAAGGGGCCGCCGGCCTGGTGACCACCCACGACCTGGCCCTGGCCCGGCTGGCCGACGACCTGGGGAGCCGGGCGGCCAATGTCCATTTCGAAGACCACCTGGAGAACGGCAGGATGATCTTCGATTATCGCCTCCGGGAAGGGGTGGTGCGAAAGAGCAACGCCCTGGAGCTGATGCGCAGTGTGGGGCTGGAGGTCTAGGCGGCCCGGTGGACGGAGGAGAGGCTCCTGCATCGGGGGGCGGTCCTTCGCGGCCGGGCTGGGGCTGGCCTGGGCGGTCGGCTCGTTCCTGGCAGGGTGCGGCCCGCCGAAGGAAGATTCTTCAACGGGCGCCGCTTTTCCCGCAGGACCGTTGCGGATCGCCCTGAACGGGCAGGATTACGCCTGGGAGATCGCCTACCGGGACATCGCCGGCGCCAGGCGAAAACAGCTCCAGCCGCCCTGGGACGGAACTCTGAAACTCCCGGCCGAATCGGAGATCGAAGTAACCCTGACAAGCGGGGACTATCTCTACATGTTCGAGCTTCCCCGGTTCAACGTCCGGGAAACCGCCGTCCCAGGCCTGGAGTTCCGGTTCCGGTTCCGTACCGGGCCGCCGGGACGGTGGAAACTGCTGGGAAACCAGATGTGCGGATACCTGCATCCGGACCTGCTGGGAACCGTGCAGGTGATGGAACCGGAGGCATTCCGAGCCTGGTTGAAGGAACAGGAGTGAACGGTCCGGGGCAAGACGACGATACGAACTATTTACGATCGGCAGGGAAACTTTTTGC
>CAZZIV010000074.1:0-12922 GCA_964654385.1 uncultured Acidobacteriota bacterium | reverse complement strand
CCCGTCCGGGTCGTGGGGACGGATCGAGACCGCCTGGGAGGGGAGCCGGACCGCTTCCTGGTAGCGGCCGTTCCGGAGGTAGAGTTCTCCCAGGTGGGTGTACGCCGCGGCATACCCACGGTTGCTGGCGATCGCCCGGCGGAAGAACTCGATCGCCTTCTCGGTCTTGTTCCGGGCCTGGTAGCAGCGGGCGATTCCGTCCAGGGCGTTCGGATACTCGGGGCGAAGCTTCAGGGCCCGGTAGTAGGCGGCGGTCGCGTCGTCGAGTTGTCCCAGCTTGAGATGGGCGTCTCCTGAGGCCACGAGCGTGTTCAGGTGGAACGGGTCCAGCTCCAGGGCGATCTCCAGGGCCTCGAGCGCTTCCTCGTAGCGATGGTCGCCGATCAGGGAAAGGCCGAGGAAGTAATAGGCGCGGAAGGAATTGAGCGCGACGTCGGCGCTCCGCCGGAGCTTTTCCGCCGCCTCGGCGTAGCGGCCCTGGTGGTAGGCGGTGACCCCTTCGTTCAGAAGCCGGAAGGATTCGACACGGACCTCGGCGGCGTTGCCGGCGCCGGCGGGCGACACCCCGAGGAAAGCGGCCGCCGCCAGGATCACGGCGAAAAGGAATCGGACCCTCATGGATGGTTCTACCTGTATTCTCCCCTCCGGCTTCTCCGCTCCTTATAAAGCGGATCCGCTTCCGGTCTCCCGGCAGCCCTCGGTATCATACTCTGGAAGGCTCCGTCCGGCGAAGCGCCGGTTTCCTGATAGAATGAACCGAACATGCTTTCCAGGATCCGATCGAACGAGAGGAGAGGGTATGGACGGTTTTTCGTGGACCATGATCCTGGCCGGAGCGGGGGTCGCCGTCGTTCATACCGCCCTGGGGCCGGACCACACGCTGCCGTTCATCATGCTGGCCCGGGCCAGGAAATGGTCCACGGTCAAAACGGTCTGGGTCACGCTCCTCTGCGGCGTCGGGCATGTTTCCTCGTCGGTGGTCCTGGGAGGGATCGGTCTCGCCGCCGGGTACGGCGTCGGGCACTTTCGGATGTTCGAAAACCTGAGAGGAAGCGTCGCCGCCTGGATGATGGTGCTGTTCGGGTTCGCCTACGCGGTCTGGGGCGTTCGAATCGCCTGGAGGCGCCGAGCCGGGCTGGTTCCCCATGAACACGAAGGGCATGTCCATCTCCATATCGGCGGAAACCGGAGCCACAACACCCACGCGAAAGACTACTCCGGCACCACCTTCTGGGTCCTGTTCACGATCTTCGTGCTCGGCCCGTGCGAGCCGCTCATCCCTCTCTTTATGGCGCCGGCCAGCCGGGGAAATTGGAAGCTGGCCTTTCTTGCCGGGGCGGTGTTCGGCCTGTTCACCCTGCTGAGCATGGTGGTGCTGGTCCTGATCGGCCTGGCAGGCGTCCGCCGGTTGCCTCTCGGGGCGCTGGAACGCTGGTCTCACGCCATGGCGGGAGTCATCATCGGTTCGTCCGGCCTGGCCATGCTGCTCCTGGGGCTGTAACCAGGGCGGTTCCTGTCTTCGGCGGCGCGGAAGAGGACGAAGTGAATTCAAGGTCGGGAATCGATCGCCGGATCTGGACAGGTTGGCTCCTGCCGGTTCTGTTTTGCGCCGGTTGCTCGAACCTGTCGACCTCGGCCGGGCCCGGCGGCGAGGCGCCGGTCTTCCGCGAAGGCGACTTTCGGCGCGAGCTGTTGTTGACCGGCGAACTGAAGGCCGGCTCCGGCACCCCGATCCTGGTTCCTCCTCTCAAACGATGGCAGGCGACCATCCGCTGGCTGGCGGCGGACGGGGTCCGGGTCCGTCCTGGCGACCGGGTGATGGAACTGGACACCACCGAAGCGGTCGGCGACCTGGAGCAGAAACGGGCCGACCTGGAAAAGGCGTTAGGAGAGCTTTCGGCCACCGAGGCGGAAAATTCCACGAAGGTGGCGGAAGCGGCGTTCAACCTGGAGAAAGCGAAAATCGCCCTGGAGAAGGCGTCCATCGACGCGGCGGTCCCGGAACGGCTCCGGCCCCGCAGGGAGTTCCAGGAGAAACTCCTGGCAAAGGCCCGGGCGGAGACCGAATGGGAAAAGGCCAGGAACTCCCTCGAGGCGTTGAAGGCAGCCACCCGGGCCGACCTGGCCAACCGGAAAATCCAGGTGGAGAAGGCCCGGAGAGAGATCGCCCAGGCGGAAGAGGCGATCCGGAACATGACCCTCATGGCTCCTGAAGCCGGCATGCTGGTGATCGGTGAAAACCGGAACGAGAGCAGGAAGTGGCAGGTGGGGGATACGGTCTGGGTCGGTCTGGAGGTCATGACGATCCCGGACCTCACCACCATGAAGGTCCGGGCCTGGCTGAGCGACGTGGACGATGGACGGCTGGCTCCCGGGTGCAGGGCGATCTGCACCATGGACACCTATCCCGATCTCCCGGTGGAAGGGGTCGTCCGGTCGATCCGCCCGGTGGCCAAGGAACTGGGCTGGCGATCGTTCCGGAGGTTCTTCGACGTGGAGATCGATCTGGCGCGCTCGGACCCGGAGAGAATGCGCCCGGGCATGTCGGTCCGGGCGGAGGTGCTGGTGGAGGAGCGGAACGGCGTGAAGCTGGTGAACCGCTCGGCGGTGGATTTTTCCACCGACCCTCCCCGGCTGAAAAACGGCGAGGCCGGCCGGAGGTTCCAGGCGGTGGGGCCGTGCAACGACCTGGAATGCGTGGTAACCGAACGGCCGGCGGCGGAGGGCGGATCATGAGCGGCCGGTTTCTTTTCCGCCGGCGCCCGGCTTGGTTCGGCCTGGCGGCGGTCCTGGCCCTGCTGGTTGCCGGTTGGGGTCTGACCCGGGGAGAGCCGGTGGATGAATGGGTCACGGTCGCCCGGGACGACCTGAGTCTCGGCGTAGAGGCGACCGGGACCCTCGCTTCCACCGATTCCAGCATCCTGGGCCCGCCCCAGATCCGGGAGGCGTGGACGTTCAAGATCTCGTTCCTGGCGCCGGAAGGGGAGGAAGTGGCCGAGGGGAATCCGGTTCTCGCGTTCGACACCAGCGACCTGGAGCGGAGCCTGAAGACCCTGGAGACGGAGACCCGGACCGTCTCCAAGGAGATCGAAAAAACGGTCCTGGAGAACGGCCGGAAAAAGAGGGAAAGGGCGCTGCGGCTGGCGGAAGCGGAGGCGAAGCTCCGGAAGGCGGAGATGGCCGCGGAGGTTCCGCCGGAGCTGGAGAAGGCGGCGGAGCGGAAAAAGGCCGAGCTGGAGCTGAAGGAAGCCAGGATGGAAGTGGACTGGCTCCGGGAGCAGCAAGCATCGGAAGAGAAGGCGGGACAGGCGCTCCTGTCGATCCTGAACAGTCGGGAAGCGAGAGCGGAGCAGCGGGTCGAAAGCCTCCGGACCAGCATCGCCCGGATGACGATGAAAGCGCCCAGGAACGGAACGGTGATCTACGTCACCGATTGGGAAGGGAAAAAGAAAAAGGTCGGGGATTCCTGCTGGCGGGGACAGAAGGTGGTGGAACTTCCCGACCTGACTTCCTTGAAGGCGACCGGTTTCGTGGAAGAGGCGGACGCGGCGAAAATCGCTCCGGGCCAGCCGGTGCGGCTGGTTCTGGACGCCCATCCGGATCGGGTCTACGAAGGAAAGGTCGAGTCGATCTGGGAAACCGTGGAGAGAAAAAACTGGCGGACCCGGTTGAAGGTGTTCCGCCTGGATCTGTCCCTGGCGGAAACGGACAGCCTTCGCATGCGGCCCGGGATGCGGTTTACCGGCACCATCGAAACCGAGCACCTGGAGGATGTGCTGGTGCTGCCGGTCACCGCGGTGTTCCCTTCGAAGGAAGGGCCGGTCGTGTTCCGAAAAACCCTTTTCGGACATGAAAAGGTCCCGGTGGAAACAGGCAGGAAGAACGAGACGTCCATCCGGATCCTCTCCGGCCTTCGAGAGGGAGACCAGGTCGCCGGGCGGAACATGGAATTGGAGACGGCGGAATGAGCCGGCCGGGAACGGCCGCCCTGGTCCTGGCCGCCGCCGCGCTGCTGGCGGTGGCCGGTGCCCGGTACGGCCGGTGGATTCCGCGGGCCGCCGGAGGATCGGAAGGGGATGTTCCGGTGGCCGAGGTTCGGTTGAGGGACTTCGTACGGAAGGTCCGGGCCGAAGGGTTTCTCAAGGCCAGGGTTTCCACGGTGCTGACCGCCCCGATGATCACCGGGCAGAGTTCCTTGAAGGTGGCCTGGTTGGCGCCGGACGGCGTGTTCGTCCACGAGGGGGACGTGGTGGTCCGGTTCGATCCGGCGCAGATCGAATCCGAACTGCTGGAAGGCGAAGACCAGGCGGCAACGGTGGAAAACAAGGCCGTGAAGTCGAAGGCGGAGAACGAGGCCAAGCTGGAGAACCTGGGCCGGGACGCCGCCATCGCCGGCAAGGAGAAGGAGATCGCCGCCTCGTTCCAGTCTAAGGACGCCGAAATCTGGTCCCGCCGGGATATCATCGAATCGGAGATCGACCTGTCCCTGGCCGACGAGCGGATGGAATTCGCAAGGGAGGCCAAGGATTCCACGGCGAAGGTGGCCGAGGTGGAAGGGCAGATCCTGGCCCTGGAACGGAAGAAAGCCGACCTGATGATCGAGAACTCCCGTAGCGGGCTGGACTCGCTGGTGATCCGGGCTCCTCATGACGGCCTTTTCGTCCTGCACCGGGAATGGGGCGACGTGGTGAAGGTGGGGGAAACGGTCTGGCCCCAGAGGCCGGTGGCGGAGATCCCCCGGCTGGAGGAGATGGAAGCGAAGGTGTACGTCCTGGAGGCCGACGCCGGAGGGCTGGCGCAGGGGAAGCGGGCCGAGGTTTCTCCCGAGTCCCGGCCGGACCGGGTTTACCCGGGAACGGTCCGGTCGGTGGCGGCCCTGGCCATGAGCCGCAACCGCTGGTCGCCGGTGCAGTATTTCGAGGTGACCCTGGCCCTGGAGTCGTCTCCTCCGGAATTGAGAAAGCCGGGGGCGCGGGTGAGCGCCACCTTGTTTCTGGAGGAGGAGCGGGATGTTCTCGTGGTTCCCCGGGAGGCGGTTTTCCGGGATGAAGAACGGAACCGGTATGTCTGGCTCAAGGCGGCCGACGGCTTCCGGAAAAAGAACGTGGAGGTCGGTCCGGCGGGGATCGGGCTGGCGGTGATCCGGAACGGCCTTTCGGAAGGCGACCGGGTGGCGCTGGCCGATCCTTCCGGTGTGAAGCACGAACAGAAGAAGAAGGGAGCCGGAGGCTCGGCGGGCCGGTTGCCGGAGATGGCGCGATGAACACGATGGAAGCGTTCACCAGCGCGTTGTCCAACCTTTCGGCGCACAAGCTCCGGTCGATCCTGACCATGCTCGGCATGATTTTCGGAGTGGGGGCGGTGATCGCCATGCTCTCCATCGGCGCCGGCGCCGAGCGGCAGTCGATGGAAATGATCGAACGGATGGGGCTCCGGAACATCCTGGTCCAGGACAAGGATCTGAACGACCAGGAACTGTCCGAAATCCGGAAGAAATCCCTGGGCGTCTCGATCCGGGACGCCGAGGCGATCCTGGAAGGGGTGCCCGGAGTGCTGGACGTGGTGCCGAAGGTCGACCTGAAGCCGTACAAGATCCACGCACCCGGCGCTTCCACCGAGGCGCAGGTGTTCGGGGTGTCGGACCGGTACGACCGGATCGTCCACCTGCCGCTCCAGGAGGGCCGTTTCCTGGATCCCCTGGACAGCCGGGAACACGCCCAGGTCTGCGTGATCGGGCCCGGCGTGCGAAGGGACCTGTTCGGCTTCGGGGAAGCGGTCGGGAAGCTGCTCAAGATCAACGATGTCTGGTTCCGGGTGGTGGGGGTCCTGGCGGATTCGGGCGAATCCACCGAGTTCCAGGGGGTCGACCTGGGGACCACCGCCACCGAGATCTATCTTCCGGCGACGACGGCGATGCGGAAATTCGACCGGGAGCCGATGCAGTCGCCGGTGGATGAGTTGCTGTGCCGGCTGGACCAGGGCGTCTCCTCGGCGGCGGCGGCGGTCACCATCCGGGCCATGCTGAAACGGATTCACGGCGGCGAAGACGATTTCGAACTGGTGGTTCCCGAGGCGCTGCTGGAACAGAGCCGCCGCACCCAGCGGTTGTTCAACATCGTTATGGGATGCATCGCCGGAATCTCCCTGCTCGTCGGGGGGATCGGGATCATGAACATCATGCTGGCCACGGTCCTGGAGAGAACCCGGGAAATCGGGGTCCGCCGGGCTGTCGGCGCCCGCCGGAACGATATCCTCACCCAGTTCATCGTGGAATCGTTCACCATCAGCACCCTGGGAGGGGTGGCCGGGGTGGTGGCCGGCGTTCTGATCGCAGGGTCGGTGGCGATGTTCGCCGGGTGGGAAACGGTCGTGACCGCTCCGTCGGTGCTGCTGGCCACCGGGGTTTCCGTCGCCGTCGGCCTGGTGTCGGGAATCTACCCGGCGATCCGGGCGTCCAGGCTGGACCCGATCGAGGCGCTGCGCTACGAGTAGCCGGCCGTCTCGGTTTCGTAAGAGGCCCGGAGAACCTGGAAACGGTAGACCCGGTTGTCCCGGGGCCGCATCGCCCGGCGCCAGGCTCCCGGAGGCTCGAACCGGAACGACAGGGCAGTGTGCCGGCTGCGCACCAGGTTCAAGAGGCGGTCTTCCTCGCCGGCGAGCCGGATCGAAAGTTCCAGGAGGCCCTCGGTCGGGAGAGGCGGCCCTTCCACATGGCGGCACCGTTTCCACCAAAGCATCTCGTCGACGTTCTCGAACTCGTAGCAGGGGGGCTCCCGGAAAACCGCTTGCAGCTTTTCGGGCTTCCCGCGCACTTTCAGCAGGTCCAGGGGAAGCAGGTCGGCCACCTTCCCCAGCCTTTCCTCCAGGGTGGCCTGGGGGAACAGCTTCCGCTTGGGGCCGGAGGCGGGAGCCACCAGGATCCGCCGGAGGAAATCGTCGGATGGGAGAATCGTGTAGCCGCTCTCACGCTCTCCGCAGAAGACGCAGGTCTCCGGCGCATCCAGGTATCGCCGGGCCGTGCCGGCGATCAGGCAGGCGTTGAGCAGGGAGGCCGCCCGGCCGGCCCCGGCCTCATCGGAGATCTCTTTCAGGAGATCGGCCACCGGCTGGAAGTCGAAGCCGGAACAGGGCGCAAGGGCCCGGACCAGGAGATCGAGGGAAAAGAGAAGGTCGGCCGGTCTCCGGGACCGCTTTCCAGGGACCGGCGCGTACGCCGGGATCGGCGTCGCCCGGCAAAGTTCTGCTCGTTCTTCCTGGGAGAGACCGGCTCCCAGCGCTGCATCGATCCAGAATAGGCTCTTCAGCGCGGGGGCCGGATGAATTTCCGCCAGGGCCGAGGTGCGTCGGTTTTTATCCGGCCAGGTCAGGCAGGCCAGTCCGGCCCCGGCCAGGCCGGCCAGCAGCTTCTCGCCGGTCACCGATCGTTCGCCGGTAGGGAGCGCCGCCCGGCCGCCTGGAGGGATCCGGACGCCCAGCTTTTTCCGGAGGACCCCTTCGAAAGGGCGGGTTCTCGTCTCCCGGGCCGGTAGAACCACCGGAATGTCGACGCCCAGGAGGAACGGGTCGTCGCCGGTCCACGCGGAAATTTCGGTGATCAGGGCGCCGATGGAGGACGGCCGCCTCACATCGCGGATCTTCCCGGACCGGTCCAGGGCAACCAGGGTCCATTCCGGCGCTTCCTCTGCCGGGTTCGGTCGAGCGAGATCGGCGCCGAAAATGTTCACCGCTTCCACCCTCCCTCGCCGGGTCAGGAAGTCGTCTCTCCCAGTTCCCTCCGGATGATATCAGCCAACTGTTCCACATGATAGCGGACCGCGTCCGGGTCCCTTCCCTCGATCATGATCCGGAGCAGCGGCTCGGTGCCGGAGTATCGGAGGACCACCCGTCCGGCGCCGTTCAGGGATTTCTCCGCTTCGGCCACCGCGGGGCCGACCACGGCGTGGCTCCGGATCTCCGGCTTCCTGTGGACCCGGACGTTCACCAGGAGTTGAGGGTACGGGGTGATCCGGTCCAGGATCTCTTCCAGGGAACTTTCTTCTTCCTTGAGGCAGTGGAGCAGCATCAGGCCGGTCAGCATCCCGTCCCCGGTGGTGGCGTGATCGCGGAAAATGACATGGCCCGATTGCTCGCCGCCCAGGACGGCGTCATGCCGGAGCATCCACTCCAGCACGTACTTGTCGCCGACCGGCGCCCGGAGAAGTCGGATCCCTTCTTCGTCGAGGGTTTTCTCCAGCCAGTAATTGCTCATGATGGTGGCGACCACCGTATCGTTCCGCAACCGGCCCTGCCGTTTCAGGTGACGGGCGGCCAGGTAAAGGATGAAATCGCCGTCCACCTGCCTCCCTTTCCGATCGACCGCCAGCGCCCGGTCGGCGTCCCCGTCGAAAGCGATGCCCAGGTCGACTCCCCGTTCCCTCACCTCCTGGGCCAGGCTCTTCAGGTGGAGGGAGCCGCAGTCCAGGTTGATGTTCCGGCCGTCGGGCTGGATGCCGATCGCCTCCACGTCGGCGCCGAGCCGGCTGTAGAGCCGGGGAGCCAGTTCGGAGGCGGCGCCGTTGGCGCAGTCGAGGACCAGGTGGCAATTCCGGAGGCCGTCGGCTCCCGCGCCCAGGTTGAGAAGTTCCTGCAGGTACCGTTCCAGGACCGCGTGGTTTTCGCAGCCGGGGATGATCCGCTCCCCCGGATCTTCCATCTTCGAGTCCAGGATCAGCCCTTCGATCTCCCGCTCCGTCTCATCGCTCAGCTTCATGCCGCTGGAGGCGAAGACCTTCAGGCCGTTGTCTTCGTAAGGGTTGTGGCTCGCGGAGATCATCACTCCCGCGTCGAAGGCTCCGGTGCGAACGGCGAAGGCGAGGCCGGGCGTGGTGATGACGCCGGCGTCTTCGAACCGGCCCCGGCCGGCCTTTAGGCCGGTGAACACGGCGTCCCGCAGCCATTCGCCCGATTCCCGGGTATCTCTTCCCACTAGGATCCGGGGCGGGTCGGGGAGTTCCCTCCGGAGCACCTCCGCCAGGGCGACCCCGAATCTTCGAACGGTGGCGGGATCCAGGGGGGGCTGGCCCGCGACCCCGCGAATTCCGTCTGTCCCGAACAGGCGCTTCATTTCGTCTTCCTCTCTGGACCCGCCGCGGCGCGCGCGCCGCGCGACGGAAGGCTACATTCTCTCCCCGGCCACCGTCGCGGCAACGGCCTTCCGGGACTGCTTTTTCACCAGGATCCGGGACAGGTCTCTCTGGGACAGCCCCGGATACTCCAGCCGGATTTCAAGATGGTCTTTTTTCTCCCCCGGCGCCAGTCCGGAGAGGTCGGCCACCGCCCGGATCCGCTCCTGGTCGATTTTCGCCAGGACCGAAGGAGGGGCCGAAAGGGTCACCTCCACGGCGGCCGGGGAAAACGACGCTTTCCATTCCAGGTTTTCGCCGACGACGGGGATGTTTTTGAAGGTTTTCTCCTCCCCGGCCCGGTCGATGGTGATCTGAACGCTGATCTTCTGGTTCCCCAGGATCCGGACGGAGGGGCTGTCCGGAATGGTGCTGGTCTGGACCTGGAACGGCTCGGAATGGTCTTTCAGGCTGATGGAGCCGGTCACCAGGCCGGTCAGCCGGGAGATCTGGGACTTGGGGCCTTCCACCTCCACCGAGGCCGGCGACGCCTTGACCCGGTACAGATCGAAGCCCTCCGCCGGCTTCCCTTCCAGGGCGGGGATCACCGGAAGCACCCGTCGCATCTTTTCGTCCAGGACCAGGGTGATCCTCGCCGGATCGAACCGCTCCACCACGGCGCCGGCCGGAAGACCGACCAGGTCGGACGGCACGAACTGGATTGAGCGCTCTCCCACGTTGGCGTCGGAAAGATCGATCCCGACCCGCAGCTTGAGAGGGTCGATTCTCCGGATCTCGGTGGACCTTCCCCGCAGGCGGACCGAAACCTGCGTCGGAACGGCGCGGGTGCTGGCGGCGGTTTCCGGCAGGGTGATTTCCAGGGGAACGGTGAAGTGATTGACGATCACCGATTCGCTGGTGACCGACAACCAGATGCCGTACGCAAGGACCAGGGAGAACAGCTTCAGGGGCCACCGGTGTATCACGGCCCGGAACAGTTTTCTATACATCGTCGGCGTCTCCGTACCGGCCCAGGTGGCGGGTGAAGAAGGTTTCCCCCCTGGGACGAAGAGCTTCCCGGATCCGCTCGGCCAGGGTGTGGGCGTCCAGGTCTTCCTCGATCGTTCCGTTTTCGGCCAGGGAGACCACGCCCCGCTCTTCGGAGACCACGATGGTCAGGCAGTCCGATTCTTCGGTGATGCCGACGGCGGCCCGGTGCCGGGTGCCGTAGGTCTTGGAAAGGCTCGGCTTGAGGGTCAGGGGAAGGTAACAGGCCGCGGCCTGGATCCGCCCCTCCACGATGATCACCGCCCCGTCGTGAAGGGGGGAGGCCGGCGTGAAGATGTTCCGGAGCAGATCGTAGGAAACCACCGCGTCCAGCTTGATCCCGGTCTGGGAGTAGGCCCGCAGGCCGGTGGTTCGCTCGAGAACGATCAGGGCGCCCTGCCGCTTGGCGGCCAGGGTGGTGGCGGCCAGGGCGACTTCCTTCGCCACCGTTTCGTGGATCGGCTGATGGGAGAAGGCGCTCAGAGGGTTCCCCCCGATCCGCATCAACGCCTGCCGGATCTGGTTCTGGAAGAGAACGATGATGGCGAACGGAATATACAGGCGCAGGTCGCCCAGGGCGTTGTGCACCGCCCGGAGATGGAGGGCGCCGGGGCCGGAGAGCAGGTAGAACACCCAGACGCCGGTGACGCCGATCGCCATCTGGACGGCGCGGGTTCCCCGGACCAGCAGGAGAAGCTGGTAGATCACCGCGGTCAGGATCGCGATGTCCAGGATCGCCATCCCGCCCAGGTCCTGGAAATGAAGCAGCTCGAAAAGTTTGTGCCACATGATCCGGGTCAACTCGCTCCGCGGACGGCATCGACGACCCGGACCGCCCGGACCGTTTCCCCCACGTCGTGGACCCGGAGAATGTGGGCTCCCTGCCAGGCCGCCACCGCCGCCGCGGCCAGGCTCCCTTCCAGCCGCCGGTCGACCGGAGCGTCGAGGACGGAACCGATGAACGACTTGCGGGAGGCGCCGATCATGAACGGCCTTCCCAGCGCGAGCAGTTCCGGCAGCCTCCGCAGGATCTCCAGGTTTCCTTCCCTGGATTTCCCGAAACCGATCCCCGGGTCGAGAATGATCTTATCACCGGGGATCTCCAGGCTCTCAGCCTTTTTCGCGGCGGATCGGAGGGCGCCGCCGACCTCGCCGAGCAGGTTCTCGTAGCCGGTGTCGTTCTGCATCGTTTCCGGGTTGCCCCGCATATGCATCAGGATCACCGCGGCCCCGGAACGAGCCGCAAGAGGAGCCATCTTCGGATCTTTCAGCGAGGAGACGTCGTTGACGATCACCGCCCCTGCGTCCAGGGCGGCCCGGGCGACCCCGGCCTTCTGTGTGTCCACCGACAGGACGCAGTCGAAACGCTCGCGGATCGCCTGCAGCACCGGAACCACACGGGCGATTTCCACCTCTTCGGGAACCGGGTCCGCGCCGGGCCGGGTGCTTTCCCCTCCCACGTCCAGGAAGTCCGCCCCCTCCTCCAGCATCGATTCGGCCTGCCGCAGGGCGTTGTCCCGGGCGTGGAACCGGCCGCCGTCGGAGAAGGAATCGGGAGTGACGTTCAGGATCCCGGCCACGCAGGTCCGGTCTCCCAGGAGAAGAGGGGACCGCCCGGGCAGAGGCACCGTGAAGCGCCTTCTCTCCGGAATGGCGGGATCGGCCATGAAAGCAGCGGTCAGGCCGGTTGGTTGCCGGGAGTCGGGAGCACGCCCGGATCGTTGCCGTTCTTCCGGGGGGACGGGGCATCCGTTTCCGGCGCGCCGCCTGGAGCCTCGGCCGGAGGACCGCTTTCCGACGGGTCCGGCAGGGTTCCCCCTTCCACCAGGACCGCGATCTCGTTGGCGTCGAGGGATTCCCTTTCCAGGAGCGCCATGGACAGCCGGATCAGGGCGTCTTTGTGTTTCTCCAGGATCTCTTCGGCCCGGTGGAGGGCGCTGTCGACGATCGACCGGACCTCATCGTCGATCTCCTGGGCGGTGGTCTCGCTGTAGTCCCGGTGCTGGGAAATTTCCCTTCCCAGGAAGATCTGCTCTTCCTTCTTTCCGAAGGTGAGGGGCCCCAGCTTTTCCGACATCCCCCACTCGCACACCATCTTCCGGGCCATGCCGGAGGCCCGCTCGATGTCGTTGCCGGCGCCGGTGGTCAACTGCCCCAGGTTTTGCTGTTCGCTCACCCGGCCGCCCATCAGCACGGTCAATGTCGCCTCGAGGTATTCCTTGGAGTAGGTGTGCCGGTCGTCTTCGGGCAACTGCTGGGTGACGCCCAGGGCCCGGCCCCGGGGGATGATGGTGACCTTGTGGACCGGATCGGCGTTGGGGAGAAGGAACGCGATCAGCGCGTGGCCACCCTCGTGGTAGGCGGTCGCCTTCCGTTCCTCGTCTTTGAGGATCATCGACTTCCGCTCGACTCCCATCAGGACCTTGTCTTTCGCCACTTCGAAATCGGTCATGGTGACGTTTTTCCGGTCCAGCCGCGCGGCGTAGAGGGCCGCTTCGTTGACCAGGTTGGCCAGGTCGGCGCCGCTGAAGCCGGGGGTGGAACGGGCGATGACCACCAGGTCCACATCGTCGTTCAACGGGATCTTCCGGGCGTGGACCTTGAGGATTTCTTCCCTTCCCCGCACGTCCGGGCTGCCTACCACCACCTGCCGGTCGAAACGGCCCGGCCGCATCAGGGCCGGATCGAGCACGTCGGGGCGGTTGGTGGCGGGCAACAGGAAGACGCCGTCGTTGGTCCCGAAACCGTCCACTCTCACCAGCAGCAGTTTTCAT
>CAZZIV010000073.1:0-12981 GCA_964654385.1 uncultured Acidobacteriota bacterium | reverse complement strand
CCCATAACCAATTCCCAGAGTGCCCCTTCAGGACCGGAGTATACGGCTTGCACATCAGCAAGTTTGATCGTTTGATTTGTCTTCATAATAGCAGTACCTAGAACTTAGAACATAGAACCTAAAAAGAAAACGGAATCTTTGGGGGCTACCGGGGGCCAGGAGGGAAGAACCGGAGCCGCCCTCCCGGCATTTCCACCCCCACGTCGCATCCCACCTGGTTCCTGGAACGCGCTGCGGCAAACGCGGCGGTAGCGCCCGTACCGCAAGCGCCGGTCATCCCGGATCCCCTTTCCCAGACAATGAGCCGGATCAGGTTCTCGTTCACAACCCTGCAAAACCCGGCATTAACACGATCGGGAAATAAATCGTGATGCTCCACCAGCGGTCCGGAGACGCGAACCTCCTCCTCGTGCACCGAAAACTGAAAGATAACGCAATGCGGGTTGCCCACAGATAGACACGTGGCATCGTAAGTCTTACCGGGAATCCGTATCGAGACTTTCGCAGCCGTTCCCGTCCCTCTCATGGGAATATGCTTCCTTTCCCAGCGGATGTTTCGTATCTCCACCTCGACAAGATATTCCTCGCTATCCCGCTGCATGATCCGGACGGGTACGATCCCGGATACGGTTCGAATCCGACCCTCGCCGCTCTTCAATCGGCCTTGATCCCACAACAACTTGGCCGTGCACCGCAAGGCATTGCCGCAATTCTCCGCTTCGGAACCGTCCGCGTTGAATATCCGCATCGAAGCATCCGCGTCTTCGCAAGGGCCGACCAGGACGATACCGTCGGAACCCACGCCGAGCCTGCGATGACTCATGGTCCTGGCGATTTCGGGTATATGCTGTTCACAAGGCGGTTCCTGCCGGAACAGGTCCAGGAACAAATAATCGTTTCCCAATCCTTGATATTTGGTGAAATGCCATCTCATGACCGGTCAATTCACATGGTAATTCGGTGCTTCCTTGGTGATGATAACGCTGTGGGGATGACTTTCTTTCATGCCGGAAACGGAAACCCGGACAAACTTCGCTTTATTCCGCAGTTCTTCCAACGTGCTGCAGCCGCAATATCCCATTCCTGCACGCAATCCTCCCATCAATTGGTGAATCGTAGCGGACAGGGAACCCTTGTACGGAACCCTCCCTTCGATCCCTTCGGGCACGAGTTTCTGCTCGTCGAATTCATCCTGAAAGTACCGGTCCTTGGACCCTTTCTTCATCGCGCCGATCGATCCCATCCCCCGATACTCCTTGAACGACCTTCCCTGGAACAGAACGGTCTCGCCTGGAGCTTCTTCCGTGCCGGCGAATAGGCTGCCGATCATCACCGAGGAGGCTCCGGCGGCCAACGCCTTCACCGCGTCGCCGGAAAACTTCACTCCTCCATCGGCGATCAGGGGAACCCCCGCCTCGGAGCAGGCCTTGTACGCCTCCGCCACGGCGGTCAATTGGGGCACGCCGGCGCCGGAGATGATCCGGGTGGTGCAGATGCTCCCGGGCCCCACGCCGACCTTCACGGCGTCCACCCCCCGGTCGATGAGCGCCTGGGCCCCCTCCCGGGTCGCTACGTTTCCTCCGACCATCTGGAGTTCCGGATATTCGTTCCGGATCCGCTCCACCATGTCCAGGACCCCCTGGCTGTGCCCATGGGCCGTATCGACCACCAGCAGATCTGCACCGGCGGCGACCAGCGCCGCCGCCCGCTCCAGGGTATCCTTGGCGATCCCGACCGCGGCGCCGACCCGGAGACGGCCCAGGTCGTCTTTGCAGGCGTTGGGGAACTTGATCTGCTTCTGGATATCCTTGACGGTGATCAACCCCCGGAGCTTTCCCTGTTCATCCACGACCGGCAGTTTCTCGATCCGGTGTTCGTGAAGCATCTTTTTCGCCTGCTCCAGGGTAGTGCCGACCGGAACGGTGACCAAGTTTTCCTTGGTCATGAGGCTGGAGACCGGAAGATCTTTCCGGGTGCTGAATCGGAGATCCCGGTTGGTCAGGATGCCGACCAGCCGCCCTTCGGCGTCGGTCACCGGGACGCCGGAGATCCGGTAACGACTCATCACTTCCAGCGCTTCCCCGATCAGGTGGTCCGCCCGCATGGTGATCGGATCGACGATCATCCCCGATTCGGACCGTTTGACCTTGTCCACCTCCGCCGCCTGGAAAGAGACGCTCATGTTCTTGTGAACGATGCCGATCCCGCCTTCCTGGGCGATGGCGATCGCGAGCCTGGACTCGGTCACCGTGTCCATGGCAGCGGACACGAACGGAACGTTCAGTTCGATCCGCCGCGTCAGGCGGGTGCGGGTACTGACCTGGCTGGGCAGAACTTCCGAGTGGGCGGGCGTCAGCAGAACATCATCGAAGGTGAGAGCTTCCGTCAAGGGCAGGTTGAGCATCCGGACCTCCGTCCGGCCCGCGGGCCGGCATCAGGCAAGCATTCTATCAGCGGCCGCCGGCGGCGCCATGGCAGCGTTTGTATTTCTTCCCGGACCCGCAGGGGCACGGATTGTTCCGTCCGACCTTCGCCTCCTGGCGCCGCACCGCCTGCACACCGCCCCTGGCGGTGACTCCCGCGGCGCTGCTGGAGGCGGCCTTGAAGATCCTGGCCTGTTCCTGCCGTTTCTTCTCCTCCTCGGCGGCCCGTTCCTCCTCGGTCATCGGGTTCAGGAGAAACAGGAGACGGATCGCGTCGTTCTCGATCCGGTCCTTCATCTGGGAGAACATGTCGAACGATTCCCGCTTGTATTCCACCAGAGGATCCCGCTGCCCGAACGCGCGAAGGCCGATACCGTCTTTCATATGGTCCATGGCCAGCAGGTGGTCTTTCCACGCGCCATCGATGATCTGCAGCAGGATGTGCCTCTCGTACCGCCGCATCAGCTCCGGCCCGACCTTATCTTCCTTTTCCTGGTAGCGCTGTTCCAGCTTTTCCCAGAGCGCGCCGGCGATGGCGTCCAGAGACAGTTCCGCCACTCGAACCCCCACCTGCTCCGGGGTCACTCCGAAGAAATGCTGCATCTGCTGGTGGAACCCCTCCAGGTCCCAGTCTCCCGGATCCGGATGGACGCCCATGTAGTCTTCCACCAGGATGCCGAGCAGCTCTTCGGCTTTGCCGAGCATATACTCTTTCTGGTTCTTCCCTTCGAGCAGCTCTTTCCGCAGTTCGTAAATCTGCGTCCGCTGCTTGTTGTTCACATCGTCATATTCGAGGAGATGTTTCCGGGTGTCGAAGTTCCGCTCCTCCACCTGCTTCTGCGCCCGCTCGATCGCCTTGCTGACCATTCCGGATTCGATCGGGACCCCTTTCTCCATGCCCAGGGTCTTCATCGCCTTTTTCATCCGGTCCCCGGCGAAGATCCGCATGAGATCGTCGTCCAGGCTGAGGTAGAACCGCGAAGCGCCCGGATCCCCCTGGCGGCCGGCCCGCCCCCGTAACTGGTTGTCGATCCGGCGGGATTCGTGCCGTTCGGTGCCGACGATGTAGAGCCCACCCAGTTCCAACACTTTTTCGTGTTCTTCGGCGCACTGCCGGGTCGTCCGCTCCAGGGCGGTCTCGTAAGTTTTTTTCCAGGATTCGGAGTCGACCTCGGTTTCCTTGATCCCCTCCTTCGCCATTTCCTGCCTGGCGAGGAACTCCGGGTTCCCCCCCAGCAGGATGTCCGTACCCCGTCCCGCCATGTTGGTGGCGATGGTGACGGCGCCGATCCTCCCGGCCTGGGCCACGATCTCCGCTTCCATCTCGTGGTATTTCGCGTTCAGAACCACGTGTTTCACGCCGGCCCGCCGAAGGAGCGTGGAAAGTTTTTCCGAGTTCTCGATGGAGATCGTACCGACAAGAACCGGCCGGCCCGATTCCTTACAGCTCTTGAGATCTTCCACCACGGCGTCCCATTTTTCCGCCTCGGATCCGAAGACCACGTCCGGATGCTCCACGCGGACCAACGGCTTGTTGGTGGGAACCACCACCACTTCGAGCTCGTAGATCTGTCCGAATTCCACCGCTTCGGTGTCGGCGGTGCCGGTCATTCCGCTGAGCTTGTCGTACATTCGGAAGTAGTTCTGGAAGGTGATGGTCGCCAGGGTCTGGTTTTCCCTCTCGATCTTGACCCCTTCCTTCGCTTCCACCGCTTGGTGCAGACCGTCGCTCCATCTGCGGCCGGGCATCAATCGTCCGGTGAATTCATCGACGATGACCACCTGGCCGTCCTTGATCATGTAATCCACGTCCTTCTTGAAAATGACGTGGGCTTTCAGCGCCTGGTTCACATGATGGAGAATCTCCATGTTTCCCGGATCGAACAGGTTGCCGATCCCGAGCAGTTTTTCACAGTGTTCCACGCCGGCGTCGGTGAGAGTGACCGTCTTCGACTTTTCGTCCACCACGTAATCGCCGGTATGCTCCACCTCGTACTGCTTTCCTCCCTGGATCACCGCTCCCTTTTTCAACTTGGGGATGATCCGGTCGATCTGGTAGTACTTGTCGGTGGATTCGTCGGAGGGACCGCTGATGATCAGCGGCGTCCGGGCTTCGTCGATCAGGATCGAGTCCACTTCGTCCACGATGGCGAAGTTGTGCCCCCTTTGCACCATGGCGTCCAGGGTGAACTTCATGTTATCCCTGAGGTAATCGAACCCGTATTCGTTGTTCGTCCCGTAGGTGATATCGGCCTGGTAAGCGGCCTTCCGGTCCTCGTCGGGCATATCATGCTGAATCACCCCGACGGTCAGGCCCAGAAAGGTATACAACTTTCCCATCCACTCGGCGTCCCGGCGGGCCAGGTAGTCGTTCACGGTGACCACATGGACCCCTTTCCCTTCCACCGCGTTCAGGTAGGCGGCAAGGGTGGCCACCAGGGTTTTTCCTTCACCGGTTTTCATTTCGGTGATCTTCCCCTGGTGCAGAACGATCCCACCGATACACTGGACATCGTAGTGGCGCATTCCCAGAACCCGGATCGATGCTTCGCGCACCACGGCGAACACCTCGGGGAGAAGATCGTCCAGGGATTCGCCGTTTTGGGCCCGGGAATGGAACTCCTGCCGCTTTTCCCGGAGATCATCGTCGGATAAAGCTTTCATCGAGGGTTCGAGTTCGTTGATCCGGCCCAGGATCGGTTCGAGCTTCTTCAAGTATCGTTCGTTCTTGGAACCGATAATCTTGGTAAGAATCGCGTTGATCATCTTTATCAGGATACTCCCTGGCGATGGCGAACCTGCGTCAGGGCAGATCCTGCCGGTCTTCAGGATTATAGCAGCGGGCTCAGGCGGCGTCGGACGAATCGACCTGAAGGTCCACTTCCGAGGAACGGGGAGAAACGATCCGGGTATGAAACAGCCGGAACAACAACCGGTCGGCCCAGCGGAGCGCCCACCGATCCAAAGACGCCGCCAACCTGCCGGTCCACCGTGGCAGACCGATCCTGGAGAAGAACCGGTCCACCCGGCTCCCGGCGACGACCATGACCGCCCAGAAGTGATCGTGCAGGGCCACCAGTCGTCCCCAGGCTCGAGCCGGACCGGTTTCCAGGCTCCACCATGTACCGGAGCGCCGAAAGGCGGTGACCTTTCCGACTACGTCCTTCGGGAACAAGGGGGAATCCAGAGCCGACACCCCGTCTCCCCGGGTCCGGAGGCATTCCCCCGCCCGCCGGGACCGGACTTCCGCCAGGAACCGGTGGACCACCAGGGAACCGGCCTGCCGGAACAGGAGAACATCGCCGGGCCTGGGCGTGCAATGGGAAAAATCGACCAGGATCCGCGTATCCGGGGGGAATGTGGGCAACATGCTGACCCCTTCCACCCGGATCACCCCGTCCCTGCCGCAGTCCGCCATCAGGCCGACCGCCGCATCGAACAACCTGCTTCGCTTTTGTAAATCGCCGGGCAAAAGTCAGCCCTCTTCGGGTCTGCGGGGGGGCAAAACCTTCAGACCCGAAGAGGGCGTGACACTGACCAGGAGGAGGTCATGTGTACTCTCCGGCAATGCAAGGCAAGTGCCACTCCCGTGTTTCAAGATCTTCCCCATTTTCCGGATAATTTTTCCAGGCTCGGATTTCCTTCCACCGAACGTGCCGAAAAATGAACGCCATCCTGGCGCGGTATGACAGCCGGTGACGCCCGTCGGCCCGGTCCGCCGTTCGGCGTCTCCCCCGATTCCCGGTTCGTAACCCGCTATTTCTTCTTGGCCTTGCTCGCCGCCTCCCTGAGAATATGGCGGGCGATCACCAGCCTCTGAATCTGGTTGGTCCCCTCGTAGATCTGGGTGATCTTGGCGTCCCGCATGTATTTTTCGATCGGGTAGTCCTTAATGTATCCGTAACCGCCGAAGAGCTGAACACAATCGGTCGTGACCTTCATCGCCACGTCGGTCGCCAGCAGCTTGCACATGGCGGACATCTTTCCGATGTTTTTGGCCCCCGCGTCGGCCGCCCGCGCGGTGGCATGGACCAGTTGCCGTGCCGCCTCGATCTGGGTCTGCATGTCGGCCAACATCCATTGGACGCCCTGGAAGGCGCTGATCGATTGGCCGAACTGCTCCCGCCTCGAAGTGTATTCCACGGTCAGGTCGAAGGCTCCCTGGGCCAGTCCGACCGCCTGGGCCGCCACGCCCGGCCGAGCCAGGTCCAGGGTCTTCATCGCCTGCTTGAATCCTCCGCCTTCGTTCCCTCCCAGAAGGTTTTCCACCGGTACCCTGCAGTTCTCCAGGTGAATCTCCACCACCGGCACGCATCGGATCCCCATCTTGTCTTCATGTTTTCCGACCCGGTAGCCGGGGCGATCGTTCTCCACCACGATGCCGGAGATCCCCCGGGCCCCCCGGCCGGGCTGGGTTACGGCGAAGATGGTGTTCAGGGAGGATACCGCTCCACCGGTGTTCCACTTCTTTTCGCCGTTGATGACGTACTCGTCCCCTTCCCGGACGGCGGTAGTGGTCATGGAGGCGGCGTCGGACCCGGCCTCTTTTTCCGAGAGGCCGAAGGAAACCAGCTTCTCTCCGGAAGCCACATCCGGCAGCCAGCGCCGCTTCTGCTCCTCGGTTCCGCCCAGGATGATCGGGAAGGTCCCCAGGGCGTTGACCGCGTAGGCGACCCCCATCCCTCCACAGGCCTTGGAGAACTCTTCCACCACCAGGCAGAGATTCAAGACCCCGCCGCCGGCTCCGCCGAACTCCTTCGGAATCCAGACTCCGCTCAGGCCGGCTTCCTTGATCGCTTTCTGGACTTCCCAGGGGTAGGTCTGCTCCACGTCATACTTGGCCGCCACCGGCCTCATCGCCTTCTCGGCCACTTCCCGCGCCCGTTCCATGTATTCGTGATTTTCCCTGGTGTACAGTTCCTGGATCATTGGTCACCTCTTTCAGGATGGAGAGTCGGTTATTTTCACAGAAACCGGTTCCGCCGTAAAGCCCCGGCCCGAGATTCGTATCCGGGGAGAGTGACGGCCACAAAAATCCTCCCCAAACCCCTGCCGAGCGATGAATTCTTTGCCGGATCGGGCTACCATCGGATCATGGATTACAAGGAACTGTTCCGGAAGCTTCAAAACACCCTGGAGAGGATCGAACGGTCCGGCGACCGGGTCGCCGACCTTTCCGCCATTCTCCGGCAACTGCTGGATGAATTCTCCGACCCGCTCTGCCTGGACGGCGGCAGAATCTATATCCGCAAAGGCCGCTTCTTTACCCTTCACAGCCAATATCCGGAAGCTTCGGCGCCGGAAGGTTTCCGAATCCCGGTGGAATACGGACCGATCCAGGAGGTGCTCCAGAACGGCGCCGTCCTCCACCATGTCGGCGATCCCGGCGTCGATGCAGAGATCGAAGCAGCCCTCGGAGTGGACTATTTCGCCGCCATCAGCGTCGGCGACCGGAACAGGATTCTCCTGGCGTTCTCTCTCAACTCGTGCATCGATCCGGAGGACGTGCTGTACACCCTCAGAACGATCCGGCACGTCATCCGCCTGAAACTCCGGGAGGAGCAGATGGAGGACCGGGTCGCCCGAACCCGGCAGATCCAGCTCTCCATTCTACCGAGATCGACGCCGACCTTTCCCGGGTACGACATCTGGAGCCGGAGCGAACCTGCGGAGGAGGTCGGAGGGGATCTGTACGATTACCTGGAGATCTCCGACCGGGTCCTGGGGCTCGCCGTGGCCGACGCGGCCGGACACGGCCTCCCGGCGGCCCTGCAGGCCCGGGATGCCATCATCGGCCTGCGGATGGGAGTGGAGGAGAACCTTCGGGTGACCGCCACCATCGAGAAACTCAACCGGGTGGTCAGCCACGCCACCCTTGCTTCCCGGTTCATCTCCCTCTTCTACGGGGAGTTGGAGTTGAACGGTACCCTGGTCTATACGAACGCCGGGCATAACCCACCCTGCGTCTACCGGAACGGTGAGTTTCTCGAATTGAAAACCGGAGGCCTCCTCCTGGGACCGAACCCCGAATCCCGGTACGAGAGAGGCTACTGCACCCTGGCGCCCGGCTCGATCTTCGTCGCCTACACCGACGGCATCACCGAAGCGACCGACGAGAACGGGGAGATGTTCGGCGAAGAACGGCTCCGCCGGCTGATCGCCGACCACGGGACCGGCTCCGCCCGAAGCCTGGTGGACCGAATCTTCGACCAAGTGCGGAAATTTTCCCAGGAGGAGATCCCGGTGGACGACCAGACCGTGATGGTGATTATCCGTGAGGATCGGCCCTGAACCGTCTCTTCGGGGAGGAGCCGCAGCCTCTCTACACGTGCAGGATCATCACCACGACGCCGGTCAGGGCGATCAAGAGCCCGCTGATCGACTCCATGTAGCGGGCCAGGGCCGGTACCCTCAGCCGGCGGCTCCCGGTGACTCCGACTACCGAGAGCCCGACCATGAGGCCGGCGGTTGTCAAGCTGTACCCTCCCGCGACCACGAAGGCGATCCCGGGACCATGGGAAACCGAGGCCAGGATCACCGGAAGGATCAAGATGCACGGGTTCAGTCCGATGATCAGGGCCAGCGCCCACCCGCTCGCCCGGCCGGGCCGGGAAAGCAGTTCTTCGTCGGCGTGGTAATGAAAATGAACCGGGTTCCCGTCCCCTTCCCGGCCATCACAGCCAGGCCGTTCGTGGGACGGGTGAAACAGATTGCCGCCGGGATGAAAGTGCCCACCCTTCCGCCAGGCCCACCCGGCGTACACGAGGCCGAATACCACCAGGAGAAGCCCTCCGGCCGCTTCCAGCGTTTCCCCCACTGCTGCCGCCGCCTCCCTTCCCAGGAGCAGGGCTCCGTAGGCCAGCGCCAGGGACAACCCGGTATGGAGCAGCGCCGAGACACCGGAAAGAACCGCCGTATACCGTCCGCTCCAACCCCGGGCCTTGCCGGCGAGAACGAACGGCAACCAATGGTCCGGTATGAGGGTGTGGAAAAGCGCGGTGGTCACCGCCGTTCCCAGCAGAAGATAGCCGCCGGCGCCGAAATCGGGAATCAGGCCCATGATCAGTTGGCGTATTCCACCGCCCGGTGTTCCCGGATCACCGTCACCTTGATTTTCCCCGGGTAATCCATCTCCGACTGGATCTTCCCCGCCAGATCACCGGCAAGCATGTCCAGGTGGGCGTCGTCCACCTTTTCGGAGGAGGCGATCACGCGAATCTCCCGGCCGGCCTGCAGGGCGTAGGATTGCTCCACACCCTTCATGGAGTTGGCCAGATCTTCCAGCCGTTCGATTCTCCGGATGTATTCGGCCACGCTCTTCCTGCGGGCGCCGGGCCGGGCGCCGGACAGGGAGTCGGCCGCCGAGACCAGGACCGAGATCGGGGAAATCACCTCGCAATCTTCGTGGTGAGAGGCGATGGCATTCACCACCACGTCATCTTCGCCGCACTTGGCGGCAATTTCCGCTCCGATCTCCGGATGGGTCCCCTCCCGCTCATAGTCGATTGCCTTTCCGATGTCATGAAACAGGCCGGCTCGCCTGGCCAGGTTCTCATCCATTCCCAGCTCGGCGGCCATCATTCCGGTGAAGTAGGCTACCTCCTTGGAGTGGAGCAGGACATTCTGACCGTAAGAGGTTCGATATTTCAACCGGCCGACCAACCGGACGATCTCCTGGTGGACCTTCTTGATGCCCAGTTCCTTCAGCGCCTCTTCTCCGGCCTGTCTCATCTCCTCCTCCAGCTTTTTCAAGTATCTCCGGTGGAGGTCCTCGATCCGTCGCGGATGGATGTTTCCGTCACGGATCAAGGTGGTGAACACCCTGCGGGCTAGTTCCCGGGCGACCGGGTTGAACCCGGACAGCGTCACGCTCTCGCCGTTTTCTTCCAGCAACAGCTGGATGCCGGTCACCTTTTCGAAAGCCTTGATGTTTTTTCCTTCGTGCCCGATGATCCTTCCCCGAAGATCGCTCCCCTTGGGCAGTGGGAAATGGGTGATGGTCCGTTCCGCGCTCAGGTCGGAAGCGGCACGCTCGATCGCCAGGGCGATGATCTTGCCCGCCTCCTTTTCCGCGTTCCTCTGGGCTTCGTCCTTGATTTCCTTGATGATCGAAGCGGCTTCGAATCGGGACTCCGCTTTCAGGTTTTGAAGCAGTTGCCGCCGGGCTTCCACCTGGGTCAGCCCGGAGGCCCGTTCCAGCCGGTTGTTCTGCTCGTCGATAATCCGGCGGGCCTCGTGGTGCAGGTTTTCCAGTTCCTCTTCGCGTTTCTTCAACGCCGCCGCCGCTTCCTCCATCGCCTCCCGTTCCTGCTCAAGGGCAGCCTGCTGCTCTTCCATTTCCCTGTTGGCGGTCCGCACATCCCGCTCTCTCTTCTGCAATTGGCCTTTCCGGGAGCGAAGATCGTTTTCGGCTTTCTTTTTCTGCTGGAATATCTCCTCCCGGGCTTTCAATACCGAAGCCTGCCGGGCCTTCTCGGCCTCTCTTCGGGCGCTACGGATCATCTCATCGGCTCGCTTTCGCGCGGCGTCGAGACTCCGCCCTCCGAGCCTCATGTTCAGAAACCAGCCCAAAAACACGCAGAGCGCGGCGAAGCCCAGGCCGAGAACGAGATTCTGCAGCATTCGCTATCCCCCTTCGGCCGCGGCCGGGACAGGCCCCCCCCGAATGCCCCGGCAACTCTTCCCTCTCAGACGGCCTTGAGAACGTAACCTTTAGAACCTCAGCAGGTTACACGCCGTGCTGAACAGCGTCAACCGAAACGATTGAAAACTCAGGGGTTTTCCGTTGCCTGCCCCACTTTCAGCGACCGTTTCCGCAGACGGAAGAGGCGGGGCGTCACTTCCACGACGCTGTCCCGGCTGAGGTATTCCATCGCCTGCTCCAGGCTCAGAAACCGGGGAGGGATCAACCTGGCCCGCTCTTCTCCAGGGTCTTCCGCGCCGGCAGACCCTTTCTTTCGGATTTTGGTGATATCCACCCGAACATCCTGGCCGGTGGAATTCTCGCCGACGATCATCCCTTCGTACACTTCATCGCCTGGGGAGACGAACATCGGTCCCCGGGATTGAAGATGTTCGATCGCCCAGGCGGTGGCCCGCCCTGGACGGTTCGCCACCATGACGCCGGGCCGAACAGGCGGTTCCTCCCGGCAGGCCGCGCCGTACTCCAGGAAAATATGATTCATGATCCCGGCTCCCCGCGTATCGCTCAGAAACTCGGACCGGAAGCCGATCAACCCCCGTGCGGGAATCCGGAACTCCACCCGGGTTCGGCCGGTCCCGTGATTCACCATTCGGATCATTTTCCCCTGGCGGGCTTCCGCTTTTTGGATGACGACCGCGGCGTACGGCTCCGGGCAATCGATGACCAGGGTCTCGATCGGCTCCAGGGTGCCGGTCCCGTCTTCCGAAGGCGCGGTAACCACCTCCGGACGGCTCACCAGCATTTCATACCCTTCCCTGCGCATCATTTCGATCAGGATCGCCAGCTGCAACTCGTCCCGTCCGCGGATCCGGAACGAGTTCCCTCCGGCGATCTCCTCCACATGAATCCCCGGGTTGGTCAGGATCTCCCGCCAGAGGCGTTCGCGCAGGTCGGCCGCAGCGATATACCGGCCGTCCTGCCCTGCCGTCGGAGAATCGTTCGCTTCGATCACCACCGAGATGGTCGGCCGGTCCACCGGAAGCGCGGGAAGCGGCTCCGGCAGAGGGTCGGTGGAGAGCGTATCCCCGATTTTCACTCCCTCGAGGCCGGCCAGGGCGGCCACATCCCCCGCCGTCGCCTCGGAGAATTCCCGGAACCCCATTCCTTGGGTCCGGCAGATTCCGGAGACGGTTCCACGGGTCGGCTCCTCGGCGCCGTTTCTCCGGAAAAGAACCTCTCCCGCCTGGATGCGGCCCTGCAGGATCCGCCCCACCGCCAGTCTCCCGTGGTAATCGTCGTAATCGAGGTCGGTCACCTGCATCAGGAACGGCGCTTCGGAATGGATCTCCGGGCCGGGGATCGTCTCGAGGATCGTGTCCAGAAGCGGACGCATGGAGCCTTCCCTCACCGCCGGATCGGCGGAACCGACTCCCCGGAAGGCGTCGCAGTACAGCACCGGGAACTCCAACTGCTCCCGGCAGGCATCCAGATCCAGGAATATTTCCCGGATCTGGTCCACCACCGCCTCGGCGGCGGTACCCGGCTGATCCATCTTCGTCAACACGACCACCGGTTCCAGGCCGTCGGCCAGCGCTTGGGCCAACACGAACCGGTTCTTGGGGGACGGTCCTTCCCGGGCGTCGACGACGTACAGGATCCCGTCCGCCATACGAAGGGTCCGTCGTACCTCTCCTCCGAAATCGGCCCGACCCGGCGTATCCAGCAGTTGGATCGTGACCCCCCGGTACTCCAGGGAAACGGTTCTGGGCATCACCCGGACCGCTTTTTCCCGGGCCGGCTCCGGCTCGGACAATCGTTCGTCCGGGAGATCCGGATGCTCCCGGAGAAGAGCCGCCTGCCAGAGCAGAGCGTCGACCAAGGTCGTCTTCCCGTGATCCACGTGGGCTAAAATCG
>CAZZIV010000072.1:0-13023 GCA_964654385.1 uncultured Acidobacteriota bacterium | reverse complement strand
AGTTCAGGGCGAGCCGCCGGCAGTTGTCAAAGGTGGGGGCCGGGGCCCCCGGGCTTCCGATCCCCGGCACCGCCGTAGGAACTTCCGGCGATCGGGATCCCCTCGGCGCTCAGCGCGTCCTCGAGCCAGTTCATCACCTCCGGCGCCACTCCGGAGGAGGACAGCGAGGTGGCGATCGGTTCGGCGCCTCCGGCCATCCGGGCCGCCTGCCGAATGTTTTCGAGAGTCACGAAACCGCCGACCGCCTTTTTCGGCATCCGCCCGAGCCGGTAGGCCAGGGCGCCGACCATCTCACCCCGGAAATAAACGGGGCTCCCGCTCATCCCGGCGAAGATTCCCGCCCCTTCGCCGACCGGACCGGTCAGTTCCACCAAGTGCAGATCGATCCCCGGACCGACGCCGCCGGCAACGGTGCCGAGATACCGGATCGGCAAATCCACCGGCTCGGAGCCCTGCAGGACGGTTCGAACCACGCCCTCTTCGCCGATATTCGGAAGGGAAAAAGCCCCGTGGGCGGAATGAAAAAAAAGAAATGCCAGGATCCAGACCCGAAAAACGGTCCGCTTCATTCGAGCCCGCTCTTCAGAGAGGCCTTGATCGCTTCGACGATGAAATTCTGCATGGAGGGCATCTGCCCCCGGACGGCCGCATACACAAGGCAGGGAAGTTTCAGGGAGATCTGAACACCATTCTCATCCAGTTCATCCAGCCACCCGGTGAACTCATCCCAGGAAGTGAAGGAACGGGCGTCGATGGCGCCGTTCCGGTAAAGCTCGATCAACTCGATATCGTCCTTGAGACGGAACAGGACGTCATCCTCGTGAAAATCGGCAAAATCGCTGTACGCGAAAAACTTCACTTCTCCGGCGGTTTGATCCTTCCCTTTGATGGAGATCTCGGGCGTTTTGTTGCATCGCATCATGAGATAGTCGCCCTTGCTCTTGAAATGGAAGGCGAGAATCGGGTCGGTGCGCGTATTGTCGTCGGAGGGGGTTTTCAGCGCCCGATAGATTTTTCTGGCGATATCTTCATTGGTTCTGTACATGCAGGTCTTCTCCCAAAAATTGTCCCGGGTTCCCCTTGGACCTCCGTTTTTCCGCCGCCCTCAAATTCCCCGACCGGTAAACACCTATCCATCCTAGCAGGTCTGCCTAGGCATTCAAAGCTACTCAAAAAGGTAAGATCTGACAAGAACCTATTTTGAGGGAATTTCAGCCCCGATCCTGGCGGAGCAGCCTCAAAACCGTACCTGGAGCCTGTTCCGGCAGAAACGGCCTGGAAAACAGCTTCCGGAGCCCCCCTGCCGCCAGCCGGCCTGAAAGCACCCTCCGGTACAGAATTTCCCCCAGGTGTCTTCCAAGCCGTTCGGCCAGTTCACGGGACAGCCTCCTGGAGCCTCTGAGTGGTTCCAGGAGGTCCTCCGGAGGATTCCAACGACCGGACCGCTCGACCTCCAAGTGACGGCTCATCCACCGCTCGATTTCCCCGTCCGCCGGCGGGCGTTTCTCCACGATGAATCGGCTCGCGGGATCGACCAGCCGTGTTCCCAGGTAGGCCAGGCCCTCTCCATAGGCCGCCCCGTACGCCCGGTGCGCGGGATCCTCGCTTCCGGTCGGCGACAGGAACAGCCTTCCCGTCAGAGCGGCCCGCAGGAACCGCGCCCCCTCTCCAGACGCTCTTCCGGGGTAATACCGCTCCAGGAACATGGTGTTCGAACGGCTGTCGTACAGGGCGCCGCTCTCCCGAAACCGCCGAACACTCTCGACCACGTCCTCCTCCGTCCGTCCATGCTCCTCCAGGATCGGAGCGAGCAATTCGGCGGCGTCCGGACCGCTGTAAACCTCCGGAAACGCGTCTTCCAGCGCTTCGGCCCAACCGGCCTGGTGCACCAGCCGGTGCCTTTCCGGGCGGATTCCTATCCACTCCAGCAGCACGCCGATCAGGTGATGAACCGCTGGAGTCAGGTCCACTTCCTCTTCCTGGGGGACATCTCCCCTCCATCTCTCCAATACCTGACGATACGCTTCATACTTGGCCAGCGGAGTGCCGTGAAATACCGTCCAGGTCCGTTCCCTCACACGGGCCGCATCCGGGGGAGATTTCCCGGAGCCGACCAATCTCCAATAGGCCAGGTCCGAATCCTGGAAGACGGTTACCGATCGCTTGCGCAGGCCGATCCTGCTCAGTCGCGTCCGCACCGATGCAGGGATATGTCCCTCGGCCAGGTGGGTTTCCCCGAACAGGATCAGCGCCCGGCGGTCCGGGCCGGACGCCAGCAGAGAAGCGATTCGGCGGGCCGCATGTTTGTCCCGTCTTACCAGTCCTTCGTACCCCCCCCGAGGGGGCACATCCAGGGCGTGGACCGGGACCCCCAGATCCCTGGCGCAATCCAGGAGCGCTCTGTAACCGCTCCACGGATAGCCCCACTCTTCCCGGTAATGGATCCGACGCAGGAAGTTTTCATCATCCAACGCGCCCGACTGACGGGCCTCCAGCAGCGGCTGCTGCCGTGTGTAAAGAAACTCCACGCCCAGGAAAAGGGAACCGGGACCGGCCGCCAGCGCCCGGAGAAGTTCCGCGGCGTACGTCTGGCAGGCTTCTACGGCGTGAAATTCGGCCAGGTACACGACATCCGAAGCAAGGCAGGCATCCAGGACCTCCGCCCGGTCGACCGGCTTCGGCTCTCCGCCCAACTGCCGCGCAAACGTCTTGTAGTACGGATTCTCCAGCCACCCGTCGGAGCCGAGGACATCCTGACGGAGCCGGTCCGCGGCCTCCTTCTGCCGGCGGAGCAACTCGGCTTTCGGATCCCTCTCTCCTGGAGGCACTATTTCTCGAGGTCGCCGGAGGACTTGTCCTGGTTCTTATCGTTCGGCTCGTCGTCCGCCTCTCGAACACTGGACCGGAAATTCTTGATCCCCTCGCCTAATCCTTTGGCGAGTTCCGGAATCTTCCGGCCACCGAACAGGAGTACGACGACCAGAAGGATGAGAATAATCTCGCCGCCGCCAAGGGATCCGATCAATCCAAGAAAACACATCTCACGTTCCTCCGGCCGGTTTCGAGCTCCCGCCTTCAGCGAATAAGGATTTCACGTACATCCCCCACTCTACGCGTCTGACGTTCGCCGTCAAGGTACTCAAGGAGAGGAATCGCGTTCTTCCGGGTCACGCCGGCCAGGTCCTTGAACCGGGCCACGTCGATGGTCGGGGATTTTTTCGCGAACTCCCGCAGCCGCTCACCCAGTTCCCCGAGGGCGCCGGCGTGAAACGGGCGCCCGTCTCCAAGGCGGATCAGCTCTCCCTCCTCGTAGAGCAGTTCCAGGAGTTCCCGGTCCCCCGATGTGGGGGAAGCACCGAGAACCTCCTCGACGGAGGGAGGGGTCAGGCCTGCTTCCCGAAAGCGCGTTTCGATTGCGTCCTTTCTCCTCTTCTGGGCCGGGGACAGTTCGACCGCGTGATCCGGGAGCGCCAGGCGTTCGGCCAGGATCCTGATGGTGCCGTTCTTCTCCATCCGGCCCAGGAACTCGCGCCATGCTTCCTGGGGGAACGCTCGACAAAGTTCGCTCCTCAACGCTTCCCTGGGCATCCCCTTCCTGAGCGGCTCCTCCAGGTGGAACCGGCCCAGGCGGTCGGCGATCTTCTTCGCCAGATCGGCCAGCACCGAACCGGGAAAGTAGCGGCCTCCGCCCTGCACCACTGCATGATCGGACTCCAGTTGCTCGAGACGGTCCGCCAGCTCCCTTTCCGTCAACCCCAGCGCCCTGGAAAGGGAGATGCGATCGCACCCGGCCAGGCCCCGGCGGCTGAGGCGGAGGAGCACCGGGTCGTTTCCGATCCTCCTCCCTCCCGCCATGGCGGCCCGTTCCTCTTTCGCCTCCCTGCCCCGAGGCGGATCGTTGTCCAGGATCACTCCCCCTCCCAACGTGTCCACCGGCATCGGACGGCGAAGAATGAACCTGTCGCCGGGAAGCAGGAGAGTCGGCCCGGCCAGAACGATTTCCGCGTGGACGACGCCGTCCCCGCACCGGTCCAGGACGCGGATTCTCGCGTCCAGTTCCGCCGTACCCTGATGGAACCGTACCGTCCCTCCTCTCCGGATCGATTCGGGCGCTTCCTCCAGCAGGCGGACCTCCGCCCAGACCCGGTCGGTGGTCCGCAGGATCCCCGGTCGGGTCACCGTGGACCCTCTGGGCGCTTCGACGCACCGGAGACCTTGCAGATTGACGGCGGTCCGACGCCCAGCAGCAACGGTTTGCACCGGCTCACCGTGCACCTGCAACCCACGGATCCGGCCTCGTTTCCCGCCGGGCAACACTTCCACCTCTTCCCCTTCGGCAAAGGTCCCTGCGACCAGGGTGCCGGTGACCACCGTTCCGAACCCTTTCATGGTGAACGATCGGTCGACCGGGAGCCGGGCGATCCCCGCCGCGGTCCGGGCGGGTACCTTTCGGATCAGTGCCTTCAACTCCTCCCGGATGGCATCGATCCCCTCGCCGGTCCGGGAGGATACCGGGACGAGCGGAACGTTTTCCAGGAAACTGCCGGCGAGGATCTCCCGGGTCTCCAGCCGGACCACTTCCAGCAGGTCCGGGTCGATCAGGTCGCACTTGGTCAGCGCCACCAGCCCGTAACGAACCTGCAGGAGTTCGCAGATCTGAAGATGCTCCCGGGTCTGGGGCATCACCCCCTCATCCGCCGCGACCACCAGGAGGACCGCGTCGATCCCGGTCGCCCCCGCCACCATGTGCCGGACGAACCGCTCGTGTCCGGGGACGTCCACCAGCGAAAGACCCAGCCCTTCCCCCAGGTCCAGGTCGGCGAATCCCAGCTCGATGGTGATGCCCCGGGCCTGCTCCTCCTGGAGACGGTCCGGGTGGACCCCGGTCAGCGCCTGCACGAGCGCGCTCTTTCCGTGATCGATGTGACCGGCCGTGCCGAGAACGAGATGGCTCACGTCCCCCCCGCCGCCTCCCCGCGAAGGCACCGGCGCACTTCGGCCTGGAACTCCTCCATGCGAAAAGGCTTTTGCAGCAGGGACGTTCCCAGGCGCCCCGCCACCGTTTCCGGTTCCCCGCTGACCGTGTCGCCGGAAGTCAGCAACAGGCGGACCCGTTCCGCGCCGAATCGCTCCCGGATCTCCTCGCAGAGGCGGATCCCGCTCAGGCCCGGCATTCGGTAATCGATGACCGCCAGCCGGAACGACTCCTGCTCCAGGCATTCCAGGGCCTCCCGTCCGCTTCCGGCGACGGCGACCTGGTGTCCTTCCTCCTCCAGGATCGCTTTCATCAGGCCGGCAACCGTGTTCTCGTCGTCCACGACCAGAACCCTGCAGCTTTTCGCTGGAGGAAGTTTCGTGCCCGGCTCCCTTTTTCCCGGCTCCTCCGTCCCGGTTCCCCCCACCGGGAGCCGAATCCGGAAGCAGGCCCCCCCGCTCTCCGAGTCCACGCACTTCACCGTTCCGCCCTGGGAGGTGATCGCCCCGTAGACGAGGGAAAGTCCCAGCCCGGTCCCTTTCCCCGGCGGCTTGGTGGTGAAGAACGGATCGAAAATCCTCCCCCGGATCTCCGGCGGAATTCCCGGCCCATCGTCTTCCACTTCCAGGAGAATTTCGTTCTCGTCCAGTCTCCGGGTCCGGATCCGGATCCGGCCCCCTCTCCCGGCCTCCTTGAGGGCATGATGAGCGTTGGTGACCAAGTTCAAAACAGCCTGCTGGATCTGGTGGTCGTCTCCGCTCAGAACCGGAAGCTCCGGATCGGTTTCAGGCACGATCTCCACGTCGTCCATCCGGAGTTGGTAGTGGAGCAGCGCCTGGACCGAAAGGATCTTTTCGTTCAGTGAAAACAGCTTCTTTTTCGAATCGCCGCGCCGGGCGAAGGAGAGCAGGTTTCGAACGATTTTCTGGCACCGGCCCGCTTCCTGATTCATGATCCTGAGACGGGCCGTCAGATCCTCTTTCTTTTCCGGAGGGGCCGCCTGCAGCAACTGGGCGTATCCCAGGATCGACGCCAGCGGGTTGTTCAATTCGTGAGCCACGCCGGAGATCATCTGGCCGAGGCTGGACATCTTTTCCGCTTGCGCCAGCTGGTCCTGCAGCCTGCGGCTTTCCGTCAGGTCGGTGAAGACGTAAACCCAGCCTTCCACGCGACCCGCTTCATCCTGGACCGCCGAAGCGGTCACATTCCATGTCTCTCCAAGAGGAAGCCTCCACTCGGTCTCGGACGAACCTTCCCCGGCCGAAACCGCTCTCTCCGCCAGGATCGCCAGATCCAGGCGTTCCAGGGTTTTCACCGGAGTCGAGTCCCGCCCCAGGCCGAACGGATCCAGAAGCCGCCGTGCCGCAGGGTTGACGTGGACCGGCCGGAACTCCCGGTCGAGAAGGATCACCCCCTGGGGCATGCATTCCAGGATGGCCCGGAAACGGTCCTGCTCTGCTTCCCGTACGGTAAGAATCCGGTCCATATGGGTGGACAGCTGGTTGGCCGCGCCGTGGAGAAGCCGGATGGTTCCTTCCCGGGGAGGCCGGGAATGGGCCAGGGTGAGACAGGCGATCGCCGTCCCCCGGCGCAGGATCGGGAGCATCGTCAGGTCCCGCTCCTGAACCGTGCGGAGGCTCCAGTGGGATTCGTCCCACGAAGCGAGCTTCCGAACCTGCACCTCCAGGCCTTCCGGAAGTTCTCTCCCGATCCGCTCGCCGGAAAACCGTGCCACCTGAGCCCTTACGTCGAGAGACGCGGGCCGAACCAGGTAGCATTCCGCCTTCGGGGACGGTTCATCCAGGTGAACGATGAGGATCATTTCCGGGTTCAGCGACTCCTGCAGGGTTTCCGATGCGACCCGGAACAGCTCCGGAACCGAGTGCGCCTCCGCTGCTTTTCTTCCCAGGGTCTGGAGAAGCCCTAACTCCCGGGTGCGGGCTTCCAGCCGCTCTTCCACCCTGGCCAGCTCCCGCCTGGCTGCGCGCCAGACCTCAAGGGCGCCTTCGACCGGATCGTTCCCGGCCGATCCTTCGGTTTCGGTGGAGGCTAGGGGAGGTGCCGGCCGGGAGGACCTAGGCGGACGGCCGGACCCGGCGCCGGGCCGGGTTCCGTCCGGATCGAGGGACAACATTTTCCGGATTTCACGGGCGGCGCCTTCCACCGAATCCATGGACAGCAACCTGTCCCAGTCCAAGGTGTCCGGCCGGTTTTCGGCGCGGCCGGGTTTCCTCCGTCTCGATCGATCGTGAATTTCGCTCACACCTCCCCCATGTAGAACCTGCGGCGACTCGACTCCCAGTCCGCCCGGGGGCGAGGGACAGGAAAGCATAATTTCGCTGTGGAGTCTACGGCAGATTCAGTGGAGGCGGGCGGGAAAGGGATGTTTGGCGATTCTTCGCCGCACGAACAGCTTCCGAAGGCGGGTCTTCGCCTGGCACTCGATCTGCCGGACCCGCTCCCGGCTGATTCCCATCTTGAGACCGATTTCCTTGAGGGTCAGCGCCTTGCCGGTTTCCAGCCCGAACCGGTATCCGATCACGGTGCGCTCCTGCCCTGTAAGATGTTCGAGCGCTTCGGTCACCAGGGTGCTGGCCTCCCTCTTCAGGAGATCCTCCTCGGCACTGGTCCGGTCTTTGTCTTCCAGAAAGTCGGAAATCGGCGTTTCCCGGTCTTTGCCGACCTTGTCGTCCAGGCTCAATTCGCGCATGTTGAACTGGAGGACCTGGTCTACCTTGGCGACGCTTTTGGACAGTTTCCTGGAGATCTCATCCCGTCTCGGCTTCCTGCCGAGGGATCGCCGCAGCATCGCCTCCGCATCCCGGATTTCCCGCACCTTTTTCAACTGGTAGTTGGGGATGCGAACCAGGTTCGAATGCTCGCTGAGCGCCTTCAAGACCGACTTGCGGATCCACCAGATCGCGTAGGTGATGAACTTGGTTCCCTTGGAGGCGTCGTACCGGTGGGCCGCCTCGATCAGGCCGATGTTTCCCTCGTTCAGCAGATCTTCGAAGGCCAGGCCCAGGTTCCTGTATTCGCTGGCCACCTTCACCACGAAACTCAGGTTCGATTCGATCAACTCGTTCAGCGACCGCTTGCATCCTTTGCGGACGTTTTCCGCCAGCTCCAGCTCTTCTTCTTTCGTCAAGAGCGGGTAATTCCGGATTTCCGAAAAATACCGGGAAAGGACGGTCCCACGATCGTTGCGAGTTGATTCCATGAAGCACTCCAACCGGTTGCGGTGTTTCTACCGATCTAATGGACCTGAAAAGCAAAGATTCCTTGACGGTTTATCCAACCAATCGTACATTTAGCCTGCTCGAACCGTAAGATTATTTAAATTACACCCCGTGCAAGAGGGAACGTTCCGTTGCAATTGACAGGATGCCATAACAGCATAGGCATTGGGAAGCGAAAAATGGTTCTTTCTTTTCACCGTGCCGTTTCACCTTCCGAACCGGTCTTGCGACCTTGGGATTCACCCGGTGCCGAACTCATGGGTGTAGTGAGTTTAGGGTGAGACCGGCAAACTGTCAAGGGTCCTTTTCGTAACAGAAGTCAATAACCATAAGGGTTTTCGTGATATTCTTCGTTGGCGAGGAGATTGAGTCATGCATGCACGGGCAGGGCATCGAAGTCGGAAGCGGCAGACCGTTTTCGTCGGATCCAAGATCCGTCAGATCCGGAAGGAAAGGGGTCTGACCCAGGCGGTCCTGGCCTCCAAGATCGGGATCCAGCAATCCGATCTGTGCCGGATGGAAAACGGGGAGTACAAGGTCTCCCTGGATGCCCTCTTCAAAATCCTGGGCGTTTTCGGCATGGAAATCGGCGCCTTTTTCGATAACAATCCGGAATCCGTCCAAGGCGGCCCATGGATGGACCGGGAGGTTCTGAGTCTCTTCCACGCTCTCGACCTGGAAGCCCGGGAAGAGGTCCTGGAATTCCTCCGGCTCAAAGCCAATTCTCAGGCCGGCGAGTCCAAGGGTAACCACTAAATCGATGACCACCTCCACCGTCAGAAACCCTGGAGAACGCTACGAAGAGATCTCGAAGGCGGGAGCGGACGCGACCCGCAAGGGCGATTTTCGCAAGGCGTTGGAAGCGTACAGGAAGGCGCGGAAGATCGCCGACTCCCTCCCTCCCGGCGACCCCAGCCGAACCGACCGGCAGGATGCCTCCGATCTGAACATCGCCATGGTGCTGATCCAGGCAGGCCGGGCCCGGGAAGGGGCCGAGGGGTTGCGGGAGATTCTGCTCCGGAGCAACTCGCACGAAATCTCCTTCTCCGCCGCCTACAACCTGGCCACGAGTCTCCGCAAGCAGGGGCGACACGATCGGGCCCGGCGCTATGCCGCCCGCGCCATGGAGTACGCCGGTCGACTCGGCTCCATCGACCGGCTGGGGGTCAGCCACGCCCTCCTGGGCAACATCCTCCTGAGCCAGAACTACGTGGACGAAGCACTGGCGCAATACAACCTCTCGGCCGGTTTTCGGGAACGGCAGCAGGGCGACACCCGGTACAGCCGGGCGATCCTCCTGGAGAACATCGGTTACTGCCTCCTGATGAAAGAAGACCTGAAAGGCGGCCTGGACCGGATCCAGGAAGCCCTGGCCCTCGCGAACCAGGTCGGAGACCGGCGCTGCCGGGCCGAATGCCTCCAGGATCTCTGCTACGGGCAGCTCCTTCTGGGCGATTACCCCCGGGCGCTGGAGCACGGCTGCGAGGCCTTGGGGCTGGCCCGCCGGTACGAATTCTCCGATATCGAAGAAAACTGTCACTACCTCCTGGGAGAACTGGGAAACCGCACCCGCGATTTCGAAAGCCGGGACGAGCACTTCGCCCGGCTGCAGCAGATGCATCCTGAACTCCCGTTTTTAAAGGATTTCCTGTGCGCCGTGGACGTCACCAGCATCCTCTCGCTAAAGCGATGAAGCTCCCCGCGGGAATCGTGTTCGCCGCGGTGTTCCTGGCCGCCGCCTGGACCTCTGTCCATGCGGGGAATCTCAGTTCGGTCGACTCGACCGGAACCGTTCATTCCGTCGCCGTCGACACCTGGGACAACCTGAACAAAACCGGCGGAACCGTCCTGATCCACACACGGCAGTTGCGGGACGGATCCAAAAATTCTCAATCCGTTCCCGGCACCGACGATTTCGCCCTGGAGCTGGATCCATTCATCGACATCGACCCGGTAGCCGACATGCCGGTCCTGGTCTGGGCCCGGTCCGAGGGAAACGGCACGATCCTGCAGATCTCCCGGTTCGGAGACACCGGCTGGAGCCCTCCGGTGACCGTGTGGTCCGGGCCGGGAAACAACCTGGAACCGGAAATCGACGTTCGCCCCCAAATGGTGCACCTGGTCTGGATGAACGATTCCGGTTCGTTCCCCCGGCGGTACCGGCTCAGCCTGGACCGGACGTCGCTGGAACCGGTTTTCGGCCCGGAACAGCTCCCGATTAACGATCCGGACATCATCCCGCCGGAGGGGCAATCGGCCGATTTCGGCGGATCCGCCGCTCCGACGCCGGATCCGGGCCTCTCTTACTTCTCCTCCATTCTGCCATCGCAGGTTCCCGGGAACTCAGGCGCCCTGTTCACCTGGGGGATCCGGGACGAACCGGTGCCGGTGGTGTACTTCGAGGCGCTACAGATTCCAGCGGGCATCCAGCAGGTACGCGAGCGGAAGTCCGAGTGGATCTCCGGCCGATTCGTGACCTGGTTTTCGGCGGGGTCGAGTTTCTACTACACCACCCTCCGCAATGGATACTGGGACGATCTCAGGATTATCGCCATGGACGAGAACATGCCCCGGGCCAAGGCATTGAGAATGCTCGAGGACCAGATCCGGCGGGAGAGCGAAGCTCCCTGATCCGTGCGACGGAACGGCCCGGCCCGTCGGAGTCCCTGAGCGAACAATCCTCTACGAGTGAAAGCGTGTCAGAGTGCGCCGGATCCGGCCGTACTCGCGCCTCCACCAATGCTCCCATACGATTGGGTATGCTGCTCCCGTTGAAGGCTGCGTGTGACCAGGCCTGGCGCACTCTGACGCGTTTTTACTCGCGAATGATTGTCACGTTGGGGCTAGTTCATCCAAGGATCCTGATCGTCCGGGGGCATGACCTTGAACTTCCTTTTCTGGAATTTCCATCGAAGCTCGCGGTAGAACTCTCCAACCCGCCAGGCCCGCTTCAGGTACAGGTACCCGACCAGTCCCCCTCCCAGGTGCGCCACGTTGGAGATGTTCGAGTTGGCCCCACCCATGGCGGAAAGGAAAGCGATACCGAACATGATCCAGGCGAAGGTTCTCACCTTCATCGGGAAAATCAACATGAACAGGATGATCCGGTTGGAGAACAGCATCCCGTACGCCAGGATGAGGCCGTAAATCGCCCCGGATGCTCCGATGGTGGCGCGGGAAGCCGAAGCTGGAGAGAAGATCCCGGTCAGGGCGACGATCACCCCGGCCCCGGTTCCAGTGATCAGGAAATAGCGAAGGAATCCCCGGCTCCCCCAGTGCCGTTCCAACTCACCTCCGAACATCCAGAGGAACAGCATGTTCAGCAGGAGATGGCTGAGGGTCACCGGAGAGTGAAGGAACATGTAGGTGAACGGCTGCCAGATCATCCCGTGCTGCAAGGTCAGGACCGGCGTCACTCCAAGATAGTAGGACAAAATCCCCTGGAACGAGGAACTGAAGGATAAAAGGAGCTGCAGCACCCAGACCGCTCCGCAGGTCATGATGAGGAGCTTGACCATCGGTGTCAGCCCCGGAATACCGATCTGGGTTCCTCCCGGCCCCTGGAACCGGCGTGGCGGTTGTCGGTAGTAACTCATGGGTCTCCCGTTGCGTCCGATTCACCGGACCAGTTCGGCGGTTCCTTCGTCCGGGTCGTAATAGATCCACATCACCGGCAGATCGTCGATCACCCCGACTTCAAACCCTTCCTTCCCGCAGCAGCGACACGGCTCCCGGAAGGTCGGCGGCGTTCCGCACTGGATCACGGATACCTTCCCGTTGATTTTGAGCTGAAGATGATACCCCCAGCCGGCGTGGTGGTTTCGGATCCGAAACCGGAGACGATTGTTTCCCTTCTTGAGTTTCGGGGTCAGGTTCACCCATGATCCTCCGGTGCCGGCGTCCCGGATGACCGGTTCGTCTTCCAACAGGACATCCACGGAATCGGAGGATCGCACGTTGCGGATTTCCACCTTCAGCGAGGGCCGGACTTCTTTTTCCTCGAAACGGATCGCCGCCACATCGCCTCGTGGAACCCGGACATCGTTTCTTCCGATCCGGATCCGTACAAAATCTCCGTCCACGCTCAGCACCGTGCCTTCCATTTTCCGTCCATCCCGCTTTTCCACCACGTCCCCGGCGAATCCCGCCCCGGAGAAAAGGACACAGAGAAGGACGACCGGCAGAAGCCCGGCGAGCCTCCTGCCGGGCCGGCGGGTGTTCTTCCGTTCGAGCAGCGCATGAAACTTCATGATCGGTCTCCAAGCCCGCAGAATAGTGCGAAGCGCCGCCGGGCGTCAACGCCGGGAAGCGAGTGGCTCGCTTCCCTGGTGCGGGTCTGTCGAGGCGCACTGGAGGAAACCGAACCGGTAAAACGGGTCGAGGGAATCCTGTCCGGAGCCCTGCGGGCCATCGGAGCGGAAACGGCGTTCCTGGTCGGATCGGACGAACGGCGCGCCCCTGTGGTGCAGGCGACGGTCACCGACGCCGGCTCCCCGGAAGCCCGCGTACCGAGCAACACGATCCTCCGAAGCGCCCTCGCCTGCAAGTCCCCGCGGGCCTGGCTCGACGTCCGCGCGACCCGGATCTTCACCGAGTGCGCTTCCGTCCGGCAGGACGGAATCCGAAGCGTCCCTGCGGCGCCCGCGGGAGTGCCGTCGCCCTAATCCCTCGGCCCGACGCGACACCCAGCGCCACCGACAATGGTGTGACCAGCGTGCGCCGCAAAGTCTCACTGCGCAGCGACACGATGACGCCATCGACGCTACGACTGGCGTCGGAGAGGCTCACTGTGGCGGAGTTCGCTTCCTG
>CAZZIV010000071.1:0-13046 GCA_964654385.1 uncultured Acidobacteriota bacterium | reverse complement strand
AGGCCCTCCCGGCGAAGACGGAGGCCCTCCCGGCGAAGACGGAACCTACTCCGAAGGCGGCTCCTGTGGAAAAGGCCGCGCCGGAAGAGCAACCGTCGGTTCCGGCGGCACCTGCGATCGAGACTCCCGATACACCGGAGGCTTCCTCGGTTGCCGTCACCGGGAGCGTGACGGAAGCGGCCCATGAGCCGGGAGCCGGGGGAGACGAATCGGGAACCGAGTCGGCTGCCCCGTTGACGGTGGACAAGGAGCCGATCGTTCAACCGATCGCGCCGCTCGCGACCTCTAAAACGAAAATCGATACCGACACGCAGAAGGCGATCCTGCCGGTGCAACTCCCCCCCGAGCCGCTCAAGGCGCACCGGGGCGAACTGATCCCTCTAGGAGAGGTGGACGTTCAGCCGGTGCAGATCCGGAAAGTGGAACCCCGTTATCATCCGACCGCCCAGCGGCTGGGCCAGGAAGGAACGGTCCAACTCAACCTGTTGATCGATGAAACCGGCGTGGTGGCGGACATCCAGGTTCTGAAGGAAATCCCCAATTCCCAGCTGAACAACATGGCCGTCCTGGCGGCGCGCAGGTGGGTCTACATGCCGGCCATGAAGGACGGCGTTCCGGTGAAGGTCTGGAAACGGGTGGCGATCGAGTTCCGCCTCTGACCCGCCCGGTCAGTCCAGCCGGGCCAGGGCGCGGAGGACCGTTTCGGTCCGCGACGACCAACCGGGGAATAGATCCAGGACCCGGCCCTGCTCGTCCAGGAGCACCGAGACCGGCACCGTCGCCCGCCCGGTCGGGAAAAGGGCATTCATCCCAGCCTCGTCGGTCACCAGGATCGGATAGGTCACCTTCCGCTCCGCGACGGTTTTCGGGATCGCGGCGGCGGTGTCCATGTCGACGCTGACCCCGATCAGATCCACACCGGCCTTTTCCAGGGCCGGGAACAGCGCCTGCAGCTCCGGCATCTCTTTCGCGCAGGGAACGCACCAGGTTGCCCACAGGTTGACCAGGGTTTTCCGCCCGGGATGGAGGATCGCCCCCAGGCTGGTCCCGCCGCCTTCCACCGGATGGAGCGCCAGGTTCGGGAAGAGGTCTCCCTTTCGAAAGCCGAGCCGGCCCAGGAATTCCTCTTCCGGGCGAATCGGATCGACGAGACGGAACGAACGATCCTCGAGGATCTCGTATCCTTCTTTCCCTTCCACGATCCGGATCGACCGGTCCGCGGCCAGGTTCTCCAAACGGGTCACCGCTCCGCCGGGCCAGGTGACCTCCAGCCAGTCCACTTTCCCGGCGTCTCCCAGGCCGAACAGAAGCCGGGGATCGTTCTGGGAGAGGAACGCCGCCCCTCCGGCCTTCACTTTCGATTCGATGCCGTGGGGACCTTTCAGGCGAACCACCGTTCCCCAGGCGTCCTTGCCGGAGCTGGTTCCCTCCAGCGTGATCCGGAGAAAACGGTTCTCGTCGCCGATGTTGTTCCGGTACAGGAAATGGGCGTTTCCCTGCGCGGCGGTCAGGAACAGGTCCAGGTCGCCGTCGTTGTCGAAATCGGCGGCCAGGGATCCCCGGCCGTCGCTGATCGAGTCGACACCGGAGACGCCGGAGATGTCCAGGAAGGTGCCGTCCCCCCGGCTGATGCTCAGCAGGTCCCGCTCGTAACCGCTGAAGGAAAACCCTTTTTTGAAAACGGTTCCCATGTGGTTCTCATGGTAGGTCTCGTTTCCCGCGGTCTCGACCTTTTCCTCGACGTCCACCACGTGGCGCCAGAACAGGCTTCACGTGTCCTTCATCGACTTGCCGGAGATGAAGCCGTTGGGGCTGTAGATATCCTCCCAGCCGTCGTTGTTGAAGTCGACAAAACCGCCGCCGAACGCCCAGCCGGCGGAGAGGCCGCCGGCCTCGCCGGTCACTTCGGTGAAGGTTCCGTCGCCGTTGTTCCTGTACAGGCTGTTTCCCGCCGCCTGCTTGCCCAGGTTTTTGCGGATCGACTTGCCCTCCGGATCCAGCCGGTTCAGGATCCGGTTCCCCGCGGTGGAGGACATGTTGGTGATGTGAAGGTCGAAATCGCCGTCGTTGTCGTAGTCGGCGAAGGAGACTCCCATGCCGAAACCGGGATCGACCAGCCCGGCCTGTGAAGCGATGTCGGTGAATCGGACTTCCTGCGAACCCGGCTCGGTGTCATTCCTGTAGAGCGCGTTTTCTCCGAAATCGTTCGCCACGTAGAGATCCTGGTCGCCATCCCCGTCGATATCCAGGAAGCCGGACGTGTAGGTCCAGCGGCCGTCGGCCACGCCCGATGCTTCCGCGGCTTCCCGGAAGCTCCCGTCGCCGTTGTTCAGGAGCAGCAGGTTCGGCGTGCCGTTGGTGGCCCGCACCCAGGAGTTCGGCATCACCGTACCGTAATGGTTGTAGGAACTGACGTAGATATCCGGGTAACCGTCCAGGTTCACATCGGCGCTGTGGGCGCTGAAACCGACCGCGGATCGGTCCACGCCGGCCTGTTCCGAGATGTCCCGGAAGAGCGGTTCGCCCTCGGGCACGAACCGGTTTTCCAGGAGGACCTGTTTCCCGACGGCGGCGAAGAACAGGTCGCTGTCGCCGTCGTTGTCGAAGTCCAGGAACAGCACGCCGGTGCCGATCGGCGCGAATTTCACCATGGAAGAGGCGCCGGCCTCCTCGAAGGTTCCGTCGCCCCGGTTCAGGTAGAGATAGTTCCGGTCCACTCCGGAAGCGGCCAGGTCCAGGAGCCCGTCGCCGTTCACGTCGGCCACGGCGGCGCCGTGAGCGACGAAACCCTGGTTCCGTCCCTCGCCGGTGGCCGGGAAGACGGCGGACAACCCTGCGGGAGCGGCGATTTCCGAAAACAGGTCGGTGGTGCTCTTCTTGACGGTGACCTTCTCCATGACGAATCGGTTCACCATCCAGGGGGTGTTCGCTTTTCTCGAAAGGCCGGTGCGGGCGGTTCCTTTGAACCACTGCCGGTTCCCGTCCACCCCGCGGCCGACGAGGAAAAACTTCAGGTGGGCTTCGCCGGAAGAGCCGGACTCCTCGTCGAACCGGGCCGATTTGACCTTGAACCGGGCGTCTTCGATCGAGGAAAACATGCCGGTGAACGAGAAAAACCGCTCCAGGAACTGTTCCTGGGTCAGGGTGGAAATCGCCCCGTCCGGTTGAACGCTCCCCTGGACAATGAAAGGGGCCGCCGGTTCCAGGGGAGGCAGGCCGTCGGGCCAGGGAGTCGATTCGATCTCCGGGGCGAAATGCTTCCGGACTTCCGCCAGGTCCCCGTCCCGTACCGCGACGGAAAACTTGAGCAGATCGTTCGCCAGGGATTCGGAGAGGTCTTCGGCGGTTTCCATCTCTTTCTTGTCGAACTCGGAATCGCCGCCGCCGCAGGCGAGCAAGAGGGCCGGCAGGAGGAAGAGGAACACCGCCAGGCGCAACCCGCCCGGAAACGGCAAGTCGCCGTTTCCCGGATTTCGTCTTCGTGGGTGAACCTGCATCGACCCCCTCCTCGTGTCCTGTCCCCGGCCGGCGGGTAAGAGACCGTTCCGCCGCGAAACATCTATCCTACTCGACCTCGCGCCTGGGGGATAGGACGGTCTCCGGTCAGCGGATCGGGGGCACTTTCCTGTTTTTTCGGAAAAAACGATCCCGCCTGGGAAGCGCGCCGAGCCGGAAATATTCTTTTCGTGCCCTGGGGTTTCGCTCCCGGACCAGGAGGCCGGTTCGGGAATCCACGAACCGCTCCACGACCCGCCGGGGCCGCCGGCGCAGGGGGCCGGGTCGGGAGGCCGCCGCCGTTTCCATGAACCGATGCCAGAGCGGTCCGGCGCCCTGGGATCCGCTCAGCCCGAGGGGCTGCCCGCCGTCCCGGCCGACCCAGACCACCGTCAGGACCGAGCCGGCGATTCCGGCGAACCAACTATCCCGGAGCCGGGAGGAACTGCCGGTCTTGGCCGCCGCCTGGATTCCCCGGAGGGCGCCGGCTTTCGCGGTGCCCGATTCCACGGCGGTGCGCAAGGCGTCCCGGACCAGCCATGCGGAGGTGGCGCGGGAAACCTTGCGGCTCTCCCTGTCCATGGATTCCAGGAGCCGTCCGCCCGGCTGCTCGATCCGCCGGATCGGGAACGGTTCCAGCGCTTTTCCCGGCGTGGCCAGCACCGTGTAAGCTTCCGCCAGTTCCAGCGGAGTGGTTTCCACCGATCCCAGGACCAGGGAAGGGGGCGGCGGCTCCGGCGCAGGGAGGCCGGCCTCCCGGAAACGGTCGGCCACCGCTTCCATCCCGCAGTGCCGGGCGATCCGAACCAGCGGCACGTTTCGGGATTCGGCCAGGGCGGTTCGTAGATCGACCTCTCCGTGGAACCGCCGGTCGGCGTTCATCGGAGACCAGTCCCCGGAAGGGAGCTTCAGGTGGAGCGGCTCATCCACCACCCGGTCGGACAAGGTCAAGGGAGGACGGTCGCCGCAACGGTCCAGCGCTTCCAGAAGGACGAACGGCTTGACGGTGGAGCCCGGCTGCCGGCGGCCGTTCCGGATCCGGTCGTACCGGTCCCCCGGATCGTCCGGATCGCCGCCTACATAGGCGAGGACCGCGCCGGTGCCGGTATCCAGGGCGACGAGGGCCGCGGAAAGGCCCTGGGAGCGGCCTGTGCCGAGTTTCTTCCGAAGGGAAGCCAGCCCGGAGGCGAGAACCCGTTCCGCCTTCTCCTGGAGCCAGGGGTCCAGGGTGGTTTCCACCCGTACGCCCCGCCCTTTTCCCAGCCGGTTGCCGACGCTGCCTTCCGCCAGGCCGGCGACCCAGGCGAGCAGGTACCGGGGAGCGCCGATCGCAAGGGCGCCCGGCTCCAACCCCAGGGGGGCCGCCTGGGCTGCCTGGACCTGGACAGGATCGGCCCAGCCTTCTTCTTCCACCCGGGACAGGACAAGGTTGCGCCGCTTCCTGGCGGCCTCCGGGTGCCGGACCGGGGAGAGCCGGTTCGGCCCTTGCACGAGCGCCGCCAACAGCGCCGCCTGGGCGAGGGTAAGGTCCGCCGCCGGCCGGTTGAAGTAATAGACCGCCCCGGCGCCGTATCCGTGGATCGCCATCCCACCGGCATTCCCCAGGTAGACCTGGTTCAAATAGGCCTGCAGAATCTCTTTCTTGGTGTAATTCGCCTCCAGGACCAGCGCCCGCACCGCTTCAGAGGCTTTTCGGCCCAGGGTCCGGCGGGAGGTCAGGTCCCGGTTCTTCACCAACTGCTGGGTCAGCGTGCTCCCTCCCTGGGCGATCCCTTTTTTCTTGAAGTTCGCCAGGGCGGCCCGGGCGATGGCGCGGCCGTCCAGGCCGACATGATCAAAGAACCGGGCGTCTTCCATCGCCAGGAGAGGCCGCCAGACATGGTCGGGAAGATCGTCCAGGTCCAGCAGGATCCGGTCGGCCCGGTCCGCCTGCAACGATTCGGAAAGGAGGGTCGGCTCCAGCCACGGAGCCGAGGACCGCTGGAGGGGGCGGTGGTTTCCGTGGATGTCCACCAAGCCCTCGATGACGCCGCCTGGAGGTTCCAGGGAAAGGCCGATCAAAGAGGGCGGGTAGTCGATCCCGCCGGTCCGGTGGGCGTGCCTGTAGATCCAGAATCGTTCCTCTCCATAGAAATATTCCCCTGGATGCTCCGGGCGCCGCCGCACACGCCGGTAACCCAGCCGGTCCAGTCGTTCCAGGAGGCCGCACTCCTCCACCGTGACGCCGGGATGAATCCGGTAGGGAGCCGAGTAAACGGTTGTTTCGCTCCGGCCCTGCAGCATCTCCAGCCGGTTGGGAACCGCTCCGGCCTCGGCCAGGGGAACGAGAAAGAGAGCCAGGGCGGCCGGCAGGAAGCAAGTAGGAACCGGTCCGAAGATCCGCTTCACAGGGTCATTCGCTCCGGCCGGCGGCGGATTTCAGCTCATGGACCAGGGCGTTCACCTCTACACCGTGCATCGCCGCGCCTTGGGCGAGGGTTTCGGTGGCGAAGCCGGGGCAGGTGAAGCACCCGGACCCGAAACGGGCCTCGAGCACCGTTCGGGTGGCCGGAAAGCTCTCCACCATCTGCCCGATGACCGTCTCCTGTGTGATGGACGATGCGCCCTGGATGGTCAGAAGAGCCCCGGAGACCGTTGGGGCGGTCGCTGCGGTTCCCTGGGCGCCGGCGGGAGACAGGTTCACCGGCCGGTCCGGGAGCGCGTTCAACTTGTCCAGGATCTCCCCCAGCGGCATGCCGTGCTTCGTGCAGGCAGTGCCCAGGGTGACGCCGATCTTTCGAACCATGTCCAGGTGAGCCGGGTCCGCGACCGGCCGGAGGCCGGCCTCCACCAGGAGTTCCCTGGCCCCTTCCTTCCGGTCGATCCAGTCGGCCACCGGGCTTTCATGGGTCAGTTCCGGCAGGGCCGGCCGGGCCGGTTGAGATCGAGAGGTTGCCGGGGTCGAAGCCGTTTTCTTGGTCTCCACCATCGGCAGGCGGGGCTCCGGGGCGGTGATCAGGGTGATCCCCAGGTTGGTGACGAACATGAACACCCCCAGGACCTGGGAGACGGCGGCGGCGTAGAAAAGGCCGGTGAGAAGAGGGGAAGAGAGCGCCTGGCCCAGCGGCTTGAAAACCACCATGCCGATCAGCCCCAGGTTGGCGACCCAGAAGTGGATGGAGACCAGCCCGGGCCAGATCAGGGAGGTGGAGGTGAACCGGGGCAGAATGAAATACCCGATTCCGTAGACCATCATCGCCATGAAACCCAGGAGCAGGAGGTGTACATGGGAAAACCGGAGGGACGAGACCCAGAACGGGTTGATCGCCTGCAGGAAGCCGAGGACCGCTCCGACGGCGAAATAGAACAGGGAAGCGTAGATAAAGCGTTTGACCGGACCGCTCATGGCGTGTTCTCCTGCCGAAATCTCCAGGCCGCATGATACACCTCCTGAGCGGAAGATTCCCCGTCTTCGCCCCTTGCGGCAGGGCTTTCGAACGGCCACAATTCCGGTTCAGAGCAGGAAATTTCCGGATCCCGTTCAGGAAGGAGCGGCCGATGCAGTTCAGAAATCATCTAGCGGTTTTCGCCCTCGCAATTTCCACCGTGGCGGTCCTTTCAACGCCGCCGTCTTCGGCGGCGGAATCCTCCCCCTACCTTCATCATGACCTGCACGTCCGATTCGACCCGGCCTCCCATCGTTTGGAGGCGAGCGATACGATCCTTCTTCCCGGCGCCGGGAAGGGTGGGGATAGAGAGGTTCTGTTTCTCCTGCATCCTGGCCTGAATCCGAAAGTTCTGACGGAAGGGGTCCGTCTGGAGCAGGTTCCCGGGAAGCCGGACCCGGCAACCTTCGGCCTGGACGAAGACAGCCTGGAAATCCCGGGAGACGACGATCCGGAGGTTTACCGTCTCACCGCCAAAGGGGGCGGCGCGCCGCCGCGGAAGGTGGAGATCGCTTACGCAGGTCTGATCCATCATCCTCCCCAGGCGGCCGGCGAGGAGTACGCCCAATCGTTTTCCCAGACGCCGGGCACCATCCAGGAAGAAGGCGTGTTTTTATCCGGCTCGACCTTCTGGTATCCACGGCTGAACGGCGAAATGGTGACCTTTACCCTTGAGGTGTCGAGCCCCGAGGGCTGGGACGCGGTTTCCGAGGGTACCCGGGCGGTTCACGAAAGCGGCCGGGTAAGGTGGGAGTCTCCCGACCCGGTGGATGACATTTTCCTGTGTGCCGGCCGTTTCACCGTGTACCAGGACCAGGCGGGCGCCGTGACGACCTACGCCTACCTCCGGTCCGCCGACGAAGCGCTGGCCCGGAAGTACCTGGACACCGCCGCCGCCTACCTGGAAATGTACCGGGGGCTCCTGGGCCGCTATCCGTACGGAAAATTCGCCCTTGTGGAGAACTTCTGGGAAACCGGGTACGGCATGCCTTCCTTCACGCTGCTGGGGCCGCGGATCATCCGGTTCCCGTTCATCCTCCATTCGTCCTACCCGCACGAGATCCTGCACAACTGGTGGGGGAACGGGGTGTTCGTCCGGTACGAAACCGGGAACTGGTGCGAAGGGCTGACCGCCTACCTGGCCGATCACCTGATCAAAGAGCAGCGGGGGCAGGGGGCGGCCTACAGGCGGGACCAACTGCAGAAAGTGGCCGATTTCGTGCGGGACGAGAAAGATTTCCCTCTCACCGAGTTCCGTTCCCGGCACTCGGGAGCGACCCAGGCGATCGGCTACGGCAAGACGGCGATGATGTTCCACATGCTGCGCAGGGAGTTGGGGGACGAGACCTTCGTGGCCGGCCTCCGGCGCTTGTATAAAGACAACCTTTTCCGGAAGGCGTCGTTCGACGACGTGCGCGAGGCGTTCGAAAAGGTATCGGGGACGGACCTGGGCCTGTTCTTCCGCACCTGGGTGACTCGGACCGGCGCGCCGTCTCTCCGGATCAAGTCGGCCGAAGCCGTTGCGGCTTCTCCCGGCTCTTCCGGAGCCGCCCTCCACCTGGTGCTGGAGCAGGTCCAGGAGGAGGAGCCATACCCGCTCCTGGTGGAAGTGGCCGTTACGATGCAAGGGAAGGAGAAGGCGCATGTGGTGAGGCTCCCGATGGAGGGGCGGATCCTGGAACGGATCCTCCCCCTGGAAGCCCCCCCGGTGCGCGTGCAGGTCGACCCGGGTTTCGATCTGTACCGGCGGCTGGATCGAAAGGAGATTCCGCCCTCCTTCGGCCAGGCTTTCGGGGCGGGGCAGGCGATCCTGGTCCTCCCCTCCCAGGCGGATCCGGCACTTCTGGAGGGGTACCGGGAATTGGCCGATATGTGGAAAGGCGCCCAGGCCGGCACGGTGACCGTGGTCCTGGACAGCGAACTGGAGGAACTGCCCGGCGACCGGGCGGCATGGATTTTCGGATGGGACAACCGGTTTCGTTCCGTGATGTCCGACGGCGTCGCCCGGTACGGCGCCGAGTTGACCGGAGACAGGTTCCGGAACCAGGGCGAGGCTCTCTCACGGAGGGACCGTTCCGTGGTAACGGTGGTTTCCAGCAAGACGAACCCGGACCTGGCGATCGGTTTCCTGGGGGCGGACAACCCGGCCGCTCTTCCCGGCCTGGGCAGGAAGCTTCCCCATTACGGCAAGTACGGATACCTGGCATTCGAGGGGGATGAGCCGGCGAACGTGTACAAAGGAACCTGGCCGGCGGTCGGTTCGCCCCTGGACCTGGTTCTCGATGGAGGGGAAAGCGGCCGGCCGGCAGGGGTACGCCCTGTACGGAAGGCGTTGGCGACTCTTCCTCCGGTCTTCTCCGAGAAGGCGATGCGGAAACACGCGGCGTTCCTGGCCTCCGACGCCCTGGAGGGGCGGGGATGCGGATCGGCGGGGCTGGAGAAGGCGGCCCGGTACATCGAAGAGCGTTTCCGGAAGATCGGCCTGGCTCCCGGCGGGGAAGACGGCGGGTATCGACGGGCCTGGAAGACCGAGTGCGGAGACGAGAAACGGCCGGCGACCCAGGTGAACCTGGTCGGTGTGCTTCCCGGCTCGAATCCGAAATACGAGGGGGAATCGGTGGTCGTGATCGCCCACTACGACCACCTGGGATACGGCTGGCCCTCGGACCGGGAAGAGGACAAGGGACAGATCTTCAACGGCGCCGATGACAACGCCAGCGGCGTGGCGGTGCTGCTGGAACTGGCCCGTGTGCTGGCGGCCGGCGCTCCGCCGGAACGGACCCTCCTTTTCCTGGCGGTGAGCGGTGAGGAGATCGGGCTGCTGGGATCCCGGGAGTACGTGAAGAACCCAGGGAAGTGGCCCCTCTCGAAGATCATCGGCGTGTTGAATATCGACACCGTCGGCCGGTTGGGGGACCGTCCGCTCCTGGTGCTGGGGGCGGGGTCCGCCGATGAGTGGCGGCATATCGTTTTCGGGGCCGGGTACGTCACCGGCGTGAAGGCGAAATCGGTCCAGGACGATGGCGGCGCCTCGGATCAGAAATCGTTCCTGGACGCGGGCGTTCCGGCGGTGCAGTTTTTCAGCGGACCTCAACTGGATTACCATCGCCCGTCCGACGACCTGGAGAAGCTGGATTACGCCGGCCTGGTAAAAACCGCCGCGTTCATCAAGGAGTTCGTGGATTACCTGGCGGCCCGGGAGACGCCGCTCACTTCCCGCCTGGAGCCGACGGGAGCCGTACAGGAGTCCGCCCGGACCCAGGCCCCGCGACCGAAGGAAGGCGGCCGCCGGGTGAGCCTGGGAACGGTTCCGGATTTCGCCTGGGAAGGGGAGGGAGTCCGGATCACCGGCGTCGTCCCCGGCTCACCGGCCGCCGGGGCCGGCCTGGTCGAAGGAGACGTGGTGGTGGAGCTGGCCGGGAAGTCGATCGGCGACTTGCGGGCGCTTTCCCAGGTTCTCAAATCCCTCGCCCCCGGCGATACGGCGACCCTCGTCTGGAAGCGGAACGGGGAACGGCAGGAGGCGGAAGTCACCTTGAAGCCGCGCTAGAAACCGGTCTCTCCGGCCGAGACTATGCCGCCGAGATCGATTTCCCAGCGCTGAGCAGGTCGTCGCAAGCCCGGGCGACCCGCCGGGACATCGCCTCCTCCGCCGCCTTCAGGTAGGAACGGGGATCGTACTTCTTCTTGTTGCCGATCTCACCGTCGACCATCAGGACCTCGTTGTAGTGGGTCATCATGTGGTCCACGATCGGCCGGGTGAAGGCGTACTGGGTATCGGTATCGATGTTCATTTTGACCACGCCGTAACCGAGGGTCTCCCGGATTTTTTCCTGCGGGCTGCCTGAACCGCCGTGGAACACCAGGTGGAACCGGGCGTTTCCGCCGAAAGCGGCCTGTAAAGCATCCTGCCCGTTTTTCAGGATCTCCGGGCGGAGCTTCACCGCTCCAGGCTTGTAGTGGCCGTGGACGTTGCCGAAGGTGGCGGCGAACATGAACGTGCCGCCGACCGGGGAAAGTTTCCGGTAGACCTCCACCATGTCTTCGGGAGTGGTATACAGGTCTTCAGGGGGCGTGTCCTCCGAGCCGGCCGCGCCCTCTTCTTCGCCGCCGACCACCCCGGCCTCCACCTCCAGGATCTGGTCGATTTTCGCCATCCGCCGGAAGAGCGGAACCGCGATTTCCATGTTTTTATCCAGGGGAAGGGCCGAACCGTCGAACATATGGCTGGAGAACAGGGGGAGTTTTCCCGCGGCGACACGTCGCTCCGATTCTTCGATCAGAGGGATCAGGAACGGGTCGATCTTGTCGGCCTGGCAATGGTCGGTATGGAGGGCGACGGTAACGTCGTACCGCTCCGCCGTTCTGTGGATATGCTCCGCCAGGGTGATCGCCCCGAACACGGAGTCTTTCAGATGCAGCCCGGAAGCGAACTGGCCGGCGCCGGTGGATACCTGGAGGATGCCGTCGCTCTTCTGCTCGGCCAGCCCCTTCAACGCGGCGTTGGCGGTAACCATGGAGGAGATGTTGATCGCCGGGTAGGCGTATCCGCCTTCCTGGGCGCTCTCGAGCATCTTCTTATAGGTTTCGTAATCCGCTACCGGCATGATCGATCCTCCTATTCAGTCCACCCAATCCGCGATGAAGATGTTGGTCTCTCCCGGATTCTCGTCGTATCGGTTGCTGGCGAACACCAGGGATTTCCCGTCCGGGCTGAACATCGGGAAGCCGTCGAAGGTTTCATTGAAGGTGATCTGTTCCAGGCCGCTGCCGTCGTCGTTCACCAGGAACAGGTCGAAGTTCCGGCCTTTCTCGTCGGCCATGTTGGAGGCGAAGATGATTCGCCTGCCGTCGGGGAAGAAATAAGGGCCGAAGCTGGCCGCCCCGGCGTCGGTCACCTGCCGGGCGTTGGAACCGTCGGCGTCGGCCACGTACAGCTCCAGGACCATCGGCCGGATGGCGTGTTCCGCCAGGAGCGCCTTGAAGTCGGCGACCTCTTCTTCGGTCTTCGGCCGGGAAGCCCGCCAGACGATTCTTTTGCCGTCCCGGGAGAAGAACGCCCCTCCGTCATAACCGAGTTCATGGGTGATCCGGGTGACGTTGGATCCGTCGGGATCCATGGTGTAAAGGTCGATGTCTCCATCCCGCAGGGAAGTAAAAATGATTTTCCCGCCGTCGGTGGAGAGGGTCGCTTCCGCGTCGTAGTCGGGGGAATCGGTGAGACGTTTCACGTTTCCACCGTCCGGATCGGCGGTGAAGATGTCGAACCCTTCATGTAGTTTCCAGACATATCCTTTGGACATGTCCGGAGGAGCCGGGCAGTCGGAAGAGGCCAGGTAGGTGGAGGAGTACAGGATCCTCTTCCCGTCCGGAAAGAAATAGGAGCAGGTGCAGGCGCCTTCTCCATTGGAGAGCCGCCGGACGTTTTGACCGTTGGTGTCCATGACGAAAATCTGGTCGCACTGCATTCCCCGCTGTTTCGCCTGGAAGATGAGCTGTTTGCCGTCGGCGGACCAGTAGGCTTCGGCGTTCTCACCGCCGAAGGTGATCTGGCGGATGTTCTTGAGGTGGGTCTCGCCGGGAAACGGTTCCCGGAGCACCGGCCCGCTTTCCGGGGAGGCGGCGGCCGCCGGTTCGGAGTTCCCGGCCGGTTCACCGCCGCCGCAGGCCGAAAGGAGGGCGATCGCCCCCAGCAGGTAAAGAGCGGTCCAGGAACGGTCGAAGGTGCGTGTCATGGTTCATCTCCAGGTCCGGAAGGTGCCGGTTCACGGCTGCTCGAAGACCCTGATTATAGGGCAGACGGCCCTCAGATCACCACGTCCAGGACGATCTTCCAACCCTGTCCCGGCTTCCTTCGCCGGATTCGGAGATAACTGGTGCTGTCATCGGTGCAACCGGCGTACCCGTAGGTGTAGCCCAGGTCACCGGAGCCGGCCACGCCTGCGCCCAGGGGGGCCCACCGTTCCCGATCCGACGGCTCCGGCGCGTCGGTGAGGGTCAGCTGCAGCAGGTCCAGGGCGGCCTCTCTTCCACGGGCGGGCCGCTCGCCGTTCCGGCAAAACCAGGCTGACGAGGCGCTCGGCGCCAATAGGGAACCGATCCGGTCCGGCGCGCCGTAGCAGGCGG
>CAZZIV010000070.1:0-13063 GCA_964654385.1 uncultured Acidobacteriota bacterium | reverse complement strand
AGGGCACCAGCAGCAGGCGCAACGCCCAGTCACCGGTGGTCGAGCTGATGTCCTCTACGGGGTCCGCCCCCAGGCGAGCGCTTGCGGCACGCAGACCGAGGTCTGCCAGCGGAAGCAGCCCGGCCCGCAGCGGTGCGGCGCGGTGCGTCCGCATCCCGGGTTCGCAGTTCCTCCGCCGACCGGCGGCCGACCCGAATTGCACGCGCTTCCTTCAGCGCTTTCCGGCACGGGACACATTCCTGGGTGTGATCCTTGAGGAGGAGGGAACGGGCCTCGTTCAACGCGCCGTCCAGGAAGGCCGGGATCAGTTGCCGGTAATCCTCACAGGCGCGCAGCGGCAGCCCCTGCGGCGAATGAAGTATTTCCTCGTTCAGCAGGGCCGACATCGCTTTCCAGGTGCGCCGGGACGATCTTTCGATCATTTCGTCGTCGGGGGAATCCTGGACGATCTGCTCCAGGGCGTCGTCCAACAGCCGGTCCAGGGCGTCCGGCGCGGATCCGTTCGGATGGTCATTGCTCATGATGGTTCTCCTGCGAGGGAGCGAAGTTCTTCTCGAAGCTTGTGCCGGGCCCGGTGGAGCATCACCGCGATGGTGCTCCGGGACGTCCCCAGCATCGTTGCGATTTCATGGTTGCCGTACCCTTCGAAATACCGAAGGATGAATACTTCCGCGGTGCGAGGGTTCAACAGCGCCAGGCCGTCCTGGATCCGGCTGCGGATCTCCTTGCTGTTCATCTTTCGTTCCGGGCTTTCGGTGGGAGCCTCGGCGAAGGTCGGCCCGAACTCTTCCATGGAAGAGGACCTGGAGGTCCGCTTCGACCGGAGAATGTCCAGGGACGCGTTGACCGCGGCCCGGTGAAGATAACTTCCCGGATTCTCCGAGAGCCGGGTTCGGTCATGCCGGCGGACCAGCCGCATGAATACGGTCTGCACGGCGTCTTCGGCATCCATGGCGTTCCCGGTGATCCGGTAGGCGGCCTGGTAGACCTTTCGATGGTTGTCCCGAAAGATCCGTTCCAGGGGCTCCGCTCCTCCGGCGGCGGGCCCGGTTTCGATCGGCTGAGCGGCGATGTTCACCTCGTTCTCCTTGTGACGGTCCTCATCCATATCAACGCTCCTCCGGAGAGATGATTAACAGTGTCCCGGTCACGATTGTATCGAAAGGTGCCTTTTCCGTGAAAAATCGATCACTAAGGCCGGCTTTTGTCGGAGGCGGCCAGGGCGCCCAGGGCGCGGCCGGCGTGAAGAATCAGGCGGCCGGCGGCGGCGGCGGTTCTTTCCAGCCGGCCCATGCCGGTCGTTCGGGACGCCTCTTCCGGAGTGAAGCAGAGCTCCCCGAGGGCTCGAATCCGGCGGATCGTACCGTCCAACTGGGCCAGCAGGAGCCATTCGGCGAAATACGGGGCGGGACGGCCCATGAGGATCGAGCCGAACAGCCGGTCGACCAACGGCCGGGAAGCCGGCCGGATGGAAGCCAGGAACGGTTTCGGGATGCCGGGGGCGAGCCGGGCTTCAGCGGCGGCCAGGGCGTAATAGAGGGCGTCCAGGCTCCCTTCCGCCTCTGCCCGGCCCCGGAGCCGGTCCTGGTCCCAGGAAGCGCTTTTCCAGAGTTCGGCGATGTCCACCAGCCGGATCAGCCGGTCGAAGGAATGCTTCACCGCGTGGACGGAGAGCATCAGCAGCAGATCGTAGCGATCCGGAACCAGCACCGGCCCTCCCGCCAGGGTCCCTTCCGACGCCCGTTCCAGGACCGGCGCGGCCGCTCCCCGAAGGACTTCGCCCCGGCTCGGCACCCGGTTCCGATCGTATGGATCTTCGTGAAGGTCGATCAAGGCGCCGTCCCGCTCCCAGGCGCCGGCGTCTCCTGAAACCGGCCGGAACCCGATCCCCTCGAGGCAGAGGCCGGCTTCGCCCAGGCGGCCCTCGTCCACAAGGAGATCGTGATCCACGTAACCCCGGAGAGAGTGGTCGCCGCCGTACAACCGGTCCACCGCCGCCTCTCCCCGGACCACCATCGGGACGATGTTGCGCCGAGCCAGAGCCCCCAGGACTTCCTCCAGAACCGCCGCCAGCCAGGCTCCGACGGCCGCCTGTCCGGAAGCATGTTTCTTCAATTCCAGAAGGACAGGGTCCGGGACCAGGGCGCCGGCCGGATCGCGCCGGGCGGCCTGGAGGATCAGGCCGGCCACACCTTCGCGCGCCGTCGCCGCCACCAACTGGGCCCATCCTTCCAGGTCAGGAAGAAGGGAAGGGTCCGACTTCTCCGGTAGGACTCGGCACCATTTCCGGAAGAGTTCCCGGAGAATCATCTCCTCGAGAGAGGTGGCCGGCAAAAGAGAATCCTCCTGTCGAACGATCGGCGCCGGAAAAAAGCCCGGCAGAAGAGAACTTTGGTTCCGGTCCACCGGCTGTCAACCGGCCCGGATCCCCGCTCTCCGTCTCACCGGTTGCAAGGTGGACGGGAGAATGTTGTTCCTGCCGGAGGAACCTTTTTTCCTGCCACCGGTTCGCCCGATTTCGCGCGCATACCGCCTGGAAACGGAATTACTCCTGTACTTACAATCACTTAAGCGTTTTTATCAACATTCTCCCTTCCACCCTGCACCGGTTGACTCGGCGGAAGGAGGAATTTAAGTTTAAAAAGACATGAAATTCGCGGCATCACCGGAAGTGGTCACCCGGGACCTGAACGGAGAGGCGGTTCTCCTGGACCTGGAAACCGGTCGCTACTACGGCCTGGATCCGGTCGGAACGCGCATGTGGGAACTGCTTTCCTCCAGAAAGCCGGTCTCGGAGGTAGCCGCCGCGCTGCAAAACGAATACGACGTGGAGGAAAAACGCCTCGTGCAGGATCTGGACCGCCTGGTCCAGGAGCTTTCGGGGCGGGGGCTGTTGCGGGAGATTTCCGAAGCCGGAGGCGAGGAGCCAGGTGGGGAACAAGGTACGCGTCCTGAGTGAACTCACCCTGCCGGAAGCGGCGGTGCTGATCCAACTCGTTCTCCTCACCGCCCTGTTCAGGCTGTGGATTCCGTTCCTGTCCGTGCCGAGGGCCGCAGCTATCGCCCGTCGATTCGGCGCGATTTCTTCGTTGGGGCGGTTCCCGCTCCCGGGACGCCGTCTTCCCTGGTCCCGGCTGGAGAGGCTGGCCGACCTGGCCACGCGGGCCTGGTTCGGGCGGGGCCGCTGCCTGGGCCGTTCCCTTCTCCTGCTCGCCCTCCTGGAAGCCAGGGGAGAGCCCGCCTCCCTCACCCTGGGCGTGAGGAGGGAAGGGGCCGGGGTCGCGGGACACGCCTGGGTCACCTCCGGGAACAGGATCCTGGCGGACCAGACCGCCAACACAGACCGGTTCACGCCGGTGCTCCACCTGGAAGGCCGGTAAGACGATGGCCGGAATCGCCGGAGTTCTTCCTCTGGGCCGGCCGGGAACCGGTCCGGAGCCGTCGGCGGGAGGCGATCCGCCTCTTGTGGACGAACGGACCGGCGCGAAAATCTGGTTCGCGGGACGGATCGACAACCGTTCGGAGCTTCTCTCCTTTCTCGAAACCTCCGGCGGTTTATCCGACGCCGCCCTGGCCCTGGCCGCTCTCCGCCGGTGGCGGGAGGACGCTCCTTCCCGGATCCTGGGAGATTTCGCCCTGGCCTGCTGGGATCCGGAATCCCGGAGCCTGCTCTGTGCCCGGGACCGGATCGGCGTGAAACCGTTTTACTACGCCCGGACACCGGACCGATTCCTTTTCGCTTCGGAGCCGGCGGCCCTGTTCCTGGACGGGTCGTTTCCCCGCCGCCCCAACCTGTCCCAGGTCGGTCGTTTTCTCCTGAACGATCGGAGCGAGGCGGTGGAAACCTTGTATGAAGGGGTGCGGAGCCTTCCTCCCGCCCATCGGTTGCAGGTCGGCTCAGGAGGAGAACGCCCGGTCCGGTACTGGGACATCGATCCGGCCCGAAGGATCGAATACGGCTCCGACGAAGAGTACGACGAACATTTCCGGACCCTGTTCGAGGAAGCGGTGGAAACCCGGCTGCGCACCGGCGGTGGGGCGGCGGCGCTCCTCTCCGGCGGGCTGGACTCTTCGGCGATCGTCGCCATGGCGGCCCGGATCGGTTCGCGGAGACCGCTCCCGGCCAAGGGGTTCGAGTGCTGGTCGATGCTATTCGAAGGGTACGATTGCGACGAGCGGGACTCTATCGAAGCGGTGGTCTCCGGCACCGGGTTTCCCTCCCACCTCCACGAATACGCCAACCTGGTAGGGGAGGCCGGCCTGGAATCCTGCCTGGAGGACCCGGATATTCACTACAGCCCTCTCAACCAGGCGCTCCGGCCGATGCTGGCCCGGGCCGGCCGGGGAGGGGCGCGGGTCCTGCTCAGCGGTGTCGGCGGAGATGAATTCCTGGCTCCCGGCTTCCACCACCTGGCCGACCTGCTCCGGGCCGGGCGTTGGATCGACCTGGTCCGGCAGGCCCGGTGGGATGCCCGCCTGTTCCACGCCGGTATCGGCTCTCTCCTGTGGCACGACGCTCTGCGGCCGATGACGCCCCGCCCGCTCCGGCGGGTCTACCGGGCGTTCCGCCGGCGGGGGAGATCGGTTCCGGACTGGATCGACCGGCGTTTCCTGGCCCGGCACCCTGTTCACCATTCGCCGGAGCGGATCTTCGGCGCGGAACGGTTCCGCTCCCTGGAGCAGGAAGCCTTGGTGGATGGACTGCGGAGGAATTCGAACCTGACCGTCGGTATCGTGGAAAGCGGGCTGCTGGCCTCCCGGTACGGGATCGACCTTCGGTTCCCGTTCCTGGACAGCCGCCTGGTGGAGTTCCTTCTGGCGGTTCCCGGCGAACAACGGTGGTGGATGGATCGGCCGAAACGTCTCCTTCGACGGAGCCTGGCGGGGATCCTTCCGGAGAAGGTCCGAACACGGCGGGATAAAGTGGAGTTCTCCTCGGTTCTCGCCGCCGAGATGGAAGGGAGAATGTTTCGGACGGTCGAGGCCCTCTTGCGGAGTCCGGCCCTGGAAGAGGCCGGCATCGTCACCGGCCCGGCGATTCGCCGCCGGTTCGCCGAGTACCTGGCGGGGAAAAACCGGTCGGGAAACTACTGGGTGCTTTACAATTTCATCGGGATGGAAATCTGGTTCCGGGCGGTTACCGGCGGCGCGCTTCCGAGGGAGGCTTCGAGGGCGATACATCGAGTGGCCTGAAAACGGCCGACGAACGGAAAGGCGGTGGAGAATGACCACGAAAAATAATCAAGAGCAGCGGCTTGCGGACAAAAAGAACTACCGGGCGCCCAAACTGACCGAGTACGGAGACGTCCGGAAGCTGACCCAGTCCGGCGGCAGCGGCAGCAGCGATTTCAGCGGACCGTCCGCCATGGCGCCACAGCACGGAAACAGCGGGATGTAGGCTGCGAGGAACGATCCTGATGGCCAATGACGGAGACCTGCTGGCGTTCCACAGGGAACTGCTCGCCGACGAGACCGGCACCCAGGGGCTATACCGGGCCGTCCTGGAGGAATCGATTCGGCCCGGCGACAAGGTGCTGGACCTGGGAACCGGGTCGGGGATCCATTCGATCCTGGCCTGCCGGGCCGGCGCCTCCAGGGTGTACGCCGTGGAGAGCCGGCCGGTGATCGAACTGGCCCGGCAGATCGTCCAGGAAAACGGTTTCGGGGAGAAAGTCGACTTCATGCGAGGGTTTTCCTCCGACCTGGCCCTGCCGGAAAAAGTAGACGTGATCGTCTCCAACCTGGGGTTCACTCCGTCCCTCGCCTATCTTCCCGACGCCCGGAGGCGGTTCCTGAAAGAAGAGGGAAAGCTGATCCCCTCCGCCCTGGATATGTCCTGCGTGCCGGTGGAGGCGCCGGAGGATCATTTCAAGGCGGTCGGATTCTGGGCCGGCGGGGCCGAAGACGTGGATTGGTCGCCGGCGCTGAGAATGGCCCTGAACGTCTCCCACTGCGCCCGTTTCGAGCCGGAGCAGTATCTCGCGGGCCCGCGGGAGATGGCCCGGGTCGACCTCCGGTTCAGCGAGAAGGCGGTGATCGCGGGAAAAGAGACGTTCGTGGTCGAGCGGCCCGGGATGTTCCATGGGCTGGGCTGGTGGCCTCGGCTCTGGCTGAACGATCAGACACCGATCTCGCTGGAACCGCCGATGAAAATGCCGTATCCGCTCTGGCACCATATGTATTTTCCGGTTCGGGAACCGGTTCCGGTCCGGCCCGGAGACCTGGTCACAGGAGAACTGGAGATCCGGGCGTTCGTCGGCGCCGGGACCTGGATCCGATGGTCGATCACGTTGAACGGGAGTTGCGGAGAACTGTCCTCCGACGGTTCGACCCTGGAAGGGATCCCCCTGACCCGGGAAACGCTGGAGGGAACCTCTCCTGACCATATTCCTTCGCTGACCGGCCGGGGGCGGGCCGCGGCGGCGGTGCTCGGTTGGATCGGGGAGAGCCTGCCGCTGGGAGCGATCGAAAAACGGGTGCGGGAAGAGTTTGCCGGCCAGTTTCCGGAGGAGAGGGACGCCCAGTCGTTCGTGGCCGGTCTCCTGGAGGATTTCGGCCGATGATGTACGCCCTCCACGGCCTGAGACTGGATTCCAGCGTACCGCTCCCCGAGCTGTCGGAAGCGGAGGTGTCCGGGGCGGATCCTGGCGGCGCCGCCGGAACCATCGCTTACCGGGAATCGCTGGGAGCCGGTCCGTACCCAGGATCGCCTCCATCGATCCTCTCCTGCGCTCTGCCCGACGGCCGCCCGTTCCTGACCGTGGCGAAAACCGGCGGCCGGTTCCTGGTCCGGTTTCCCGGCCGGGCCGACTTCCTGGTGACCGCGATCGGCGATGAAATCCGTTGCGTCCATGGACCGGCCGGTTCTCCGGAGACGATCCGCCATCTCCTCCTGGACCACCTGTTGCCGCTGGTCCTGAACCTGCGGGGGCTGGAAGTGCTCCACGCATCCGGCTCGGTGGTGAACGGCCGGGCGGTCCTGTTCGCCGGTCCGTCCGGCTCGGGGAAATCGACCCTGGCGGCGGCCCTGGCCCGGGCCGGCTGCTCGATGCTTTCCGATGATTGCGTTGTTCTGCGCATGGAGTCCGGCCAGGTCCAGGCGGTTCCGGCATACGGCGGGTTCCGGATGTGGGACGATGCCGCGGATTGGATCGTGGGAAGGGGACACCGGTTGCCGCCGGTGGCCGACTACTCGGCCAAGAAACGTTGGATCCCCGGCGCCGAGGAGATCCAGGCGGCGGACAGGCCGGCGCCGGTGGCGAAGATCTGGTTCGTGAGCCACGCCGATTACGGAGAGGAGCCGGGGGCGACGCCTCTCAGCCCGGCGGAAACCCTGGCGGAACTGCTGGCGCGGTCGTACCGGATGGATCTCTGCGACCTGGACATGCTTCGGCGCCAGTTCCGGTTCCTGGCCGATGTGGCCGAATCGGTTTCCGCGGGCCGTCTTCGCCTGGCGGCCCTTCCCTCCGGTCCCGAGGCGGTGGTGAAGATGGTCCAGGCGGAAATGGCCTCGGCCGGACCTTGCACGGTCTGAACGGTTTTCTCCGGCCGTTGCCTCCGCGCCCGGGATTATTCTTCGTACATTTCGTTCAGGAGAGGAAGGTACTTGTTCAGGACGACCTTCCTCTTGACCTTCAGGGAGGGGGTCAGTTCCCCTGAATCGATGGTGAACTCGCCGGGGAGGAGCCGGATCTTTTTCACCGTCTCGAACGAGGCCAGGGTACTGTTGCAGGAGGCGACTTCGTCTTCCAGCAGTTTCACCACCTCCGGGAGCTTGTAAAGATCCCCCGGATCCTCGAACCGGATCCCCTGTTCCCGGGCCCAGTTCGCCACGTTGTCGGTCTCAAGGGTGATCAGCGCGGTCAGGTATTTCCTCCGGTCTCCGTAGGCGACGATCTGGTTGATGTACTTGGAAACCTTCAGCGTCTGCTCCACCCGTTGAGGGGCGATATTTTTCCCGCCCGCGGTGATGATCAGGTCTTTTTTCCTGTCGGTGATTTTCAGGAAGCCGTCTTCGTCGATCTCTCCGATGTCGCCGGTGTAGAGCCAGCCGTCCGAATCGATCGATTCGGCGGTCGCTTCCGGGTTCCGGTAGTACCCTTTCATGACATTGCCGCCTCTGAAAAGGATCTCGCCGTCGTCGGCCAGCTTCATTTCGATCCCCGGCCCGGTCGGCCCCACCGTGCCGAACTTGTAGTGGTCGAAACGGTTCACGTTGCTGAAGGAGGTGTTCTCGGTCATGCCGAGTCCTTCCAGGATCAGGATGCCGCAGGCGTGGAAGAACTCGCCGATCGTCTTGTTCAGGGGCGCAGCGCCGGAAATCGCCCACTGCATCCGCCCTCCCATCGCCCCGTGAATTTTCGAGAACACCAGCTTTTCGGCCAGCGTCCGTTTGAAGGCCAGGAATCCGGGGACCGGCTTGCGTTCCAGCCGGTACTTGCCTGCCTCCATCCCGACGCCGACCGCCCACCGGAACAGCTTCTCCTTGATCCCGCCGGCCTCCTCGGCGCCGGTGGTGATCTTGTCGTAGACCTTCTCGAAGATCCTGGGAACGCTGGCGATGAAGTGGGGACGGATCTCTTTCAGGTTCTCCCCGATCTTATCGATCCCTTCGGCGAAAGCGACGGTCAACGCTTTCCGGACGCAGACATAGACGATCAGGCGGGCGAAGACATGAGCCAGGGGCAGGAAGAGCAGGGTTTCGTAACTTTCCTTGAACGGCAAGGCTCCGGTCACCGAATCTGCGGTGAACAGCAGGTTGTCGTGGGTGAGCATCACCCCTTTGGGCACGCCGGTGGTGCCGGAGGTGTAGACCAGCGCCGCCAGGTCGTCCGGGGCCACCGCCGAGGCGGCCGCTTCGAACCGTTCGTCGGAAACGGCGTCTCCTTTCGAGAGGAAATCCTCCCAGCCCATCACATTCCGGGACGGGTCCGACCGGCCGTCGAACAGGATGTAATGATCCAGGCCGGTGGTCCGGTCCCGGACCGACATCAGTTTTTCCAGCTGTTCGACGTTCTCGACGAAGATCGCCCGGGCGCCGCAATGGTCGATGATGTAGGCGCAATCTTCCCCCAGGTTCGAGGGGTAGATGCCGACGGTGACGAACCCGCAGGCGTTCGCTCCAAAATCGGCATGGGTCCACTCCAGGCGGGTATTGCTCAGGACGCAGACCCGGTCTCCCCGGTTCAGCCCCAGGGCGATCAGGCTCTTCGATACTTTCCGGCAGGCCTCAAGCTGTTCCTTCCAGGTGACGGTCCGCCATTCCCCGCCTTTCTTGAGTCGATACGCGGGCGCATCGGGGTTCGCTTCGCAAACCGCCTTGAACATCCTGTAAATCGAACGGTCACTCATCGCCACTCCTTTCCGCCCCGCGGCGCCACGACGGTTTTCTTCCGCCCCCGGGAGCCTGATTCTCCCACGAAACCGGGCAAGCCGATCCGGATAAAGGCGCCGGAATCGGTCCTGGTCCAGTTCATACCGTTTTTTCCCCAAATACCGCTCGGTCTGTTCCCGGTGCTCCCGGCTCTCCACGTAGGCCCGGACCCGGTCGGAAAGGGGCAGGAGCTGCAAGCCGGAACGCCATTGGAACCGTTGCCCGGTCTCTGCAGACCGGACGCATTCCAACTCGATCGCCCACGCCATCTCGGCGGCGGTGAGTCCTCGCAGGTCCCGGTGAAGCGCCTTCACACGGGCCTGGTTCTCCGGGTCGTAGAACCGGAAGCCGTCCCGGTAGAGCCAGGCGTTGTGGTAATAGTTCGGGTGATTGACGATCGCCTCCAGCCGCCGGCCCCGGGCCAGGGCGATCAGCATCCGGGTCACCGGCCGGGCCATCCCCAGCCCCGGGTGCTCCTGGCCTGGAAACGGAGGGCGATCGGCGGTGAACTCGGCCAGGGGGTTCTGCATGGTCAGCCAGTCGATGGTCATGACCTGGGGCATCACCGGACCGAACCGGTCGTCCAGCCTCTTCACCGGCCGGAGCGTTTCTTCGAACGCACGGAGTTCCATCAGCAGGTTCTCCGGCCGGTCCTCCCCGTCGAAAAGCCGCAAGGCCTGCCGGTAGGGCGCCAACTGCTCCAGGGCCAGGTCCACCTTTTCGAATCCCAGGCTCTCCAGGTGGGGAAGGATGCCGTAGAAACGGAACGCCCTCAGCACGTGACGGCGGGAATACACCCCCAGCCAGAGGGAGGAACTCTTCTCCGAAAGAAGTTGATCCTCCAGGTCCCGGGAGTCGATCAGGAGATCCCGCTCGGAAGGAGCATCGTCGCTGGGATTCCGGGAACTCATGGGAGAAGGATACCAAATGTGTCGGAAAGGTTGAAAAACGACGATCATCCCGACATATTCCCGCATGGGTCTCCCTACCCGGTTTTCGGGCCGGGAGGTTCGCGCCGGCAGGCCTGTGGGGCGCGGCGGCTTCGGCATGTCCGGTCCCGCCGCTCTTCCGTCGGCTCTCCCGGTGATATGATCGCCCTCCGGTGAACCGGGCGGAGCGGATGATTCCGACGGACTCGAGGAAGAACTCAACCGATGAAACAGATCCTCCAGAACCTGTCCAACGGCGAAACGTCCCTGGTGGAGGTTCCCTGTCCGGGCAACCGGCCGGGGCACCTGCTGGTGGCCAGTTCCCGCACGCTGGTCTCCGCCGGCACCGAGCGAATGATGGTCGATTTCGGCCGCGCCGGATGGATCTCCAAGGCTCGACAGCAGCCGGACAAGGTCCGGCAGGTGCTGGATAAGATTCGCACCGACGGCCTGGCGCCGACCCTGGAGGCGGTTCGGAGCAGGCTGGATCAGCCTCTGGCCATGGGGTATTGCAACGTGGGCCGGGTCCTGGAGAGCGCCGTGGAAGCGTTTCACCCGGGGGACCTGGTGGTCTCCAACGGCTTTCACGCGGAAGTGGTCCGGGTGCCGAAAAACCTGGCCGCCCGGGTGCCGGAAGGGGTCGACGTGGATACAGCGGTGTTCACCGTCCTGGGGGCGATCGGTCTCCAGGGGATCCGCCTCTTGAAACCGACCCTGGGTGAATGCTTCGTGGTAACCGGGCTGGGGCTGGTGGGGCAACTCTGCGTTCGGATGCTCCTGGCCAACGGCTGCCGGGTGCTGGGGGTGGACCTGGACCCGGGAAAATGCGAGCGTGCCCGGCTGGCCGGGGCGGAGGCGGTGGATCTCTCCGCCGGAGAAGACCCGGTGGCGGCAGCGGCGCGGTTCTCCAGGGGAAGGGGAGTGGACGGCGTCCTGATCACAGCCTCTACCCGGAGCGATGAACCGATGCACCAGGCGGCGGCCATGTGCCGAAAGCGGGGCCGGGTGGTCCTGGTCGGCGTGGTCGGCCTGAACCTGTCCCGGGACGACTTCTATAAGAAGGAGATCTCGTTCCAGGTATCCGCGTCCTACGGGCCGGGCCGGTACGACCTGGAGTACGAGGAAAAAGGCCGGGATTACCCGATCGGCTTCGTCCGTTGGACCGAGCAGCGAAACTTCGAGGCGGTCCTGGACCTGATGGCCTCCGGCGGCCTGGAGGTGAAGTCGCTGGTGACCCATCGCTTCCCGATCGAGCGGGCCACCGAGGCTTACGCCCTCCTGGGCGACCCTTCCGCCCTGGGGATTCTCCTGGAATACCCGGAGCGCTCGGAAGGGCAGCGGAAGGAATTGCGCCGGGGCACGGTGGAACTGAGGGCGGATCCGGCCTCCTCCCGGCCTGGATCGACGCCGCAGGTGGCGTTCCTGGGCGCCGGCAACTACGGCTCCCGGGTTCTGATCCCAGCGTTCCGCCGGAACGGCGCCTCCCTTCGGACCCTCGTCTCCGGCTCCGGAGTCAGCGGAGTACACCATGGGAAGAAGGCCGGGTTCGTTCGGGCGGTGACCGACGAGGACGAAGTCTGGAACGATGGAGAAGTAAATACGGCGGTGATCGTAACGCGGCACGATCTCCATGCCCGGCAGGTGGTCTCCGCTCTCTCCTCCGGGAAGCATGTTTTCGTCGAGAAGCCGTTGGCCCTGACCCTCGAGGACCTGGACCGGATCGACCAGGCGTACCGGCAAGGGTTCGACCAGGATCGCCGGCCGGTGCTGATGGTCGGCTTCAACCGGCGCTTCGCCCCGCTGGTCATGAAGATGAAATCCCTCCTCGCGGGGAAGGCCGCGCCACGAAGCCTGATCCTGACCGTGAACGCCGGGGCGATCCCGGCGGATCACTGGACCCAGGATCGGGACGTTGGAGGGGGACGGATCCTGGGAGAAGCCTGTCACTTCATCGACCTGGCCCGGTTCCTGGCCGGATCGAAGATCGTCTCCTGGCAGGCCTGCGCCATGGGCGGCGGCGGGGAAAAGGTGCTGGACGACAAGGCGTCGATCACTCTCACCTTCGAAGACGGCTCCTTCGGGACGGTTCACTACCTGGCCAATGGAGACAAATCGTTTCCCAAGGAACGGGTGGAGGTGTTCTGCGACGGCGGGATCCTTCAACTGGACAACTTCCGGCGGATGCGCGGATTCGGATGGCCCGGCTTCCGGAAAATGAAATCGGGCGGGCAGGACAAAGGGCAGGTGGCCGCCGTGGGGGCGTTCCTGGAAGCGGTCCGGGAAGGGGGTCCTCCGCCGATCCCGTACGAGGAAACCATGGAAGTATCCCGGGTGACCGTGGAGATCGCGAAACACCTGGCGGCAGGCGGCCGTTGATCTCCCGTCCGCTGCTGTACTTTCACTCCGTCCGGCGTCTGAAGCCGGTTCAGATCTACTCTCGGGTCCTGCGCCGGTTTCGCCGTCCTGCTCCCGACCTTTCTCCACCGCCTCCCCGTCGATCGACCGGCGGCGGCTGGGTCCGTTCCGCGGCCCGGCCGGTCTCCCTGGTAGGGGAGGACCGCTTCCGGTTCCTGAACCAGGAAGGGAGGGTGGCCGGCCCGAACGACTGGAACGATCCCGCCCGGGAGAAACTCTGGCTGTACAACCTGCATTACTTCGACGATTTGTGTGCAAGGTCGGTGGGGGAGCGGCGGGAAAGGGAACTGGCCCTGATCCGCCGCTGGAGCCGGGAGGAACCGCCCGGGCGTGGCAACGGCCTCCT
>CAZZIV010000069.1:0-13100 GCA_964654385.1 uncultured Acidobacteriota bacterium | reverse complement strand
GGGCAGCGCCCGCCCTCTGGAGGGCCCCGGCGCTCTTGACCGATTGGAGCAGGCGTCCCCCCGCAGTCGCGAGAAGCCCCGGCGCGATCCGATCGTGCGGGGGCTTTTTTCTCGAGCCCGCCTCTGACTCCTTTGAGAGCCGCCCAGCCTGCAAAACCCTTCTTCCAGGAACAGCACACCTTCCCGGCGCGGCGGATGCGGGCAAACGCCGCGGCCGGGTCACGTTCCCGCGGCCCTTTCAAGGGTGGAGCAAGGAATCCGGAGCCACCCGGTAAAACTACCGGATGCCGGCGGCCTCCTCGAGCATGGCGGTCGTGAGCGACTTCGGCCTTTCGATCGGATAGCCGAGAGCCCGGTCCCACGTAATGTTCGCCAGGGTTCCAATCGCCCTTCCGATCCCGAACAGAACGGTATAGAAAGGATACTCCCGGACCCCGTAGTACCACTGGATGACCCCGGACTGGGCGTCCACATTCGGCCAGGGATTTTTCGCCTTCCCGTGCTCCATGAGAACGTCAGGAGCGACCTGGTAGATCCTGTTGATGACCTTGAAGAGCGGGTAGTCCGGCAGGTTCTTCTTGCAGAACTCCATCTGGGAGGTATACCGAGGGTCGGTTTTCCGGAGAACCGCGTGGCCGTATCCGGGAATGACCTGGCCGCTGTTCAGGGTGTCCCAGAGCGCTTCCCGGATCACTTCCTTGGTCGGTTCCTTGCCGCCTAGTTTTTCGATGAAATTCTGGGTCCAGCGCAGGACGTTCTCGTTGGCCAGCCCGTGCAGCGGCCCGGCCAGGCCGTTGATCCCGGCGGAGAGGGCGTAGTAGGCGTCGGAGAGCGCCGAGGCCACCAGGTGGATAGTGTGGGCCGAGACGTTTCCGGATTCGTGGTCCGAATGGAGGATGAAATACATCCTGGCGACATCGTCGTACGGCTTGTCGATGCCCATCATATGGGCGAAATCACCGCCGAAGTCGAGATCGGGGTCGCTCGGGATGATCTTTTTGTCCTTGAATTTCAAGCGGTAGATGTAGGCGCCGATGGTGGGCAACTTCGCCAGCAGATCGCAGGCGTCCTCGTACATCGGGTCCCAGTACTCCGACTTGTTCATTCCGGCATGGTATCTCTCGACGAACTTGGATTCGCGCTGCATGGAAAGGATCGCGGCGGAGAACATCGCCATCGGGTGGGAGTCCCGCGGCAACGCCCGCACCACGTCGAACACGTACGAGGGTACCTCGCGGCGGCTCTTGAAATCTTTCACGACCTGGTCGGCCTGGTCCGCCGTGGGCACCTCGCCGGTCAACATGAACCACCAGAACGCCTCCACACTCGGATACTCGCTTCCGGGCCATTTCGGCAGGGCTTCGAAGGTTTCGGGGATCGTCTTGCCTCGGAAACGGATCCCCTCCATCGGGTCCAGGTAGGAGATGTCGGTCACCAGGCAGCGGACGCCCCGGGCGCCTCCGATCGCCTGGGCGATGGTAACGTCACAGAGCTTCGTTTCTCCGTATTCTTTCTGAAGTCTCCTGGTGCGAGGACGGTGTTCTTCGATCTTGCGGGCCAAAGTCTCTTTCAGGTTGGACATGGGTGCTCTCCTTCAGCCGAAGCTCCCACTTCCCGGCAGGCCCGGGGCGAGGGTGGTCAACAAAGCGATGGAACCATGTATTCTACCCACCGGACAGGAGCCTCGGCAAGAAAAGCCTACGCAAGTTGGATCGAATCAATAGACCCAATCCGTGGATTTGTTTCATCCACGCGAGGCCTTAGGCGAAGCCCTGACTTCAACCGGAAGCCAGAACCGGCTTCAAGAACCGGCCGGTACGGGACCTGGAGACCCCGGCCACCTCCTCGGGACTGCCCAGGGCGATCAGTTCGCCGCCCTTGTCGCCGCCCTCCGGCCCCAGGTCGATGATCCAGTCCGCGGTCTTGATCACGTCCAGGTTGTGCTCGATCACGACCAGGGTGTTTCCGCTGTCCACCAGCCGCTTCAGAACCGCCAGCAGTTTCCGGATATCATCGAAGTGCAGGCCGGTGGTCGGTTCGTCCAGCAGGTAGAAAGTGCTGCCGGTGGCCCGCCGGGACAGTTCCCTGGACAGCTTGATCCGCTGGGCCTCGCCGCCGGAAAGGGTGGTGGCCGGCTGGCCCAGGCGAAGATAGCCGAGGCCCACGTCCTGGAGGGTTTGCAGTTTCACCCTGATCTTGGGGATCGCCTCGAAGAAATCCAGCCCCTGGTGGATCGTCATCTCCAGAACTTCGGCGATGTTCTTCCCCTTATAGAGAATCTCCAGGGTTTCACGGTTGTACCGTTTCCCGTCGCAGGTGTCGCAGGTGACGTAGACGTCCGGGAGGAAATGCATCTCGATCTTCAGGACGCCGGCCCCTTCGCACGCCTCGCATCGGCCGCCCCGGACGTTGAACGAGAACCGCCCCGGTTTGTAACCCCGGGCCCTGGACTCGGGAACCCGGGAAAACAGTTCCCGGATCGGGGTAAAAAGGCCGACATAGGTGGCCGGGTTGGAACGGGGGGTGCGGCCGATCGGCGACTGATCGATGTCGATCACCTTGTCGATCTGCTCCACACCACGGATTTCCCGGTGCTTCCCGGGAAGCGCTTCCGCTCCGTGAAGGGCCCTGGAGAGTCCCCGATGGAGGATCTGGTTGACCAGGGTGCTCTTTCCCGAGCCGGAGACCCCGGTGACACAGGTAAAAAGCCCCAGAGGAAAGGATACATCCAGGTTTTTCAGGTTGTTCTCCGCCGCCCCGATCACTTCGATCGCCTTCCCGTTCCCTTTCCTGCGCCGTTCCGGAGTATCGATGGTCTCCCGGCCGGCCAGGAACGCGCCGGTCAACGATTTCCTGCACGCCGTGATCTTCTTCGGCGTGCCCGCGCAGACCACTTCGCCGCCCAGTTCCCCGGCGCCCGGCCCCAGGTCGACCACGAAATCGGCGGTGCGGATCGTTTCTTCGTCGTGTTCCACGACGATCACCGTGTTCCCCAGGTCCCGCATCGCCGTCAGGGTATCCAGGAGGCGGCGGTTGTCCCGCTGGTGAAGCCCGATGGAAGGTTCGTCCAGAATATACAGCACCCCGGTCAGCCGGGAGCCGATCTGGGTCGCCAACCGGATCCGTTGCCCCTCGCCGCCGGAAAGGGTGGCGGCGGAACGGTCCAGGCTCAGATACCCCAGGCCGACGTTCTCCAGGAAGCCGAGCCTCTCCAGGATCTCCTTCAGGATCGGCCCGGCGATCGCCTTTTCCTGCCGCCCGAACTTCAGCCCCCTGTACAGCTTCGCCGCCGCTTCCACCGAAAGGGAAGTGTGTTCTGCGATGTTCTTTCCGCCGAGCCTGACCGCCAGCGCGGACGGCTTCAACCGGGCTCCGCCGCAGGCGGCGCACGGACGGACCGCCATCAGCTTTTCCAGCGCCTCCCGCTTGGAGAGCGATTCGGTCGATCTGTACCGGCGTTCCAGGTTCGGAATGACTCCCTCCCACTTTCCCTTCCAGTGGTAGGCCGATTTCCTTCCCTGCCAGCGGAAATCGAACTCCTTCTCCCCCGCCCCTTCCCAGAGGATCCGCACGAACTTCTTCGGCAGTTTCCTATAAACCGTTTCCGGGTCGACTTTGTAGACGCGAAAGAGACTGTGTTCCAGCACCCGGGACCAGTTGTCCGCTCCCCAGGCCAGGGCGCCGTCCCGCAGGGATACGTTCGGGTCCAGGAGGATCCGATCCCGGGCGAACGACTTGCTCACGCCCAGGCCGTCGCACTCGGTACAGGCGCCGAAAGGCGAATTGAACGAGAAGAGCCTCGGTTCCATCTCCGGCACCGAAACCCCGCACTCGATACAGGCCAGGTGCCGGGAGAACAGCAGGTCCTCTTTCCCGGCGACATCCACTACCACCAGCCCCGAGGCCGCCTCCAGCGCGGTCTCCACCGAATCGGTGAGGCGCCCCCGGAGGCCGGGACGGATCACCAGCCGATCGACCACGATTTCGATCGTATGTTTTCGTTTTTTATCCAGGTCGATCGGGTCGGACAGGTCCTGGATTTTCCCGTCCACCCGCGCCCGGACGAACCCCTGCCGGGCCGCTTCCCGGAACTCTTTCCTGTACGTACCTTTCCTGCCCCGCACGATCGGGGCCAGGACCTGGATCTTCGTCCGGGTCGGAAGATCCAGCACCGCGTCCACGATCTGTTGCACCGACTGGGAGCGGATCGGTTTGCCGCACTGGTGGCAATGGGGCGAGCCGACCCTCGCGAACAGCAAACGGAGATAATCGTAAATCTCGGTCACCGTGCCGACGGTGGAGCGGGGATTGCGGGAAGTGGTTTTCTGCTCGATGGAGATGGCGGGAGACAGCCCTTCAATCGACTCCACGTTCGGCTTTTCCATCTGCTCCAGGAACTGCCGGGCGTAGGCGGAAAGGGACTCCACGTACCTGCGCTGTCCTTCGGCGTACAGGGTGTCGAACGCCAGCGAAGATTTCCCCGAACCGGACACACCGGTAATCACGATCAACCTGTTCCTCGGAAGAGCCAGGTCGATCCTCTTCAGGTTGTGCTCCGAAGCTCCGCGGACAATGATTTCCTTCGCGGCCATCTCCCTCCCCTTGCGGCGGAAAATATCGAATTTACAACGAAACTTCCTGGTACCGCGACCGTGGTCTTCCCAGGCTCCGGCCAGGCCTCTCGGGCGCCGTGTAGTCTAGCCTACCCGACCGCGCCCCACCGGCCCCGGGCTCCGCGGAGTTCATGAAATCGCCGGGTGTCAAGAGAGGAAATACAGTAGAAATGGGAGGATTTCACTCTCCTGAAATCCCATATACTTAACGTGCAAGAGCGCTCACGCCTTTCGCGCAGGTTGGGCCAAAGCGATGCCCGCAGGAAAGCAAACCGGTTCAGCGGCAGCAAAACGAAGGCGGATCCTGCCGGCGGCTGGGAGAGAACAGCTACCTCCTGGTTCGACCCTCCGCTGCGGCCCCGACGATCTGCCGCCGGGATTCGGGTTCCGCTCTTTCCACACTCTTCCTTTCCGTGAGATGCTGCGACTCGGAGAGAAGTTCGGCCTCCCGATGCCGGAGACGGTTTCGATCCACGGAATGGTGGCTGCGGATCCGTTCACTTTCGGCGAATCGTTCACCGCACCGGTGGAAGCGGCATGGCGGAAATGGGCCGACAGGGTAGCGGCAGAGATCACACGCTCCGATCCACGGCAGGATCCGGTTTTCGTCGAAGATCAAACCCGGCCAGGATCAGAAGATACACGGCGAAGGTAACGCAGGTCGCCTGGGCCGCTCCGAGGATTCCCACCTTCGGAATCAGGCTCAAGTTGAAGACGATATTCACGGCGGCGGCAACACCGTACGCCATAGTGAGGATCAAGGTCTTTTTCCTGGCAAAAGCCTCCGTCTCGAACGAGGTGGAGATCGCCAACAAACCATACCCGGCGGCGAGCCATACCATCAAGGGGCGGATTCCCTGCCGGTATTCCTCCGCCAACAGAATCTTTCCCGCGAAATCGCCGAACAACCATGCCGACGCCGTGGCGATCAAGGATACGATCGACGCGAACCCCAACATGCCCCATTTGAGCCGGCCGCTGCGGCGCTCATTGCCGGCCGCGGCGGCACGATAGAAAAACGGCTGAGCCAGCCGGGCCAGCAAGGCGATGAACGCCAGGAACGGCGCTGAGATCAGGCCGTACACGGCAGAATATTTGCCGACTTCTGCCATATCCACATACCCGGCCATGATATAGCGGTCACCGATACTCACGATCCACTGGAACAGGCCCAAGCCGAGCATCGGGACGACAAAAGCGCGGGCCTGGCGAATCCACGACCGAGCCAAACGTTCTTTCGCGCCGGATTCTCGACATTCGAGAGCCGCCTTCTTCTTCACCGGCCCGCTCAAAGAATAGGCGACAAGCAACAACAAACCCCAAACCACGACCTGGGCCGAAAGGAACACCTCCACCGAATCGGACGTGAGGAACAGAATCATGGCGGTCAGCATCGGCAGCCCCCATTGCTGTCCGACCTGCAGAACACTCACCGCCGCCTGCCTGTTCCGGGTCACCATCATGCTTCTTTCGATTTCGACCATTCCCTGCAGAAGCAGCATCCCGAACACGGCGAAAGGGATCACCCAGGAGGACGCTCCGTCCCAGGTTTGATACAGGAAGATTCCCGCTCCCAGCAATGAGCCTGAGATCAACAGCAGGATACGCTGACTGCGCCGCGCGAACAGGTGAAACCGGTTTCCTGAATTGCTCCGCTCTTCATCGTGATACTGTCGCATGGCGAACTGGGAGAACGGCCGGACCAGTACCCCGATGACGAGAGTAACCAGGCCGATCAGAAGCTTCGCCTTGCCGAACGTTGCCGGGGAAGCTTGTTCCGTCAGTATTCTGGATCCGACGGCGATACCGACGATCGCCAAACCCTGGCCCAGGACCGCCGAGAGGATATTCCCCCCGTGCGGAACCAGCCGGTCTGTCCAGTTCTTGAAATTCATGAGGAGCGGGAATATCCGAAACGCTCGGCGGCCGGGAAGCAGGCGTCTTCGACCGCCCGCACAACCTGCAAGTCCGCTCCCTCCGCCTTGCGCCATTTCTCCGCCTGGGGAACGATCCGGTCGCTGGCATAGGCTTTCGGCCCCTTCACGGACCAGGAGGAAGGCCACAACATCCGTTCATCGAATTCAAGCCCGGCGAACGCGCAACATTTTCTGATCGTTGCTTCCGGCTCATTCAACATCTGTTGATATCGAACCCATAGGAATCTCTCCGGGTAAGAGCCGGAAACCTCTTCGAACAACTCCATCATGGCCCTGTACTCGTCGATCCACCATCGGGCATCCTTTCCCGCCCTCGAAAGGGCGGAAAGCACGAAGTCCCGCGGATCTCTCACCAGGCCCACGACCCTGGCGGCGGAAAACACTTTGAAAAGCATTCTCAGCCCTTCCTGCGTCATCGATCCCGGGAGGGGATGAGCCAGATCCATGGAGAGCTTCACCCCCCAACGCCGGTAACGGCGGCGAATATGCGGACCGATATACCTGAGTACTGTCTCCCGGAATTCGCCCTCTTCGGCCACCGACCAGATGTTGGCATCGCTCGGCAGCCCCCGTCCGCGGAGGCGATCTCCCGGGAAACGCTCATTGAAGAGAAACAGGTTTTTCTGCGAATGCATGATTCGATAGAACAGCGTGCTCCCGCTCCGACGAAGTGTGGCCAGAAATAAGGGCCTGGCGAGGTCGAGCCTCTGCCGGGAGCAGCGGGCCGCGACTCCAGCGAAAGAAGGGAAGACATCGGCAAAGTCGAAATAGAGGTACTCGTTCCCGTCCCGCAACCTGTAACGGAACAGCGCCGGCAGAGTTCCAGGGTGGATCAAGTGGTGGAGAACTCTCCAGAAGAGATGTCTACGTGCTACGGTCATGCGGGATCTGCTGCTCCCTTTGCCGGACCGCGGCCGGCCGGTTCCAGGCTCGCGGCCGGTCGGAGAAACCTTACACAAGCGCAGACAGGCATCGATCCAGGCTGAACACCGGCCATCATAACAGCCCAAGAAATCCATGGCGATGTCGGCGGCCGATTGTTCGAAAATCGAGACAACTTACCTGCCGTTTCCATAAGGGACGGAGATCCACGGGAGGGCTGCCTATATGCTATCGTTACGCCATGAAACGGCGTATTTTTATTTTCGCCATCCTGTCGGCGGTTGCTTCGGCATTCTTGATCCCGAGCCGGCCGCAGGCTGCTCCGGGCGCTCGGATACCGGCCGTCTCTCGCTCCCCCACTCCTCTTCCCGGCTTCCTCCCCGACCCCACCTCCTCCAACGGCGAACTTCACGAAGACGGCGTCTGGGTGTTCCGGACCGGGCCGGCCCTGATCCGGATGAGCCCTCTCACCGACCGGGGGCGGGCGGCCTACATCCAGGAACGGACCGGATCCCGGATCGACCCGTTCGGCCCGAAGCCGGACGGTACGGTCCGCTTCATCGTCTTCAAGCTGGAGATCCTCAACCGGTCCGACTCCCCGATCGTGTTCGAACCTCAGAAATCCTGGCTGCTGGCAAAGCCGTCGGAAATGAAGCTGCCGGTCGACCTCGCAAGGATCCAGACCGGGTATTCGGTCCATGAACGGGAAATGCCCAAGGAATTCAACGTGGCCGGGCAGGCGCTCCTGAACGGGGAACGGCAACTCCCGCCGGGGGTAAAAACATCCGGCCTGCTGGCGTTCACCGCCCTGAGAAACCGCCCGCGAGAATTCCGAATCGACCTGGAAGTGGTCGATTCACGGGGAAACACCTATAAGTATCGCGCCTCCTACACAACGGAGAAGGTACTCAAGAAGAGAATGAAGAAGCTGGAGAAACAGCGCAGGGAAGGGGCGCCGTGACCGGAGCACAGGAAACAGGAATCGCGAAAAAGCTGGACGGAAAGGCCTGCGCCCGGGATATCCGCGAGGAGGTCGCCCGGGGATGCGAGGAATGGACCCGTCAGCACGGGATTCGCCCCGGCCTCACGGTGATCCTGGTCGGAGAAGATCCGGCCTCCCGGGTCTACGTCCGAAACAAGGAAAAGGCGGCCCGATCCGCGGGGATGAAATCCGAGGTACTCCGCCTTCCGGCCGAAACCGGCCAGGACGAGATCCTGGAGACCATCGACCGGCTGAACGCCGATTCCTCGGTCCACGGCGTCCTGGTGCAGCTCCCGCTCCCTGAAGGAGTGGATGAGCAGCAGGTGATCCGGCGGATCGACCCGAACAAAGACGTGGACGGTTTCCACCCGGTCAACGCCGGAAGGCTGTTGATCGGCCTTCCAGGGTTCGTCCCCTGTACCCCGGCCGGCATCCTGGAACTGCTCCTGCGAAGCGGGATCGAGATGCAGGGAAAACACGCCGTGGTGGTCGGCCGCTCCAATATCGTCGGCAAACCGATGGCGTTACTCCTGTTGCGGGAACACTGCACCGTCACCGTTTGTCATTCCCGCACCCAGGACCTGGCCGCCGTCTGCGCCGGCGCCGACATTCTCGTGGCCGCCGTAGGGAAACCGGGCCTGATCACCGCCGACTTCATCAAGCCGGGGGCGACGGTGGTCGATGTGGGCATCCACCGTGTCACCGACGAAGAAACCTGCCGCAGGTTTTTCGGCGACAACCCTCGCAGGCTGAAAACGGTCCGGGAGAAAGGCGGAACCCTGGTCGGGGATGTGCATCCTCTCGACGGGGCGGCAAAGGCCGGCCGGCTCTCGCCGGTGCCGGGAGGGGTAGGACCGCTGACCATCGCCATGCTTCTGAAGAACACGCTGGATTCGGCCTGGAGAACCGCCCGGTGATCCCGAGACGCCGGTCTTGATCCGGGCCGGGCTCACCGGCGGGATCGCCGCCGGAAAATCGACGGTGGGTCGCTTTTTCGCCGACCTGGGAGCGTTCGTCCTGGACGGAGACGCCGTCGCCCACAAGGTCATGGAACCGGGAGGCACCGCCTACGACGACGTGGTGAACACGTTCGGCCGGAAGATCCTGGACGCCGACGGCCGGATCCGGCGGCCCCTCCTGGGGGAACTGGTGTTCCAGGATCCGGACGCCCGGGCGGTGTTGAACCGGCTGGTTCACCCGAGGGTGAGGGAAGAGGCGGCCCGCCGGCTGGAGGCGTACCTGGAATCGGGCGGCGCCGCGCCGGCGGCGATCTTCGAGGCCGCCCTCCTGGTGGAGACCGGCGCCTACAAGGAATACGACCGGCTGATCGTCGTGAGCTGCCCCCGGGAGTTCCAGCTCCGGCGCCTCATGGAGCGAGGCGGTCTGACCGCCGACGCCGCCATGGCGCGCATCGGCTCCCAGATGCCGTTGAAACGCAAGTTGGAGGCCGCCGACTACGTGATCGACACCTCCGTGAGCCTGGAGGAGACCCGCCGGGAGACGGAAAAAATATACGCTTCCCTGACAGAGATCGCGCGCCCGGATTGACCCGGTCCGATCGAAAGGATCAGTCTCCGACCGCCACGCCGGCGCTCTCGAAATCCTTCAACGCCTTCAGGGAATTGTCGTCATGGACCAGGACCACTTTCGGCTTGTGATTCGAAAGATCGGCTTCGTCCACGCCGCAGTAGGCGACGACGATCAGCTTGTCTCCCTGCTCCACCAGGCGGGCGGCCGCCCCGTTGACACAGCAGGCGCCGCTCCCCCTGGGCCCCTCGATCAGGTAGGTGCTGAACCGGGACCCGTTCTCCACGTCGAAGACGTCGATCCGCTCGTACGGGATCATGTCGCAGGCTTCCATGAGGCCCGCGTCCAGGGTCAGCGACCCTTCATACTCCACGTTGCACTCCGTGACCGTAATCCGGTGGATCTTGGCTCGCAGCATTTCTCTCGTCATGGTTTCTCTCTCCTCGTCCCCGGTCGCCGGCCGCCGGCTCGACGCCGAGGACGGTGGGCAGTCTAACGGGGGGGACCGCTCCGGGCAAGGAGGCCGGCTGTCCCCCGTCTCGACCCATTCATCTTAAGCTATTCATTTTCAATGGTTTGTACGATTAGCTCCACGTTATCCAACAGGCGGACTTCCCCTGCGAATACAGCGGTGACAAGCAGCATCCGGCCTTCCATGGCGGGGACCGGCCGGAGAAGCTCCCCATCCACCAGTTCCAGGTAGTCGATCCGAAGCCGGTCCTCGGACTCGATCATCCGGCGGGCGATGGCCACCACATCCTCCGGATCCCGCTCCCCTTCTTCCACCGCGGCCTGCGCGGCGGCCAACCCCTTGGGGATCGCCCGGGCCGCTCGGCGTTCATCGGCGGAGAGGAGGACATTCCGGCTGGACAGAGCGACATCGTCCTCGTCCCGGACTATCGGCAGTTCCAGGATCTCCGTTTCCAGGAACAGGGAATCGACCATCCGCCGGACGATCACCGTCTGCTGGGCGTCCTTCCTGCCGAAGGCGGCCACCGCCGGACGGACCACCTGCAGAAGTTTCATGACCACGGTGGTGACTCCCCGGAAATGGCCCGGCCGGCTGGCTCCCTCCAGGCGGACCGAAAGATCCTCCACCTCCACGTAGGTCATTGGCCCAGGGGGATACATCTCGTCGGCGCCGGGGCTGAAAAGGTAATCGACCCCCTCGGCGATCAACAGGTCGGCGTCCCGGGTCAGATCCCTGGGATAGCGGTTGAAATCCTCACCGGGGCCGAACTGGGTCGGGTTGACGAAGATCGAAACCACCACCACGTCCGACAGCTGTTTCATCCGCCGGACCAGGGCCAGGTGTCCGTCGTGAAGGGCGCCCATGGTCGGCACGAACCCGATCGACCGCCGGGCGCTCCGGAGCTGCTCGGAAATCTCGCGCATGGAGCGGACTTTTCGAATGATCTCCATGGTTCAATAACACTCCCGTTCCGAAGGAAAACGGCGGTTCCGCACGTCCTCGGCCCAGCGCCGGACCGCTTCGGACTGCTCCTGGTGGGCCCGGGCGTATTGTCGCACGAACCGCGGAACCGGCCCCGGCAGCATGCCGAGCAGGTCGTGGATCACCAGGACCTGGCCGCTGCATCCGGCTCCGGCGCCGATTCCGATGGTCGGCACGTCCACCTCTCGGGTGATCCGCTCCGCCAAGGCCGCCGGGATCCCTTCCAGGACGATGCTGAATACGCCGGCTTCCTGGAGGGCGGCGGCGTCCGCCAGCAACCGGTCCGCCGCCGCCGCCTTTTTCCCCTGCACCTTGTAGCCGCCCATCTTGAGAACCGACTGGGGCGTCAGCCCCAGGTGGCCCATCACCGGGATCTCGGCTTCCAGGATCCCCCGGATGACCGGGGTGCGGACGGCTCCGCCCTCCAGCTTGACCCCGTCGGCGCCGGTTCCCTGGATCAACCTGGCGGCGTTCCGGACCGATTCTTCCACATTGATATGAAACGAAAGCCACGGCATGTCCACCACGAGGAGGGCCGATTTCCGGACCCGGCCCACGGCGGCGGCATGATGAATCATGTCTTCCAGGGTGACCTTCATCGTGGTTTCGTACCCCAGGACCACCATTCCCAGGGAATCTCCCACCAGGAGACAATCCACTCCGGCCGATTCGGCCACCGTCGCGGTGGCGGCATCATAAGCGGTCAGCACAACCAGGGGTTCCCCGTTTTTCTTCCGTTTTCGGAAGGCCGGGACGGTCATGCGGGATCGGTCGGTATCGTCGAATTTCATGGCGCCTCCATCTCCCCGCCGGCGAAGCCGGTCGAGGGACTGGCACTAGCCCGTTACAGCGCTTTGCCCAACGGCTGGTAGTACTGTACACCCCGATCCATCTTCCGGATCTGCTCCACCAGTTCATCCAGGTGAGATTCGTGATGGACAAAATCGATGTGGGTGGTGTCGATCACCAGCAAGGGGGCCTGGGTGTAACGAAAAAAGTAATAGTTATAGGCTTTATTGACCTCATCGATATAGCGCTCGGAAATCGCTTCCTCGAATTTCCGCCGGCGTCCCCGGATCCTCTCCACCAGGCAGCGGGTTTCCGCCTGCAGAAAAATGACCAGGTCCGGCTTGGGGACCTGGGGCTCGAGCATCTCGTACAGCTTGTCGTAGATGATCAGTTCGCTGTCATCCAGGTTCAGGTAGGCGAAAATCTTGTCCTTGGGAAAAATGTAGTCGGCCAGCGTCACCTGGCTGAACAGGTCCCGCTGGGAAAGTTCCTGCAGCTGGCGGTACCTGGAGAGCAGGAAGAAGAGCTGGGCCTGGAACGCCGAGCCCGGGCGATCCTGGTAAAACCCGGCCAGGAACGGGTTGTCGATATTTTCCATGACCTGGTGGGCGTCGAACTTGCCGGCCAGAAGCTTCACGAAGGAAGTCTTCCCCACACCGATCGGGCCCTCCACGGCAATCGACTTGAATTTCATCTCCCGGCACGCTCCTGCTTTCGTGGGTGAGGATTATAGAGGCGGACCTCCCCGGCAGGCAATCTTTCCAGTTCCTCCCCGATCGTCCGCTCCCCGTCCGGATTACGAAGGGCCGGGGCGATCTCGGCCAGGGGCGCCAGGAGGAACCCCCGGTCCCAGAGGCCCGGATGGGGCGGTTTCAACCGGGCGGGCGGCGGCTTCAATCGAGCCGGGGGCGGCTTCA
>CAZZIV010000068.1:0-13337 GCA_964654385.1 uncultured Acidobacteriota bacterium | reverse complement strand
CCTACACGACGCTCTTCGCATCTAGTCGATAACCATGTCGGTCAGATCTTCCAGAAACCGGTTCTCCCGGACGAGATTTTCCCCTTGCCGGAGACCGGCCGGGGGGGCCTGTTCCGAAAGGAACGCGAACCAGCGGACGGGATCCTGGGCGATCCAGGCGTTTCTGCAGGCGTCGCAGCCGTCGATGTGCTCCAGCCAGGACCGGCGGGTCCCGGAATCGGTCTCGTCCCAGTTTCCCGGCGCCGCCGGATGTTCCGCCATCGTCATCAGGACTCTCCCCCTTCTCCTTTGGAGGGCGCTCCGGGTGGAACCAGCCCCGGATAATCCCGTTCGATCCCGGCCCGGAGAATCCTGCGGGCCTGGAGAAGGTGATTCCGCACGGTGGACTCGGTCACTTCGAGGACTTCGGCGGTATCGGCGGTGGAAAGCCCCTGCAGTTCCCTCAGAACGAACGCGGCGCGCTGCCGGGGAGCCAGGCCGGCGGCGAGCCGATAAAATACCTTCTGGATTTCGGCCCGTTCCACCGTTCTGTCGGCGCCATCGGCGCCGGAACGGAAGACAGGCGCGGAAGGATCGTCCGGGAGAGGCTGGAGAACCCCCCGGGGCCCTTTCTTTCGGAGATGATCGATTGCTGCGTTCACGGTCACCCTGTACAGCCAGGTATCGAAACGGCGGCTGGCGTCGTATCGATCCAGCGATTGCCAGAGGGTCAGGAGAACCCCCTGGGCCACGTCCTGAGCGTCTTCCAGGCTCCCGGTGATCTGGCCTGCGGTCCGTAAAACCATCCGCCGTTTGGCCTTCACCAGCGTTTCGAAGGCGGCGACGTCTCCTTTCCGGATCGCCCGGATCAGCGCCGCTTCATTGAGCATGACGTCCGCTCGCATAATTAGGTACGGACGGGCCGGCCGGCCCGTCTAGGAAGGTCGTTCTTTTTCTCGAGGCCGGGATCACCACTCGCATCGGGGCATCGCTCCACATCGGCTGCGCCCGCACAGGGTAATCCAGTTAGTGAGCAGTCTCCACCGGCGGCCGCCGGTTCTTTCGGGCGGTCCGAAGTTCGACCGTTCCGGCCTCGTTTTCCAGGGCGTGTTCCAGCACATCCCGGATATCCCGGACAAGCACGAATTCCAGCTCCCGGCGGATCGACTTGGGGATCTCGTCCAGATGTTTCCCGTTGACGGCGGGGATCACCAGTTTCCGGATTCCGTATTGACGGGCGGCCAGCACCTTTTCCTTCACTCCGCCAACAGGCAGAACGTTCCCCCGGAGGGTGATCTCCCCGGTCATCGCCACCTCCTTGCGCACCTTTCTGCCGGTGAAGGCGGAGATCATCGCCGTGGCCATGGTAATGCCTGCGGAGGGACCGTCCTTGGGAATCGCCCCTTCGGGCACATGGATATGGATATCCATGGAATCGAAATACCCCTTGGGGATCCCGAATTCCGCCGCGTGGGAGCGGGTGAAGGACAGGGCCGCCTGGGCCGATTCCTTCATCACGTCCCCCAGTTGCCCGGTCAGGGTGAGTCCGCCCTTCCCCTCCATGGTGGTAACCTCGATGTGGAGGATGTCGCCGCCGGCCTCGGTCCAGGCCAGGCCGGTGGCCACCCCGACCTGGTCTTCGGTCCGGACGTCGGTCTTGTCGATCGGCGCCGGCCCCAAGTAGCTCTCCAGGCTGGATGTGATCACCCGGACGCTGGATTTCTTCCCTTCAGCCACCTGGCGGGCCACTTTCCGGCAGACCCTCGCGATCGCCCTTTCCAGGCCCCGGAGGCCGGCCTCCCGGGTGTAGCCGGTGATCATCGCCGACAGGGTGTTGTCGGAGAACTCGATCATGTTGCCCTTGAGTCCGTTCTCCTCCACCTGCCGTGGGACCAGGTGTTTCCTGGCGATCACCAGCTTTTCCTCTTCGGTGTACCCGGAGATCCGGATAATCTCCATCCGGTCCCGAAAGGCGGGCTGGATCGGATCCAGGAGGTTCGCCGTGGTGATGAACATCACGTCGGACAGATCGTACTGGATCCCCAGGTAATTGTCCCGGAACGAGAAGTTCTGCTCCGGATCCAGGACCTCCAGGAGCGCTGCCGCGGGATCGCCCCGGAAATCGGAGCCGATCTTGTCCACCTCGTCCAGCATGAACACAGGGTTGCCGGTGCCGGCCTGGTGGATCCCCTGGAGAATCCTCCCCGGCATGGACCCGACGTAGGTCCGCCGGTGGCCCCGGATCTCCGCCTCGTCCCGCACGCCGCCGAGGGCCAGCCGGATGAATTTCCGTCCCAGGGCCCGGGCGATCGACCGGCCCAGGGAGGTCTTGCCCACCCCGGGAGGGCCTACGAAGCAAAGGATCGGCCCCTTGATCTTTTTCTTCAGCTTCCGTACCGCCAGGTATTCCAGGATCCGTTCCTTCACCGGATCCAGGCCGTGATGATCTTCGTCCAGGATCGCCGCCGCTTTCACCAGGTCCAGGTTGTCCCGCGTCCGGTTCCCCCAGGGCATCCTTACCAGCCAGTCCAGGTAGTTCCGGACGGTGGAAGCTTCCGAGGCGTCCGGATGCATCCTTTCCAGCTTCTTGAGCTGGTTCTCCAACTCGGCGGTCGCCTCTTCGGGCATCTTCGCCTTCCGCGCCCGGGCGCGGTACGACTCCATCTCCTCGTGAAGCTCGTTCCCCTCCCCCAACTCGGACATGATCGCTTTCATCTGGTGCCGGAGGTAGTACTCCCGCTGGGACCGGTCCATCTCATCCCGGGCCATGGAGTCGATCTCCCGCTGCATGCTCAGCAGGTCCATCTCCCGCTTGATCATGTCGTGCACCCTCTTGAGCCGGGCGACCGGATCCAGGGTTTCCAGGACCTCCTGGCATTCCTCCACCTTCAGGTCCAGGTTCGAGGCGGTCAGATCGGCCAACCTGCCGGGATCCTCCAGGTTGTTGGCGATCACCATGACCTCCGAAGGAAGATTCTTCCCCAGGCTGGACGATCGCTCCAGGAGCCGTTTCACCGAACGCATCAGCGCTTCCTTCTCGATGGAAGCCGGGTCGTAGGGATGGTCCTGGATCCTTTCGATCTTGGCGTGGAGATACGGCTCCATCGAGGTGAACTCGGAAATCCTGGCCCGGCAGACCCCCTGTACCAGCACCCGGATCCGCCCGTCCGGGAGCTTGAGCATCCGCATGATCACCGCCACGGTGCCGGTGTCGTACAGCTCGTCACGGGAAGGATCTTCTATCTCCTTGTCCCGCTGGGCGGTGAGAAGGATCATCCGGTTGTCGGCCAGGGCCTGGTCCACCGCCTGGATGGAGATCTCCCGGGCCACCGAGAGCGGGGCGATGATGAACGGATAAACCACCATGTCCCGGAGCGGAAGCACCGGAAGGTCGGAGGGAATCCTGACCTGTTCGTCGCCTTGGGGGTCGATCGGTTCTCCGTTCATGCCTGCTCCACCTCGATCCGGACATCCTCCCCGCGCCGGTTCGGCACCTTGGGGAAACGGATCTTCAATAATCCATCGGCCAGAACCGCCTGGGCTTGACGGGTATTCACCGGGACGCCCAGGTGGATCGCGCGACGGAACAGGCCGAACGCCTGTTCCACCTGGAGAACCTTGGCCCCTTGCCGGACCTCCGGTTCCTTCTTCTCCCCCTCGATCATCAGGTCGCCGCTGTTCACCGAAATCGACAGGTTTGCCCCGTCCACGCCGGGCAGTTCCACTTTCACCACCAGCGTGTCCGGCGTTTCGATGATGTCGACGTTGGGACTCCATCCGCTGTCGGCGGCAGGATTGTTGAGATCCAGGAGATTCTCGAACAGCCGGTTGATTTCACTCTGGATACGGGCCACTTCCAGGAACGGCCCCACCGTATTCGCCATCTCGGACTCCTTCCCTTTCACGAACCGATCCGTGTTATTCCTTCTGCCTGGGGTCGACGCTCTTCCGGGTTTCCAGCAAGCCCCGGAGTTCGGACATAAACTCTTCCACATCCTCGAACTGCCGGTACACCGAGGCGAAGCGAACATAGGCGACCTTGTCCAGTTCCCGGAGCCGCTCCATGACCCACTCGCCGATCCGGCCGGCCTCCACCTCCCGGTCCGGCGAGTCGTGCACCCTCTGCTCCACGTCGTCCACGATCTTCGAGAGTTCCTTGGCGGGGACCGGGCGCTTCTCGCAGGAGATGGACAGGCCGCTCATCAACTTGTGACGGTCGAACGCCTCCCGCCTCCCGTCCTTCTTGATCACCAGGTAAGGGATCTCCTCGATCCTCTCGTACGACGTGAACCGCCTGCCGCATTCCAGGCACTCCCTGCGCCGCCGGATGGCGTCGCCGGAGCCGCTCTCCCGGGAATCGACCACCCGGTCCTTGGTGTGTCCACAGAACGGGCAATTCATCGGCTTACCTCCTCCGGATCCGCCCCCAGGCTCTTCACCTCGGCGATGCCGGCCCGGATATCGGCCATTGTATAATTCTGGATCCAGAACAGGAGGGTCCCCAGGACCAGAATAGGAATCACCGATACCAAGTGCAGCAGGATCCCGGCGCCGGTGGCCAGGGTCTCGGCGGTCTTAAAGAACAGGATCAGCCCTTCCTTGGCGGCGGTGTGGAAGGCGCCCACACCGCCTGGCACCGGCACCGCGAACCCGAGGGCCAGGAGCGGTTGCAGCATAAAAACTCCCGGGAGGGGAATTTCGACGCCTGCGGCGCGCAGCCCGATCCAGGTGGACAGGCTGATCACCAACCAGCACATCATGCTGTGAAACAGGATCCGGACGAACAGATGGAACGAACGGAACCCTTCGGTTCCTCTGGAAAACGACACGAGGGTGCGACCGATCCTCCGACCCCATCGGCCCCGGCGGGAGAGGAAGGCTTCGGCGCGGCTCCGGTTGGCGGCGATCCACCCCAGGATCGTCAAAAGGGAAGCGACCATGAAAATCAGGACGAGGCCGACCCATTGGAGAGCGTCGGTTCTGGCGCCGGCTTCTCCGGTAAAAGTGACGGAAAAACTCCCGATAGCGAACCAGAGGATGATCGCCACCATGTCCATCAGTCGATCGGCCAACACTGAACCGATGCACGGCCCCAGGGGAACTTTCTCCCTGGCGGTCAAAAGAGCCGGCCGCACCAGTTCCCCGAGACGTCCGGGTAAGATCCAGGTGGTCATGTACCCCAGGATCACCGCGCTGAACATCGGCAGGAACGGGATGCGGGCCCGGACCGGCTTCAACAGCGCCTGCCAGCGCAGAACCCTGAACAGGTTGTGGGAAACATTCAGCAGCCCGGCCAGGATCAGCCCGGGTACGGAAGCCGCACGAATCGATTGGGCCAGTTGCCGGCCGTCGATTCCCTTCAACGTCCACCAGAGCAGCAGCGCCGCCAGGATCAAACCGCCCAGATACTTGATCACGGTTTTCAACACCCGGTGAATCTAGGCTATCCGGCGGAATGAATCAACGGAAAGCGGAAATCTTTTTCATATTTTCCTCAATCTTTCCGGCGAGAATGAGTATGTTTCTCCACAAACAGGTGATAGTGAGGCAGAAAATCAGGCCGGTGCCTTCGGACGAACCCGGATGGTCTCCGATTTCTTCACAATGACGGCTCCAGGCGCTCCTTTTCTCACCTTGCGGACGTATTTCCTGCGGGTCCATTGCACGTCCACCTGGTCCTGCTCCCGGGCGGCGCTGAACCAAGCGGCGGCGGCGGCAGCCTCCGCTAGCACCGCTTCAGGCAGCCTGGATTTCCGTTCCGGGTTCCGGATGATCACATGAGCCCCTCTATGACCAAGGGCATGGAGCCAGAAATCGTCCGGACCGGCCAGCTTGAAGGTGAGCCGGGCGTTGCTTTTTCCGTCTTTCCCGATCAGCAGGTCCCGGTCCCGCTCCCGGGGATAGACCCGGACCCCTTCCAGCCGCGGCCGTGCGGAGAGCGCTCCGGCCAGGGACTTCCGGCCCGGCCGGGCCAACCCGATCGCCAGCCCTTCATTTCGAAGATCGGCCTCGAAAGGGACCATCTCCTCCAGGCTTTCCACCGTCTCCAACCGGGCCAGGAGCCGATCCAGCCTCTCCAGCCTCCCTTCTAGTTCGATTCGTCGTTTCCGGGCGGCGGCTTCGCCTCTCAGCGCACGCCTGTGCATCCCGAACGCGCGGTCGGCCACAGCGGGGAGCGACTCCCCCGGCCGGTCCGGGATCTCCATGATCGCTCTCTCAGGATCGTACGGATCGGGCACGAAAATCGAGCCGCCGACCCGCCGGGCTTCGTCGAGAGAGGCGAGGATCGCCTCCCCCTGCCGGCGGAAACGTTCCGGATCCCGGAACTTCCGAAGATCTTCCTGGACCCGCCGCGCAAGGCCCTCCAGGCGGCGCAGTTCCCGGGCCAGGACGCTCCGGACCCCTTCCTTCCGGGAGCGGAATCGATCCTCCTGGTCCAGCCGTTCATGGAACGCCCCGGCGATCCGGGCCGCTCCGTTTCCGGACAACGTCGACCCTTCCGGTGTCCAGGGAAGCAGGTTCGGCCGGCCGGCCGCCGTTCCTTCGAACGGGACGGTCTTGCCGGCGCGCACCTGGTCCACCCGGCGGCGGCAATGCTCCTCCACAGGAACCCCAAGCGATGCCGCTTCCTGGAGGATCGCCTGCGCCGCCGTTCGGCCGAGACCGAACAGGCCTCTGTGAAGAGCGGTGGCCGGATCCAGTCCCCGGTCCGTTCCTCGATCCAACGCCTGCCGGATCTCCCGGAACGAAGCGGTTTCCACAGGCGGGAGACCGGCCGGCAACGGAGGTTCCCGGTACAGGTTTCCTATTCCCACCCTCTCACGGGCGGAGGCCGGAGTCCTGAGCGGAAGCTCCACCCGGTGTTCCCGGTTCAGGAGGAGGATGTTGGCGTTGTGCACCGCCAGTTCCAGGGCCAGGGAGAATCCATGGGCGAACCGGAGCCGGACCGCCCGGCCCGGGCCCGGTTTGACCAGTTCTTTCATTACCGCCCCGGCCAACGCTTTCTGGAGGCCGGCGGCGAAACGGGACATCCTGCGGGAACCTTCCCAGCGGCAGGCGGGACGGCCGATCCACGGCCTTTCCGGCCGCACCGAGACCACCACCGACCGAGGACCGGCCGGATGGGTGAATAAAAAACGAAATCGATGGGGGCCTTCTTCCCGAACTTCCGTCAGGACCGCGCCTGAAAGCCGCTGGGAAAGATCGCCGGCAACCTGGATGAGAACCAGATTGTCCATGGCGAATTCAGTGTTCGACCTCGTCCTGCAGCTCTTTGAGCGTGTCTTCCAGGGACGAGTCGATCTGCTTTTCGACGCTCTCCGGCGTCTTCCCGGAGGCTTCCGACAGCTCGGAGATCAGCAGAAAACGTGCCCGGTCGAGCATTTTTCTTTCCCGGTAGGAAAGCGGCTTGATCTCGTTCAAAACGGTGAGGCTCTTGAAAACCTCGGCCACCGCCGCGATATCGCCGGTGCGCATCTTGTCGGAATTCGCCTGGAACCGGCCTTTCCAGTCGTCGTAGGTGGCGACGTCGCTCTCTTTCAGGTTTTTCAGGACCTTGGTGACCTGCCTGCGGCTCAGCAGCTTGCGAAGGCCCACGTTGGCGGTATTTCCCACAGGAACCATCACCGTGCTGTCGGTGGAAAGAATTCTCAAACAGTAAAAAGACGAGGAAAGTTCTCCGATGGTCCTGGAATCCACTTTTTCGATTACGCCGACACCGTGATTCGGGTACACAACCTTGTCACCGATCTTGAAATCCACAGAATCCTCCTTGGGATGGAGCGCGGTATCTTATAGGCAGAAGACAACCTGCCTTCTCTAAGAATAGCGCGGATCATCAAATCCGTCAACGACTTATCTTGTACTCGACCCCTGTTCCGCCCCTGGAAAGGGCAGGTCCGGAGGGTGGAAAAGCGCAGGAATCTTGACACTCCGGAAAGCGGCGGATACGCTCCCGTGACGAGCCGGAGTGGCGGAATGGCAGACGCAGGGGATTCAAAATCCCCCGCCCGCAAGGGCGTGTGGGTTCGACTCCCACCTCCGGTACCAACATCCCCAGGAGTCCATGCATCGTGAAAACGAATCCCGACAACTTCTCCCACGGCGCCGGAGGGGATCCGGCGGACGTTTCCGCCCTTTCAGCGCCCAGGACCCTCCGCTGGAAGCTGGCCGATCTTTTCCCGGACGACGACGAGTTCCACCGGCACAAAAAGGCCGTCCAGAACCGGCTGCCGGAAATCGACCGGTACCCGGGCCGATTGGCCGAATCGGCGGAAACCCTCGCCGCAGCCCTGGGCCTGATCGACGACCTGGCCAGGGAGCTGTCCCGGCTGGGCGCCTACGCCTCCATGCGGTCCGACGAAGACACCCGCCTCCAGGAACGCCAGGGGATGCGCCAGGAAATCGGCCTGATCCGGAACGAATTCTCCCGCCGGATCGCCTGGCTGGCCACGGAACTCCTGGGGATGGACGAAGCCGTTCTCCTGGGATTCGCGGAATCCCACCCGGCCCTCGAGCCGTTTCGTTTCTACCTGAACGACCTGCTCCGGACCCGCCCCCATGTGCTGAGCCGGCCCGAGGAGGATATCCTGGCGGCCGCTGGTCTTGTGACCGGGGCCGCTTCGGCGGTGTTCGACCTGTTTCACAACGCGGAACAGCCACGGGAGGAGATCACTCTCCGCGACGGAACCGCCGTGCGGTTGACGCCGGCCGCCTATGCCCGGTGGCGGGCTTCCCCGGTCCGGGAGGACCGGAAAGCGGTGCAGGAAGGGTTTTTCAAAAGCTACGAAGCGTTCAAGGGAACCCTGGGGCAGACCCTCTACGAAGGGCTCAAGTCCCACGTGTTCTACACCAGGACCCGGAAGTACGACTCCTCCCTCGAGGCCGCCCTTTTCGGCGACAACGTGCCGGCCTCCGTCTACACCCACCTGATCGAGCAGGTCCACCGGCACCTCCCTCTGCTGCACCGGTATTTCGGGCTGCGGGCCCGGGCCCTGGGAGTCGACCGTCTCGCGTACCATGACCTGGTCGGACCCCTGGTCCCCGACGCAGCCCGGCGGTATACGCCCGAAGAGGCGGAGACCTGGGTCCGCCGTTCCACCGCGCCCCTGGGACCGGCTTACCGGGAGGCTCTGGACGCCTGCTTTGGGGAACGATGGATCGACTGGAACCCTGTGCCGGGCAAGCGTTCCGGGGCCTACGCGTCCGGTTCCGCCTATGACGCGCACCCGTACATTCTGCTCAACTACAATGGGGATTACAATAGCCTCTCCACCCTGACCCATGAGGTCGGCCACGCGATCCATTCCTGGTTCAGCAACCGGAGCCAACCCCACGCCACCGCCCAGTATTCGATCTTCGTCGCCGAGGTGGCGTCCACGTTCAACGAGGCGCTTCTGAACGCCGAGATGCTCGAGGCGACCCCGCCGGGGGAAAAAGGCGACCGGCACAGGATGTTCCTCCTGGGGAATTCCCTGGACGGGATCCGGACCACCCTGTTTCGGCAAGCGATGTTCGCCGAGTTCGAGCGGACCCTCCACCAGGAAGCGGAAGCGGACAGGCCGCTCACCGGCGATCGGTTGAGCGCCCTCTACCTGGATCTCCTCCGCCGCTACCATGGTCATGACCAGGGGGTCGTGGAGATCCCGGACCCTTGCGCCGTCGAATGGGCGGCGATTCCCCATTTCCACTACAACTTCTACGTCTACCAGTACGCCACCGGGATCACCGCCGCCATCACCCTGGCCGAGGCGGTCCGGGGAGGGCGGGAAGGGGCCCGGGACCGGTACCTGGACTTCCTCCGGTCAGGAGGTTCCGACTATCCACTGGCGATTCTTCGAAGGGCGGGTGTCGACCTGGAATCCCCCGAGCCCTACGCCCTCGCCATGACCGCCATGAGCCGGAAAATGGACCTGTTGGAATCCCTCCTGAAACGGTCCGGACGTTGAGCCTTCCATGAGAGCGCTGACCGCGAGACCGGCGACCGGCGCCCTGCTGGTCTTCCTCCTCACCCTTGCGATCCAGGGGGTTCTACATATCCAGTACCGGGACGACCCTTACCGGGGCACCCTGGTCTCAGACAGCCTCTCCTACGACCGGCTGGCCCGGGAATGGGCGGAAAACGGCCTTTCGGCGACCGGTCCGTTCCACCAGTCGCCCTTGTTCCCGCTGCTCCTCGCGCAAGTCCGGCAGACGGACAAGTCCGAGGGGACACCGGACGGGATTCTCTGGATTCAGTACGTCCTGACCTCCCTGGCCCTGGCCCTGCTCGTGCCGATCGGCCGCTTCGCATTCGGATTCACCCGGGCGGGGATCCTGGCCGCCGCCATCGCTTTTCTTCACGGGCCAATCCTTTACCACAGCCTGAAGCTGCTTCCGGTCGCCCTGGCCCTGTCCACCCAAGCCACCGCCCTGCTCCTTTTGACCATGGCCCGAAACCGGAGATCCATCCCCCTCCTGGCCCTGGCAGGGTTCGCCGCAGGGATCGCCGCCGTGGCCCGGGCCGAGTTCCTGCTGTTCCTTGTTGCGGCGGCGGCGCTGGTCTTCCTGGACCGGAGAAAAGTCGCTCCTCCTGCCGTCTACCTGGCCTGTGCCCTGGTGATGGTGGCGCCTGTGACCCTGCACAACGTTTTCCACGGCGACCCGGTCCTGATCGCCACTGCCGGCGGGGAGAATCTTTTCATCGGAAACCAGAGGGGCGGAGACGGAGGCCATACCGCCCTGGATCCCCACGCCGGCGACCTGTTCTCCCAGAGAACCGTCGCCCGGGAGATCGCGGAGAAGGCCGAGGGGAAGCCGCTGCGGCCCAGCCAGGTGTCCGCCTACTGGCGGAATCGGGCGATTCGAGAAGTCCTGGCCGATCCGGCCGGATGGCTTCTTCTGGAGGGGAAGAAGCTGGCCCGCGCCTTCGATCCAGGAGACCCTTCGGACATGTATTCCCTCCCCCTGGAGCGGGAACGGTACCTGCCGGCGCTGTCTCTGCTCTTCCTCCCGGCCGGTTTTCTGGGCGCCTGCGGCCTGTTCGGCGTTCTGGCCGGGTGGAAGGAACAGCGGAAGACCGCCGCGCCGCTGTTCCTGTTCGCCGGGATCCACCTGGTGGTTCTCCTGATCTTCTTCGTCAGCACCCGGCTGCGCCTTCCGTTCTACCTGGGCCTTGCGATGTTCGCCGGGTACGGCCTGGACCGGCTCTTTGTTCGGCTGCGAAGCCGGAGCCGCAGGAAGCCGGCTCTGGCGGTGGCGACGATCCTGGTTCTGGCGACCGTTCTCGGCGCGGCGCGGACCCGGCCCTCCTCCCTGGACCGGGTTCGGCTGGCGGCGGTCCTCTCCTCACGAGGCGAACTCGCCCAAGGCCTTGCGGTGCTGGAACCTGAGCTGAAACAGCCGGAGCCGGACCCGATCGCCCTGGACCAGGCCGGGTGGATCCTGCAGCAACAGGGCGATAACGAAGGGGCGGAGCGATGGTACCGACAGGCGCTGGGAGAGGGAGGCGCCGGTCCCGCCCTGGACGGATTCCGGGCGGTGCAGACCCGTTCCCGGCTGGCGGCGGTCCTGGAACGGGCCGGCCGCCTCCAGGAAGCCCGGGCGGAACATGACAAGGCGGTCGCCTCCCGGTTCGCCGTTGCGGGAACCTGGTACGAACGGGGACGGTTCCTCCTCCGAAGAGGAGACCGGGCCGGAGCGGCCCGGGACCTGGCCCGGGCCCGGCGATTGTCCGCCGGCGGCGAGACGAACTAAACCAGGTTCCAGATATCCCGCGAGGCCCGCCAGGCGCCTTCCTCCCCTTTCCGCCAGATCACCAAGTGCCTTCCCCGGATCGTTTCGAACGGGCCGCCCTTCCGCTGCACCAGTTCCACCTCGAACCGGCCCCGGAGATAGGCCAGGTCGCCGGACACCGTCACTTCATCGTTGCGCACGGTCTGCTTCGCCTGGTGCCGTTCGAAAAAGCGACGGATCCAGTCCTCCACCGCCTGCCGGCCCCGCAGCTCCGGCTCCCCAGGGGGCATCACAACCACATCCGAGGTGTAAAGGGAAACCAGGGTCTCCACATCGGCCCGGTTGAACGCCTGTACCCATCGCGCCTCCGCCCCTTCCACCGCTTTCTTCTCATTCATTCGACTCATCTCCTCCGGTCCGGACATACACGCGCCTCCGTTCCGGATCGATCCGTATTCGATGCCCGTTCAACAGATCCAGGCCGAGGAAACCGGAGATCTCCGCACCGGCCATCCGGGAACGAAGGCCCAGATCCACCACCGGGAACGGCCGGCCGGATCCTTCCAGCCCCAGGAACTCCAGGTGGACTCCCCGGGCTTCGGTTCGATCGTTCCGCAGACCGCCGTACCCCCGGGTTCTCCCTCCGTGCCGAAGGGAAACGCCGGACACCTGTTCGGTGAAGCGCCGGGAGAGAACGGTGCGGCTCGCACCGGTATCCAGGAGGAACAGGCCGGAGACACCGGAGCGGTCCCCTGCCCTTACCAGCAGTTGTCCGCTGAGAACCCAGTACGGCACGCCTTCCCCCCAGCCCGCCCGGTCCGGTTCCGCGCCGGGAGATTCCAGGAGCAGTTCCCCGTCCCGGAGATCCAGGGTCACCACGTACCCGGCGAAAACCCGAGTCCCGATCAAGCCCTGGAAGCCGCCGCCTGGATCCAGCCTTCGCTGGGAAACCGAGCCGAGGGCGTCGCGGAAACCGAGGGAACCGATGGTGAAGCGGGAGAGGACCCCCTTGTCGATCGGATGCCTTCCGGTCCCTCCCCCGCCGAAGACCGTTTCCTGGGATAAGAGTTCGATCCCGGCCTTCCCGGCGATCTTTTTCTGCAGGTACAGGCCGGGACTGCCGCTGTCCAGGAGGAGCGGCACCGGTTTCCTCCGGGAGCCGATTCCGGCTTTCAGGATCCAGGACCGGGTGCCGCCTCGACCGTCCGGCAGCCGCTTCAGAGGGATCTCGGCTCTTTCCGGACGCTCACTCCGAATCCAGAGATCCCGGTCTCCCAGGGCCCGGTAGAAGCGGATCGTTCCCCGCACTCCTTCCGCCCGGTCCGGATGATCTTTCCCCGCCAGCTCCAGGTAACGCTCCAGGTCGGCGATGGCCGCCGCAAGCGTCCCTTCCGCTCCCGCGCTCCAGTAGAGTACCCAGGGATCATCCGGCGCCGCCTCCCGCCCTCGACGGAGAAGCACGGCGCCTTCTTCCGCACGCCCCCGAGCGGAGGCCAGAAGCCCCAACTGCACCAGCGCGCGGGCCGGCGGCTCGCCGGGGGATCGCTCCACCACCTGCCGGAGAACCTGCTCCGCTTCCTCCAGGCGGCCGGCCCGGTACAGGGCCATCCCGTACAGGGTCACCCCTTCGGGGTCCCTCCTGTCCC
>CAZZIV010000067.1:0-13450 GCA_964654385.1 uncultured Acidobacteriota bacterium | reverse complement strand
CGGCGGCAGGGACGCCCAGGGGCAGCTCCCCCTGTTTCGCCTTGCCGGCGGGCCGGCTCTTACCGCCGGAGGGCGCCGCGGAAACTCCAGCGGCAGGGCCGGCGCCGCTCTTGAGAAGCTCCGGTGGGGAGACATCCCGCTCTTTCCGCCCTCCGCCGCCTTTCGCCGATGGGCGGTAGGGGATCGGTTCCCTCGGTGGGGGTGATTCCGCCGGCGCCTCGTCGCGGCCGATGACAGGGGAGGAGCCGGAGTTCCCGGCCGGAGCCGGGGGAAGACTGTCCGAGAACAGCTTCCGGAACACGACCCATCCTTTCCCCGCGGCCGCGATCAAAAGATCCAGGAGGCGGGAGAGAGAAACGCGGGTCAGCAGAACGACGATCGCCGCCACCACCGTGGCGGAAAGGATAATCGCCCCCGGCCGGTTGAATAACATTTCCAGGAAACGGGCGAGGAGATTTCCCAGGATCCCTCCGGCTCTGAAACGGGTTTCCTCCCCCCATCGGATGGTCGAGAAGAGGAGATCGACCAGCGCCGACAGGAACAGGGCCAGGACCGCGAACCCGGCCACCTGGCCGCCGCGGACCTGGTCGATTCTTCTCCGGAAGCCGACCCAGCCGGCCATGGCGAGATAGACCGGGACCAGCCAGGCGGCGGTGCCCAGGAGTTGGAGAAGGGCTTCGCCCAGGGTCGCGCCGGCCCATCCGCCCCAGTTGCTTCGGGCGACATCTCCGGGCTGCCGGGTGAACCAGGTGGCGTCGCCCACATCGTAGGTAGCCAGGCTGATGACGCAGGAGAGGGCCAGAAAAAGCAGAACGATCCCTGCGACCTCCTGAAGCCGTTTGTTCTTTTTCCAGGACGGTTTCGCTTTGGCCATTCGGTTCAAAACTCCACGATAAGAGGGATGATCATCGGACGGCGCTGGGTTTCCCGACGGAAGAACCGTTTCAGATCCGTCTGCAGCCGGGCTCGGAGCAGCCCTTCGTCCGAACGGACCTCCGGGGTCGAATCGGCGAGGGTGCTCGCCACGACCTCGCCGGCCCGGTTGAGGACCGACTCGGACCCAGGTTCGAGGTTGAATCCCCGTGTTGCGAATTCAGGAAGGGTCCGGAGTTTCCCGGTTTCCCTGTCGACCGAAAGGACCGCCATGACGATGCCGTCGTAGGCGATCTTCCGGCGGTCTTTCAGGATGGAGGCATCGACCCTCTCCAGGGCGGCGTCGATGAACACCTGGCCGGAGGGTACCCGGTCCACGACCCCCCCCTCCGATTCGTCCAGAACGATCCGATCGCCGGAATCGGCCAGGAGGATTCTTTCCTTCGGAATTCCCATTTCCCCGGCCAGGCCGGCGTGAGCCAGCAGTTGGCCGTATTCCCCATGGATCGGGATGAAATACCGCGGCCGCAAAAGATGGAGAACCAGTTTCAGCTCTTCCTGGGACGGGTGCCCGGAGACATGGACCGGGGCGCTGGAGGCGGTGACCAGGCGGGCGCCGCGCCGAAGGAGATGGTTGAAAAGATTCCCGATCCCTTTCTCGTTCCCGGGAATAATCCGGGCCGAGTGGATGACCAGGTCGTCCGACTCCACCTGCACGTCTTTATGCTTGTTCACGGCGATTCGGGCCAGCGCCGACATCGGTTCTCCCTGGGAACCGGTGACGAGAAAAAGGACCTGGTCCGGGGGAAGATTCATCCCGTCCGCAGGATGCACACGGCTGCCGGCGGGGAAGGAGAGGAGGTTCAAGGAGACCGCCGCTTCCGCGTGGGTGTTCAGGGAGGAGCCGACCAGGGCGATCTTTCGGCCGTGGCGGACCGCTGTTTCGGCGACCTGCGAGATCCGCTGGATGTTGCTGGCGAAGGAAGCGACGAACACACGCCGGGAAGCTTCGCCGATCAAACCGTCCAGCGTAGGGCGGATGCTGCGCTCCCCGGGTGTGGTACCCGGAACATTGGCGTTGGTACTGTCCGAAAGAAGCGCAAGCACTCCCTGGTCTCCCAGGCGGGAGAGCTTCCGCAGGTCGGTTGCCGCGCCGTCGGGTGGAGAAAGGTCCAGTTTGAAGTCGGCGGTATGTACCGCCAGGCCCGCCGGCGTGTGAATCGCGACCATGGAGGAATGGGGGATGGAATGGGAGACCTGGACCAGCTCCACCGTAAACGGGCCGAGGGAGAGCGGAGCATCCTCGGGAAACGGGCGGATCGCTTCCAGGTTCCCCTGGTGCTCTTTGAGCCGGGCGCGGACCAGGCGACCGGTATAGGGCCGGCAGTAGACCGGAACGTCATGCCGGGCGAGAACATAGGGGAGGGCGCCGATATGATCTTCATGCCCGTGGGTCAGAACCACCCCGTGAATCGTTCCGCAGGAGTCGAGATAATCCAGGTTGGGAATCACCACGTTGACGCCCAGGTGCTCGTTTCCGGGAAACATCATTCCGGTGTCCACCAGGATGCAATCGGAGCCGGAACGGTAGATCATCATGTTCATTCCGAACTCCCCCAGTCCACCCAGGGGGATGATCTCCAACCGGTCCTTTCCCGCCATGCAAAACCTCCTGCTCCATTCCCTGGGCCGATGCCGTGAAACAGGCGAAATTCCCCGTTTCGCCGCTCCGGTCGCCTCGCGGCGGCATCGGCGCCAGACAGGGCGAATATATCATCCCTCCGGAAGAACCGGTTCGGGCCAGATCTCGGCCATGCGGAGAAACTGGGAGGGGGAAAGAGCTTCGGCGCGAAGCTCTCCGTCGATTCCGGCGGTGGAAAGAAGGCGTCCCGCCGCCTCCGCCCCGCCTGAAAGTCCTCTGCGCAGATTATTTCGAACGGTTTGCCTTCGTCCCCGGAAACAGACCGCGAGGCACCGACGCAGGCGCCGGTCGGCCGCGTCGTCCAGGAAGCCCGCCGGGTCCGGTTCCCAAAGCGTCACCGTTGAAAGGACCGATGGCCGGGGACGGAAACTCCCGGGAGCCAGATCGAACCAGCGGACCACCCGGAATGCGGACCCGGTGTATATCGCCAGGGGGCCGTACGCGCGGGTTCCAGGCGAGGCGGTCAAACGTTCGGCGACTTCTTTCTGAAACATGAACACCGCTCCCAGAATGTTCCTTCGCTCCTGCACCATTTTGCGTGCGATCCGCTTGGAGATGTTGTACGGAAGATTTCCTGCGAGGAACAACCGGCCGTGCCGGGGCATGCCCAGATCGTCCAGCAGATCCTTCAGCGGGAGCCGAAGGAAATCGGAGCGGATCAGGCGGAACCGGTGCGAAGGAAACCGAACTTCGAGATCCTTGGCCAGATCCCGATCGATCTCTACCGCCGCCACCGTGGAGATCGAGTCCAGAAGGCGAGCGGTCAACGCGCCCCGGCCCGGTCCGATTTCCAGGACGATCTCGCCGGCCCGTTCCGCCACCTTTTCCACGATCCGGCGGGCCGCCTGTTCATTCACCAGGAAATTCTGGCCGAATCTTTTTTTCGCGCGGGAGGGAGAAGGCATGCGGTTCTCCAGGCGTGGAAGGATCAGGACGGTTGAGCTACCCTGCCATCGGCGCCGATCCCTCCGGCCGGACGAATGGTACACCACAGCCGGTCGATTCGGTGTTCCGGCGCGGCGACGGCCGGACACTCGATCGCAGGGCACGGCTTTCCGGGAGTGGGCATTGGAAACAGGAATCGTGACCGAAATCGACGACGATCTCTTCGACGAGGTCGTCAACCGAACCCCCGGTACGATCCTGGTGGAATTCTGGGCCGACTGGTGCCGCCATTGCCGTGCACACCTGGAAATCCTGGAGCAGTTGGCCGCGGAAACGAACGGAGACGTCCGGATCGTTCGTGTCCAGATTGATCGGAACGAGGAACTTCCGCACCGGTTCGGAATCCGGAGCGTTCCGACCTTGCTGGTGTTTCGTAACGGGCGGCTGGCGGATCAGTTGATCGGGGCCGCGCCGAAAGAGGTGATCCGGAATCTTATCGAGGGGAACGGCCGGAGCTAATCCGCTCAGGATCCACCACCAGGGCGACGGCTCCGTCTTGCAGGATGGCGGCTCCGGTAAACCGGGACAGTGCCCGCAAGGGTGGCTCCAGGGGACGAACCAGGAGATCCTTTCGCCCAATCACCTCATCGGCCAGGAAAACGGTTCCCTCTCCCGACGGGATCAGTGCGATCCCGCGAGGGAGCGCGCCGGTTCCGGAACCGGTTTCGGAGCCGCCGAACAGGTCGGACACAGGTCCGGCCGGCCGGGGTTCCGTCCAGTCGTCGGCCTGGATGAACGTCCGGCCCCGGCGCCGGGAAACCGATAAGGCGGCCAGGTCCATGGTTTTTCGGATTGTTCCGATCGGGAGGGCGAACAGCCTCCCGGAGGATCGAACCAGGAGGGCCTGGATGATCGCCATGTTCTGAGGAAGTTCCAGGATGAAAGACGTTCCGTGCCCCGGCGTCGAATCGATCTCGAGGCGGCCTCCCAGGGATTCCACTTCTTCCCGCACCGCGTCCAGCCCAACCCCTCTTCCGGAGATCCTGGAAATCCGCCTGGCGGTGGAGAAGGCGGGAAGGGTCACCAGCCGCAAGGCCTCCCGGGCGGTCAGCTCCCGGGCCCGGCGTTCAGTCAGAAACCCTTTTTCCACGGCGGTCTTCCGGAGTCGTTCCGGGTCCAGCCCCCGGCCGTCGTCTTCCACCAGGATCTTCACCGAACCGGAAGTCCGAACCAGTTTCATCATGATCTTCCCGGTCGGGTTCTTCCCTTGGCGGACCCGGTCATCCGCCGGTTCGATCCCGTGGTCGACAGCGTTGCGGACCAGGTGAAGCAGAGGATCGACCATCGACTCCAGGAGGGAACGATCCAAGCGGACCATCCGACCCTCGATGGAAAACTCGATCGCTTTCTCGACCTCTTCCACGAGCGATTCCACTCCCGCGTGGATCCGGTTGGCGACCAGCTCGAACGGGACCAGGCGCAATTCGATCAGGGAGGAATACTGCTCGCGCATCAAGGCCCGGCAGTTTTCCACCTCCCGGGTGAGGGTCGGGTCCGCGTCCACCGGGAGGGCCGCGGCGAGACTTTCCTGGGAGAGCGCCAGGTCCATGGAAGTTTCCATCAGAAGATCCAGCAGATCGCTCCGAACCCGGACATAACGGGTACCGGATTTACGGGAGCGAACCGGGGAAGGGGGCGATGGAGAACGCTGGACGCGGCATGCCCGGATCCCCTGGATCTCGCCCAGCCGCGAGAGAAGCTCCTCTTCCTCCAGGCCGGTCTCAAGGTCGAAGGCAAGGCGGCCGCGCGCCCTCCGGCTCCCCGCGCCCAGGATCGGGGGCAGGATACCGCGCACACGGCCAAGCTCTCCGGTGGCGTTCACCAACCGCACCATGGAGGAAGTCGACCGGAACTTTAGAGGGCGAAGTGCCAGTTCCACTCGGTAATGAAGAGATTCGGCTTCCTTCTTCGCCTGGGGAGGCCGCCGGGACCGATTCTGCCCGGGATCTCGCCTCGGGAGCGCGCCTTCTCCTTGGAGACGTTCCTGGATCACTCCGGCGAGGACCGCCGCGTCCCGGTAGTCGCCGTTCCCGTCGGATCGGACCTTCCCGACGATCCTGCGCAGGTAGTCGAGGCCGCTTTCGATCCAATCCATTTCTTCCGAAGAGAGGGGAACCGGGCGGTCGGGATCCCTCGCGCGATCCATCAGATCCTCCAGGGCGTGGGAAAGCCGGACCATGTCCTGAAAGCCCATGGTCGCCGCCATCCCTTTCAGGGAATGGAGGTGTCGAAATAGGGACTGGAGCCGGCCGGGAACGGCGCCGCTCCGGAGTTCCTGGAACTCTTTCCGTGTGGCACGGAGGCGGTCTTCGGCCTCCGCCAGGAAGAGATCGAGGTAGCGTTGCATGTCCACGGCGGTCAGGCGCTCCTGTCTCGGGCCTGGATGTCCGTCTCGAGCCTGGAGACGAACGCCTCGGGGTTAAGAAGCGTTATCCTCCGCCCGTCCTGTTCGATTTCCCCTTCGGTCCCCGGCGCATCCTCCGAAGATCGTCGCCAGAAGTGCTCTTCGAACGATTCCATTCGGACCTTGGAAGGAACGCGGAGCGCGGTGTTCCGGTTGGCTCCGTTCAATCGGATCAGGCAGACCTCGTTCGATTCGGGCCGGATCTTCAGAAGAGCGGGGAGGTCCAGGACGGTGAGGAGATGTCCCCTGTACCGGCCCAGTCCCAGAACCGGGGCGGGGGTCCCGGCCACTTTCCGGATCGGACCGTCGCCCAGGAGGCCGGATACGTATTCCAGGCGGATTCCGAACCATGCGTCTCCCAGCCGGAACCGGAGAATTCGGTTTCGGCATTCTACGGGACGATTCATTCCGACAGGTCCGGAGGCCGGTTCGGCAGCCGGAGCCGGAAAACGGAAACCAGTTCCCTCAACTGTTCGGAGGCGGCCACCAACTGATGCGCGGAAAGCGCCAGGTCCCGGGTGGCGTCGGTCTGTCCCCGGCTGGCCCCGGAAGCCGCCTCCGTGCCCGAGGCATTCTGGGCGGCTACCAGGGAGATCCTCTCCAGCGAGGCGACCACGTCGGCGGCGGCGCGGCTCTGTTCTCCGGTCACTCTGGAGATGTCCTCGGAGAGAGAGTGGGTCCCATGCACCGCCTTCAGAATTCCTTCGAAGGAGGATGCCGATTGATCCACCTGAGCCCGCACCCCGCCGGCCGATTCCAGGCTTGCCTGGATCTCGGCGACCAGCGTGTTGGTTCCATCCAGGAGCTCGGTGCTCAAGGTGGAAATTCGTCCAGCAAAATCCTGGACGCTGTCCGCCAGCCTGCTGACCTCTTCGGCCACGACGGCGAATCCCCGGCCCTCTTCGCCCGCTCGAACCGCTTCGATGGCGGCGTTGACCGCCAGGAGATGGGTCTGGTGGGAGATGTTCGAGATGAATGTGACGATTTTTCCGATTTCCGAAGCCCGGGCCTGGAACCCGACCACCGCGCGGCGGGAATCTTCGGTCCGCCGGGCCAGGTCGGCGATCCCCTGGGCCGCCCGGCGGACATCTTCGGCGCCTTCCTCCGCCCGGGTGGACGCGCTGCTGGCCTGGTCATGGACATCCCTGGACCGCCGGGCGACCAGGGTGGCGGATCCGGCCAGCTGCTGGGTGGAGGACATGATCTGCCGGACGTCCCCGGCCTGTTGTTCGGCGCCCTGGGCGATCCCTTCGGCGTTCTTGGCGATTTCCTCGGACCGGCTGCTGATCTCCTCGCAGGTTTGAGACAGGTTGACCGCCGACTCGCCTAGCTGGATCGAAGTGGTTTGGACCTTTTCCAGAACCCGCATCAGGTTTGTGCGCATGGTTTCGAACGATTCGGCCAATTCACTGGTCTCGTCGTCTCCAGGCATCTCGACAGGGATCTGGAGGTTCCCGGAGGAAAGCACCGACGCCGCCCGGGCGAGTTTTCGAAGCCTCCGGGTCAGGAGCGCGGAAACCAGCCAGGCGGCTCCCAGTCCGATCGCCAGGTCGAGGCAGAGAACCAGCACGCCGCTCCAGAGCGGGTCCGGCTGGATCCTGGGGATGGTCCGGCCGATGAGGATATAGAGGAAGGCGACCAGCAGAAACCATGCTGCCAGCTTTTTTTGCATCCGGATCGACCTCCGGACCTCCGCCGGAACGGCGGGTCCACGAAAATTTCCCGTTGTTTTTATCTAATCCCTGGAAAGGAAATTGTCCAGCGGGTCCGTCATTCGCCCTTTTTCCCTTCAGGACGTATCACTTCTCCGGCGCCGGCATCCGTTTGACAGGGTTCCGGTCTGTTCCTAGAATGAAAAATCTTCGTAAGTTCTTTGATCACAATAGCTACCGATGCTTTCGGAGCGATGAGGGATCTCGATATGACGCAGGACGTTCAGTCGGTTCAGGAATGGGTGCGCAAGGAATCCCAGGTCATCGAAAAGCTGCTGGCGGAGGTTCGGAAGGTCATCGTCGGGCAGAAGTATCTGCTGGAACGGATGATGATCGGTCTCCTGACCCGGGGGCACCTGCTCCTGGAAGGGGTACCCGGCCTCGCCAAGACCCTGGCGGTGCAATCGCTGGCCAACGCGGTGGAGGCCGGTTTCCAGCGAATCCAGTTCACGCCGGACCTGCTGCCTGCCGACCTGACCGGAACCTTGATCTATAACCAGAAAGACGGGAGTTTCGTCCCTCATAAGGGCCCCCTTTTCTCCAATTTCGTCCTGGCGGACGAGGTCAACCGAGCTCCTTCCAAGGTTCAGTCCGCCCTCCTGGAGGCGATGCAGGAACGCCAGGTGACCATCGGAGACACCACCTGGAAGCTGCCGGATCCGTTCCTGGTTCTGGCGACCCAGAACCCGATCGAGCAGGAGGGCACCTACCCGTTGCCGGAAGCCCAGGTCGATCGTTTCATGCTGAAGCTCAAGCTGGACTATCCGACCCCCGAAGAGGAGCGGGAAATCCTGGATCGGATGGGAGGGGCGGAGGTTCCGCAGGCCCGGAACGTGGTTTCCCTGCCCGAACTGGCCGAAGCCTCCCGGGCGCTCCAGTCGATTTACGTGGACGACCGGATCAAGGATTACGCGGTGCGGCTGGTTCACGCGACCCGGGAGCCGAGCCGGTATCAGCTGGACCTGGAAGGTCTCCTCCATTTCGGCGCCTCCCCCCGGGCGACCCTGGCGCTCGTGAGCGCGGCCCGCGGCCACGCCTTCCTGCGAGGGCGTGGCTTCGTCACTCCCGAGGACATCAAGGCGATCGGTCCGGATGTTCTCCGGCACAGGTTGATCCTCTCCTTCGAAGCGGAGGCGGAGTTCATTACCCCGGACGAAGTGGTCAGGAGAGTACTCGACGCGGTGGAGGTTCCGTGACCCCCAGGGAGCTGTTGCGCAAAGTTCAACGCCTGGAAATCCGGACGCGGCGGCTGGTCGACCAGAGCCTGGCCGGTTCCTATCATTCCGTTTTCCGTGGACGGGGAATGGAGTTCGCCGAGGTCCGGGAATACCAGCCCGGAGACGATGTCCGGACCATCGACTGGAACGTGTCCGCCAGGATGCAGAATCCGTTCGTCAAGAAATTCACAGAAGAGCGGGAACTGACCGTTGTGGTGGCGGTGGACGTCAGCGGTTCGGGAATGTTCGGCACTGCCCGTGCCACCAAGAAGGACCTGGCGACGGAGGTCTCGGCTCTGCTGGCTTTCTCGGCGATCCGGAACAACGACCGAGTCGGTTTACTCCTCTTCACCGACCAGGTGGAGAAGTACGTGCCTCCCCGGAAAGGGAGGGAGCACGCCCTCCGGGTTCTGCGGGATCTGGTCGCTTCCGAGCCGGCGGGGAGGGGAACGGATATCGCCGGGGCGCTGACCTATCTGCGCAACGTGGTAACCAAACGGGCGGTGGTCTTCCTGGTCTCCGATTTCCAGGACCAGGGGTTTGAGAAGGTGTTGCGGACGGTCGCCCGCAAGCATGACCTCGTGGGGATCCTGGTTTCCGACCCCCGGGAATCCGAGATCCCCGCCGTCGGCCTGGTATCGGTGGAGGATCCTGAAACCGGGAGATGCGGCGTCCTGGACGCCGGGAGCCGGCAGGTTCGCGCCGCTTACGGCGCGTGGGCGGCGAAAAGAAGGGAAACGATCCGGGATACGGTTCGGCGGACCGGTGTCGATCTTCTGGAACTGGGGACCGGGGAGGATTACGAACTTCCCCTGGTCCGATTTTTCCGTGACCGGGCACGCCGGTCCATGGTGGGAGGACGCTGAACCATGGGCGGCGGCAGTCGGCCGTTCGGCCTCATTCTCCTGCCGTTCCTGTTCCTGGGCCTTCTTTCCGCCTTTGCCGGCACAGGGATCGAACCGTCGATCGAGTTGACTCCAGACTCGGGAACGGTGGGAGACCTGTTCGCGCTGACCTTGACGGTGGATCCTCCGGAAGGCGTTTCGTCCGCCCCGGAGCCGCTGTCCGAAACCCTGGGGCCGTTCCACATGCTCCGGGGGGAATGGAAAAAGGAGACCGGAGAAGGTCGACCCCCGGTCTGGACCTGGAGAGGGGCGGTCGCTGCCTATGAAACCGGCGACCTGGAACTTCCTCCGATCCAAGTGGTCTTCCCGGAAGATTCGGAAGGGGAGCCTGTCCGAAGGGCCACCCGGGCCGTCCCCGTGACCATCCGTTCGGTCCTCGAGGACGGAAGCGGGAAGAACGGAAGCACCGACCTTTCCGATCTGAAACCGCCGGCGACCATCGCGCCGGATTACTCGGTCCTGCTCCTGGCCCTCGTCGGCCTGGGAGGGCTGCTGGTCGCGGGCCTCGCGATCCATCTCCTCCAGAAACGGTATGCCGACCGGCTGGCCGCCGTAGCTCCTCCGGCGGATCCTTTCCACCGGATGCCGCCTCATGAATGGGCGTACCAGGCTCTCCAGGAGCTCCTGAAAGGCGGAAACGCGGTGCCGGACCGGGCCGGCCCGTTTTTCGAAGAGCTGGCGCGGATCGTCAAGCTCTATTTCTCCGGACGGTTTCGAGTCGACCTGCTGGAGCGCATCACTCCGGAAGTGCCGGACGCCCTGCGGCAGGCCGGCGTCGATCCGGAGGCCGCTGGAAAGGCGGAATCCCTTCTGGATCTGTGCGACCAGGTGAAATTCGCACGCTGGATCCCGGAGGAAGGCGATTTCCGGAAGGCGGTGGAGAACGCGTACGCCCTGGTGGACGCGACCCGGCCGGCGGAAGATCGAGAGGAGGGCCGGGAATGACCTTCCGCTTCGCCTCCCCCTGGATGCTCCTCTGGCTCCCGGGGATCATGGCAGCCGGAATTTGGGTGATCCGGCAGCGGAACCGTCGAAGAGCTTGGGTCGGGCTCCCGGCCGTGGAAGAGCTTCTGCCCCTTGGCCGCACTCGGTGGGTCTGGCTGGATCGGTGGCTGCCGATCCTCCGGATCCTGGCCCTGGTTTTCGTGGTCCTGGCCCTCGCCCGGCCCCAGTCCGGCTCCAGCCGGGAGACCGTCTCCACCCGGGGAGTCGATATCGTGGTGGCGATGGATATCTCCCAGTCGATGCTGGCGGAGGATTTTCAGCCGCTCAACCGGTTGGAGGTGGCCCGGAAAACGGTGGCGGCGTTCATCCGGAACCGTCCGTCGGACCGGATCGGTCTGGTGGTGTTCGCCACCGATGCCGCCACGAGGGGGCCGCTTACCACCGATCACGACATGTTGCTGGAATTGTTGGACCAGGTGCGTGTGGCGCCCAAGGACCGATCCAGCACCGCCGTCGGCATGGGGCTGGCCACTGCGGTGAACCGGTTGAGGGGATCCCGGGCGAAAAGCCGGGTGGTGGTTCTGATCACCGACGGCCGGAACAACGCGGGGCAGATCGGGCCGGAGGCGGCCGCTGAAGCGGCCAAGGCCCTCGGGATCCGGGTCTACACCATCGGCGTCGGGACGGATGGAGAGGTGCCGATCACCGTGGACACTCCTTTGGGAAAACGCGTCCTGTATCAACGCTTCGACCTGGACGAAGAGATCCTCCAATGGATCGCCGACACCACCGATGGAAGGTATTTCCGGGTGACCGACGCCGCCGGGCTGCAGCAAACCTTCGATACCATCGATACGCTGGAGAAAGTGGAGATCAAGAGTTCGGTCCGTGTGCTGTACGCGGAACTGTTTCCGCTCTTTCTCCTGCCGGGAGCATTGCTGCTGGGGCTTGAGTTTCTCCTGGTGACGACCCGGTTGCGGAGGATTCCATAATGCGTTTCGCCCAACCGGAATTGCTCTGGTGGCTGCTCTCGGTGCCGGTGTTCGTGGGATTCGGCATCCTCTGGAGCCTCCGAAGGAGGCGCCGCCTGGCGCGGTTTGCCGGCGATCCGGAAACTCTTCCACGCTTTATCGCCCGAATCAATCCTCACGCCCGAATCCTGAAGGCGATCCTCCTCAGCGCGGCGCTGGTGTTCGGCGTGCTGGCCTCGGCCCGCCCCCAGATTGGAAGCCGCATGGAGAAGGTCACGCGCACCGGCATCGACGTTATGCTGCTCGTCGACACCTCCTTGAGCATGGCCTGTGAGGACGTGGCGCCCAACCGGTTCGAACGGGCGAAATTCGCCGCCGAGAGCCTGATCCGAAAGATTCCCGGCGACCGGGTCGGCCTGGTGACCTTCGCGGGGACCGGGGTTCTGAACTGCCCAATGACCCTGGACCACGGCGCGATCGGAATGTTCATGGACGCCGTCGGCCCCCAGGAAAGCCTGGTGTCGGGCACCGCCCTGGCCGATGCCCTGGGGACCGCGCGAACGGCGCTCCTCGGAGGACGGAAACCGGAACCGGACGGTGGCGCCGAACGAGGAAAAGCGGTGGTCCTCTTCAGCGACGGGGAGGACCACGAAGCCGGACTGGAACCGGAGCTCGCCGCCTTGAAAGCACACGGTATCCGCCTGTACTCCATCGGGGTGGGCACCGGGAAGGGGGGGCCGATTCCGGTGCACGGGGAAGAAGGAGGGATTTCCGGCTACAAGAAGGACCGACTAGACAGAATCGTCACCACCCGTCTGAACGAAACCCTCCTGCGGGAAGCCGCCGAAAACACTGGTGGAGCGTACTGGAAGGCGACCGGCTCCGAAAACGAGATCGACCGGTTGGTGGAGGAACTCTCCGGTCTTGCCGGCGGGGAGTTGGGGACGGTGCTGCGGACCCGGTACGAAGAACGGTTTCAGATCCCTCTACTCCTGGCCTTCCTCGCGCTTTTCGGAGAGATGATGATCCCTGACCGGATCAAGGAGACCAAGCGATGATCCATCCTTCGTCGTTCCTGGCAATCTTCCTCGCGGCGGGACTGGTTCCGTTCGGGGGGGCCGCCCATCGCAAAACCGAGGAAGGAAATCGGAAATACGAAGCGCAGACCTACCAGGAGGCGTTACGGTTGTACACTGAGGCGCAGGTCGATCTGCCGGACGCTCCGGAGCTGCTCTACGATATCGGGAACGTTTTCTACCGGCGGGGGGATTACGAAGGCGCTGAGGAAGCGTGGCGGAAAGCGCTGGAAAAGGCGGAAGGACCTCTTCGGGCCGATATCGAACACAACCTGGGCAACGCGCGATTCCGGAAACAGAAATTCCAGGAGGCGGTGGAAGCCTACAAGGAGTCTCTCAAGGACCGGCCGGGCGACCGGGACACAAAGCGGAACCTGGAACTGGCTCTCCGACGATTGCAGATGCAACAGAAAAACCGGTCCGAAAATCAGGAGAAGCAGGATTCCCGGAAGCAGCAAAATCAGGAAAAGAACTCTTCGAACGGCCGGAAGCAGGATCAAGACAAATCCGAACAGACCCGCAAAGAGGATCAGAACAACCAGGATCAGGGCAAGAAGAAAAAGGATCGATCCGAAGAGTCCCGGAAGGACGAGAAACAGAGCCGGGACCAGAACCCAAGGGAGCAGGCCGGGGGCGCGAAGAACGATTCCCGGAAGCAGGAGGACCGGTCCCCCAAGCGGCAGGCGGAAGCGAAAATGAG
>CAZZIV010000066.1:0-13628 GCA_964654385.1 uncultured Acidobacteriota bacterium | reverse complement strand
TCCGGGGGTGTGTCTCCTGGACGGCCGCGCCGAAAGGAAGCTCTCGGACTCCTCGATCCTGGCATTCATCGGCGGGTTCGCCTTCGGCGACCACATGGGCGCCGGTTTCGTCTTCGCCAACAAGATCCGCTGGCGACTCTATGACCAGCTCGTCACGTTCATCGAGAAAGGGGGGCTTTCCCTCGGTGTCTGCAACGGTTTCCAGACCATGGTCCGGCTGGGGATCCTTCCCGGGTTCGACGGAGATTACCGGACCCCTCGAGCCACGCTGGCTCCCAACGACAAGCTGGGCTACCGGGACGCCTGGGTCCGGCTGGCGGTGAACCGGGAGTCGCCCTGCGTCTGGACCGCCGGCATCGATACCCTCGACCTGCCGGCCAGGCACGGCGAGGGGAAGTTCCTGGCGGAGAGCCCGGCCGTGCTGGAGCGCCTGGCCTCCGGATCCCAGATCGCCGTCCGGTACGTCGGCCCCGACGGAGAACCGACCCAAGAGTGGCCCTGGAACCCGAACGGTTCTCCCGGCGCGGTAGCCGGCATCTGCGATCCGACCGGCCGCCTGTTCGGCCTGATGCCCCACCCGGACGCCTATCTCTACCCGTTCCAGCACCCGGACTGGCGCCGGCTTCGGCGGACCGCCCCGGAACAGGTTCCTGCGGAAGGAGCCGGCCTGGCGATGTTCCGAAACGGCGTGGACGCGGCGGCCGCGGCACACCTCTAACCGTCCAGGAACTTTCCAGCGGTGAACGATCGGCCGCCCAGCGCCTCCCGGAACGCTAGGAAGGTCAGCAACAGGGCCAGGCCGATGCCGGCCAGGGAAGCGGGGAAGTACGGCCGGGACGGGTCGAAGGTCAGAGGGAAAGCGGCCAGCAGGTTGGCGAAGAAGATATTTCCCGCCGCCGCTAGAAGACCGAAACGGGTCAGCAGCAGAACCACCACGATTCCGGTACCCAGGCCGACGAAGAGCCCGACCAGCAACAGGGCCGGCTCCACTGAGGAACCGGCGGTCGCCAAGGTCTGTGTGACCCTGCTGAGAAGAATGAACAGGATAAAACCGGTATTGGCGAGCCACTGTTTCCGAAGCACCAGGCGAAGCACCAACAGCAGGGTGAAATGACCCAGGGGCGCGGATAGGCTGATCAGCGGTACCCGGACCAGGCTGCCCAGGGCGTGGCGGCTCCCGTCCAGCGGCCCCAGGCCGAACGGAGGAGGAGGGGGAGTCGGGAGGTGGAGTACTGCGGGGACAAGGGCCTCCAGGTGTTGCAGAAACAGGAACCCGACGGCGAAGGTAAAGCCGAAAAGCAGGTCCCGGGCCACCAGCGGATCCCGCCATCGCCCGGCCAGCATCCGGGTCCAGCCGACCATCGCTTCCGGCCAGAGCTTACGGGCGTACGGCTCCAGCGCCATGTACAGCACCCAGACCAACAGCCCCAGCGAAAGGGACGTTCCGAGCGCGATGTAGATCATGATGATCTCACCGTCCACCGAGGCGACATGGTGGACGGTCATCGCCCAGTACAGCATGTACAGCATTCCCAGCGCCACGGCCAGGCGGAGGCTGCCCCTGCCGTCGCCTCTTCCCATCCGGCGGTTCCTGAGCGCCAGGAACACGGTGAATCCCGCGCCTGCCAGCAGGATGAACAGGATGGCGGTGGAGGTAATGGTCAGCAGTCTGCCCGAAGGGGCGACCGGATCCTCCTCCGCCGCCGCCCAGTGATCGTCGCCCGGCGTGACTTCCCGGAAAAAAACCGGCCGGCCGCGAAGCGCCGCCGCCTCGACCCGGACCGGGATATCGTCCCGGAATGGGATCGTTCCGGTCCACGCCGCCCTGGCGTCGGAGAACACCGGCGGCTGGAGTGTCGGATCGACCGGCTTGAAGGTCGCCATGTCCAGGCCGGAGGCGGCGAACAGTTTCTCCCAGGCCGCATCGGGAGGCGCTCCCGGATCGGCCCCGAACTCCGCCTCCGCCGAACGGGCGATCAGGTAGCGGAGACGGCCGGTGAGATCGGTCCAGAGTGCGATGTCTCCCGGCCGCAGGGGCGGCCGGTGGTCGTTGATGCTTCCCAGGGAAGACAATTTCACAAGCTGATCGTCTCCCTGCCGGTAAAAATAATACAGCGCCGCCTGCCCCGGTCGGCTCAAGGCGGCCCAGCGATCCGGGGATGGATCTTCCTGAATGATCTCCTGGATCGCGTCAGCGTCCTGCCGGAACGTGCCGTAACGGTCCGTCGGTTCCTCTTCATACCCCAACCCGCGGATCGTTTCCCTCGCCTTGTTCTGGAGCACCTGGATCGGCTGATCCGTCGGCGCCAGGTCGATGAGGGAGACCTTTTTCCGCACAGCGGTCAGAAGAAACACACCCAGGATCGCGACGATCAAACAGGTCAGCGCGACCTGCGGCCGGAGTCCGCCGGCCGGGCCGGCCGCCGCCACCATCTCCGGTGACGGGGTCTCCCCAGCCGCCAGCGCCGCCGCCAGGGGATCGCCGCCTGGTAGCGCCGCCGCCACCGCCAGGACCGACGAGGGTCGCATCTCCGGATCCTTCTCCAGGCAGCGGAGAATCACCCGCTCCATCGCCGGATCGATCTCCGGCACCAGGGTGGTCGGCGAATCCGGTGGAGATTCCTGCTGCAGCCGGTTCAGTTCGGCCAGGGTCGGCGCCGAGAACGCCGCCTTGCCGGTGCAGATCTCGTAAAGAACCAGGCCGAGAGAATAGATGTCGCTTCGAACCGTGACCTCTTTGCCGCTGAGCTGCTCCGGCGACATGTACGCCGGCGTCCCGACACGGACCTCGGCCCCCTTGAACTGTTCGGCCAGGCCGGCCAGACCGAAATCGGTAATCCGGACCTGCCCATTTCCGTCGATCATGATGTTGGCCGGTTTCAGATCCCGGTGGATCACCCCCTTCGCGTGGGCCGCCGCGATCCCGGCGCAGATCTGCCGGGCCAACTGCACCGCCTTGTCCTGGGGGAGCCTTCCGATCCGCCGGAGGAGGGAGCCCAGGTCCTCCCCATCCACGAACTCCATGGACAGGTAGTGCTGCGCGGCTTGCCCTGAGCTCTCCTGAGGGGCGACCTCTCCAAGATCGTAGACGCGACAGACGTTCGGATGGGAGACCTGGCGGGCCACCCGCACTTCGTTCAGAAACCGCTCCAGGCGGCCCGGATCGCTCTCCAGCCGCTCCGGCAGGAATTTCAGGGCGACCGGCTGCCCGAGCTTCACGTCGTCGGCCCGGTAGACCTCTCCCATGCCGCCTTTCCCCAGGAGACCGACGATCCGGTACCGTTCGGCCACCATCGCCCCAGGGAGGAAACGGCTGTGGGCGCCGGTGGTGGTATGCGTCACACCCCCGGCGCCGTAGGTCACACGGATCCCGGGAACCGTCTCCTGGACAGAGGCTCCGGCGCTCCGGCCGGTGGAAACCGATGTCTGGGTCGTTTCGTTTGCGAGCCGGCGCAGGGAGGCGCCGCAGTTCCCGCAGAACCGGCTGTCGTCATCGATCTTCGCAGAACAGGCTGGACAGGATTCCACCTGGATTCCTCCCGGCGACGGCGCCTAGTTGAACTGGATGCTCTCCGGGTCGCCGTCCACGGTGAACCGCAGCGTCGGCGGCCGGACCTCTTCCTTCCCGGAAACCACAACCCCTTTTCGATCCAACCCTTCCAGGACCACATCCCGGGGCAGCCGGACGTTGCACCCGCCCATGGATGAGGTGATATGGATGTCCGAATCCACCACCCATCGGCCCTCGAGATCCACATCCCCTCCACCCATGCTCAAATCCAGTTCCAGGTTCCGGGGACTGGCGTTCCCCAACTGCCGGAAAGCGAACCCTCCCATGGAAGCCCGCACGCGCAAACGCTCCATCGGGGCCTTCAGCGGCCGGCTGAAGGAAACCACCATGCCGCCCATTCCCAGATCCATGTCGGCTTCGGTAATCCACAGATCCCCCAATTCCAGTTCCATGCCGCCCTTGTTGGCTTTCACGTCCAGGGCCAGGGGGATCTCGGCAGGGAGATAGACGGTTACCTTCGGGTCCACACTGCTGAACATCTGCCGGAGCATGGCGAACCATCCGCTGTTCTTCTGCCGGAAGGCGACCTTGTACTCCCAGGGGCCCCCTTCCGGTTCGGCCAGGGTCTCCTGGAGCTCGTAGGCGTTCCGGTCATAGGAAGCATCCAGGTGGATCGACTCGCCGGGGGCCGCCGGCTTCACCTCGAAGCCGCCCCCTTCCAGGAGAAGAACCACTTTTCCCGCCGCGTCCGTCGGCCGAGACCGGTCCGGCCTCGATTCAGCCGCCTTCCCCCCGGTGTCCACGGAAGAGCCGGCGGGAGCCGGCGGGGAGGAAAGGCCGGCGGCAGGCAGATCCGGCGCGATGCGATCCTCGGCCAGGTCCACGTCGCGGGACTGTTTCCAGGCCAGGCCGCCGACCACCAGGCCGACCAGGAGCAGGAGGCACAGGATCCCCAGGCAACCGCCACAACCGTATTTGAAAACCTTGGATCCGGTTCCAGCCATAGTCTCCTCCCGATCACCGGCGCCGCCGGCCTTGATGAATGGATACGAACCGGGTTCAAACGGACGATCCTGATTCTTCAGTTTATACGGCTCACTCAGCCGAATAGTTCCATGTAAAGATCTTCGTTAAACCCGACCAGGATGGTTCTTCCTTTGCGGAGGGTCGGCGCACGCAGGTTTCCCGTCGGCCCGAGCATCACTTTGAGGAGATCCTCCCGGGAAGGAGCGTCTTTCTTCATGGAATACGAAACCACCTTCTTCCCACGGGCGGCCCGGACCGTGGACGCCTCCGCCGCCAGTTCCATCGCCTCGTCCGCGCCGAGCTTCACCTTGTTGGCGATCACCGTTTCCCGGGCTTCGATCCCCCTCAGCGCAAGAAACTCCTGCGCTCGCTTGCAGGAGGTTCACCCCTTGCGAAAATAGATCCAGTCGTACTTCTTTCCCATTCCGGGCCTCTCCTTTCAGGATCCCGATGCCGGCGATTCCCACTCCGGCGCCGGCAGGATCGTCACCGATCCTTCCGCGGTATCGTCTCCGACCTTCAGGCGCAGCTTGTATTCTCCGGCGGGCACGAAGTTTTTCTGGCCGACCTGGGACTGGTCCGGCCCGTCGAACCGGTGCTTCTTATCGGCCTGCATATCCCAGACGATCCGGTTCACCCCCCGCCGGGTGACGCCGGACAGCTCCCGGATCGTGAACCCCTCCGGGTTGTCGATGGTCAGGGAAAACGGTTCGCCGGCCGCCTCGGACACCCAGAAGTTGATCGCCGTTCCTAAAGGAGGGTTCTGGGCCCGGAACAGGCCGTGTCCCGCCCCGTACGAACGCATGGAGAACTGCCGGGGTTTGCCGGGCATCGGAGGGAACAGGGCCAGTGATTTTGCCATCAGCTCCGGCGTCAACCGGGACAGGAAGGAGGCGTCGTCCAGGACCCAGGCGGAGCGGCCGTGGGTTCCCAGGACCAGGTCCCGTTCCCGGGGGTGGATCCCCAGGTCGTCCACCGCCACCGGCGGTAACTTTTTCCCGTTCATCCGCACCCAGTTCCTTCCGCCGTTCACCGTGATGTAGAGCCCGAACTCGGTGCCGGCGTAAAGGACATCCGGGTTGTCCGGATCTTCGATCAGCTCGTTGATCACTTTCCCCTGAGGCAGGTCCCCGGCGATGCTCACCCAGCTCTTCCCCATGTCCGCGGTCTTCCAGGCCAGGGGACGGAAGTCGTCGCTTCGATGCCCGTCGGCGGCCAGGTAGGCGGCCGACGGGTCGTGCCCGGAAGCGACGATGGACGAGACGTACAGGCCGCCTAAATCTTCCGGCGTGACGTCCTTCCAGGTCTTCCCTTCGTCCGCGGTCACGTGAACCGCCCCGTCGTCCGACCCGGTCCAGAGCAGGCCCTGCTTCAGGGGAGACTCCGCCAGGGAGGTCAAGGTGCCGTAGGCTTCCGCCGCCGATCCGACCACGTCGGTTCGACCAGGTTCGTTGCGGGTCAGATCGCCGCTGACGGCGAACCAGCGGTCTCCCCGCTCCACCAGCTTGAACAGGATATTGCCTCCCTGGTACAACACCGAGGGATCGTGGCGCGAAACCAGGAACGGCGCGTTCCAGTTGAAACGGAAACGTGGCTCCCCTTCCCGGGGGGAGGGCCGGATGAACTTCTTCAGGTGGTTGTCCAGCCGGGTCCGAACCAGGGCGCCTCCCTGGGAAGTAGTGTAGACCAGGTTCGGATCTTCCGGATCGAACGCCACGGTGAAGCCGTCGCCGCCGCCGATCATCTCCCAGTCCTTGCTCAGGATCCCGTCTTTCCCGGTGTCCTCGGTGAAGTGGAAAGTCTCCGACGGCCCGATCCAGGAACCGTTGTCCTGCATGCCGCCGGCGATCCTGTACGGATCGCTTTGGTCCACGGCGATCTCGTAGAACTGCCCCACGGCGATATGTCGGAGATAATCCCAGGTTTTCGCCCGGTCGTGGGAGACGTAGATCCCGCCGTCGTTCCCGACCAGGATCTGGTTCGTATCCACCGGGTTCACCACGATGGCGTGGAAATCCACGTGCACCCGTTCGCTCCCTGAGCGGCGGAAGGTTTTTCCGCCGTCGTCGGAAATCGCCAGGTCCCACCCGGGGAGATAGACCCGGTTTTCGTCTTCCGGGTCGATGGCGACCCTGGAGAAGTAGAAGGGGCGGAAGCTCAGGTCGGTGAGACGCTCCCAGGTCTCTCCCCGGTCGGTGGTCCGGAACAGCCCGCCGCTGGGGGAACGGTTCTCGAAAGGGGTCCTGCCGGAACCGCCCCAGTTGCTTTCCACCACCGCCAGCAGCTTGGACGGATCCTTGGGGAATATCGTCAGGCCGATCCGCCCGGTCACCGGCGGCAGGCCGCGGCTCAGCTTCTTCCAGTTCCTCCCGCCGTCGTCGGACCGGAAGATCCCTCCGGTTTCACTGTTCCCCCGGAACCCCCAGGGGGTCCGGCGCCGGGCGTACATCGCCGCGTAGACGGTGTCCGGATTCCCGGGATCGATCAGCACATCGGACGCTCCGGTGTTCTCGTCCACCTTGAGGACCTGGCTCCAGGTCTTGCCGCCATCGACGGTCTTGTAAACGCCTCTCTCCGGATTGGCCCCCCACAAATGGCCCAGGGCGGCCACGTAGCAGATATCCGGGTCCCGGGGATCGACGGCGATCCTGGGGATCTCCTGGGTTTCGTCCAGGCCCAGGTGCCGGAACGATTGTCCGCCGTCGGTGGATCGGTATACGCCGTTTCCCCAGGAGGAACTATTCCGCCCGTTTCCTTCCCCGGTGCCGACCCAGACGATCTTCCCCTTTCCTTTTTCCCCGCGGTCTTCCGCGGCGACCTCCGGCTCGTCCTCCCAGCCTTTCCAGCCGGCAGGGGCGTCGGACACCGCCACGGCGCCGATCGACAGCAGGTCCTGGTCGTCGAATACCGGGTGGAAGGTCACACCCAGGTTGGTGGTCCTGAACAGGCCGCCGGTGGCGAACCCGACGTAAAAGGCGGTCCGGCTCCCCGGCACCAGGGCGATGGCCGAAACGCGGCCGCCCATGTTCGCCGGCCCCACCGACCGCCAGGGAAGACCGGCCAGGTCGTCCGCGGTCAGGGTGCGGACCGCTCCGTCCCCCGCGCCGAACGCGGCGGTTCCCAGAAGCATCGCCCCCAGAAGAATCGCCGCCGTGCCGGCGGCGCTCCGGTTCCATCGGTTTCCTCGCATCGAGTCTCCTCCTCTTTCGCCGAACGAGTTTACACCGGACAGGACGTGCCGAAAGAATCCCGGCTGCTCCCGATGGACGGGAGGTTGCCGGACGGCCCGGAGAGCCGGAACGCAGGTTCCACCTGAACGGCGTCAAACGGTTTCCGGCACCGTGTTGTAATCGACCTTCGCCCCGTCTCGGGTCCGGATCCGCTTGAACGCTTCGAGCAGTTCCAGGGTGACCGCGCCGGGCCGGCCGGTTCCGACGGTTCGCTTGTCGATCTCCACCACCGGAACGATCTCCGCGCCGGTCCCGGTCAGAAAGACTTCGTCGGCATTGTAGAAATCGTGGACGGCCAGCACCGTCTCCTCCGCCTGCATCCCCTTCTCCCGGGCGATCTCCAGGACCGTGGCCCGGGTGATGCCGCCCAGGGCGCCCTGGAGCAGGTCCGGAGTTTTCAACACGCCGTTCTTCACCAGGAAGATATTGTCCGCGGTGCACTCGGCCACGTAGCCGGACTGGTTCAACATGATCGCCTCGGGAACGCCGGCCTTCCGGGCTTCGATCTTGGCCAGGATGTTGTTCAGGTAATTCAGGGACTTGATGCGCGGGTCGATGCAGTCGATCGGAATCCGGCGCGTGCTGGCGGTGATCAGGGAGATGCCGTTCTCGTAGAGTTCCTGGGGATACAGGGCGATGTCATCCACGATGATCGCCACCGTCACCTTGTCGCACTTGGCCGGATCGATCCCCAGATCGCCTCTCCCACGGGAAACGACCAGGCGGATATACACGTCTTCTTTCCCGTTGGCCGCCACCGTATCCACGGTCGCCCGGCACATCTCCTCGAAGGTCATCCCCAGGTCCAGTTCCAGGGTCTTGGCCGATTCGAACAGGCGGCGGATATGCTCCTCCAGGCGGAAAATGTTTCCTCCGTACACGCGGATTCCTTCGAAGGTTCCATCGCCGTAGAGGAAACCGTGATCGAACACGGAGACAACCGCTTCTTCCCTGGGTACCAGTTTTCCGTTCAAGTAGATCTGCATCTGTTTCTCCCTTCCCAAGGCATCTCCCGGGGGATCAGCCGATCGCCCGGACTCGAGCCGTTGTTTGTTTTCCCGCCGTCTCGTTCAGAAAGAACCGGTGCAACCGCAGGTCGCCGGTCAGTTCGGGATGGAAGGTGCAGGCGATCACCCTCCCCTCCCGCACCAGGACCGGTTCTCCATTCCAGGATCCCAGCACCTGGACCCCTCCGCCCAACCGGCGGAACCGGGGCGCGCGGATGAACACGGCGGTCATGGCGCCGCCCTCCAGTTTCACCGGGATCTCCGCTTCGAAAGAGTCGACCTGCCGCCCGTAACCGTTTCGTTCGATATCGGCGTCCAGGAGGCCGAGGCTTTCCTGCTCCGGGCCGAACACCCGGCTGGACACCAGGATCGCGCCGGCACAGGTTCCCAGCAGGGTTCCTCCGGAGCGGTGGAACTCCCGGAGGGTCCCGAACCAGGGCTCGTCTTCCATCAGGTTCAAGAGGGTCGTGCTCTCGCCGCCTGGAATCACGATCCCGTCCAGACCGAGCACCTGCGCGCACCGGCGGACGATCACCACCTCCGGTGAGGATCCGCCCTCCCGGGCGGCGGAGCGCAGGGCGGTTGCGTGGGCATGGAAATCGCCCTGGAGCGCGAGAACGCCGACCCTCACCCTACCAGCCTTTCGTCTGAAGCAGTTCGGCCGGCTCCAGCCGGGACGTGTCGATCCCGGTCATGGCGGAACCGAGACCCCTGGAAACCTCCAGCACGGTCGCTGGATCGTCGTAATGGGTCACCGCCCGGACGATCGAATGGGCCCGCCGCTGCGGATCCTCCGACTTGAAGATCCCCGATCCGACGAAGACCGCTTCCGCGCCCAACTGCATCATCAAGGATGCGTCGGCCGGCGTGGCGATTCCGCCGGCGGCGAAGTTGGGAACCGGGAGTTTCCCCTCCCGGGCCACCCACCGCACCAGTTCGTAGGGCGCGCCGAGGTTTTTGGCCTCGGCCATCAGTTCCTCTTCCCCCAGAATCGTCAACCGGCGGATGCCGGTCATGACCGTGCGCATGTGCCGGACCGCTTCGACAATGTCGCCGGTGCCGGCTTCTCCCTTGGTCCGGATCATCGCCGCCCCTTCCCCGATCCTGCGCAGGGCCTCGCCCAGGTCCCGGCACCCGCAGACCACAGGCACATCGAACGCGAACTTGTCGATGTGATGAGCCTCGTCCGCCGGCGTCAGGACCTCGCTCTCGTCGATGTAGTCCACGCCGAGAGCCTGCAGCACCTGGGCTTCGGCGAAATGGCCGATCCGACATTTCGCCATCACCGGGATGGAAACCGCCTTCTTGATCGCCTCGATCATATCCGGGGCGGACATCCTGGCGACGCCGCCCTGGGCCCTTATGTCCGAGGGAACCCGCTCCAGCGCCATGACGGCGCAGGCGCCGGCGTCCTGGGCGATCCGGGCCTGGTCGTCATTGGTCACGTCCATGATGACGCCGCCCTTCAACATTTCCGCCAGGCCGGTTTTCAAGCGCAGCGTTCCTTTACTTTCCTTTGCCATGATTCTCCCTCGATCCCGCCCACAGGTTCCGCGCGGCCGGAAAGACCGACGCAACCCTGGGAAGAATTGCCGTTTTCGCTGAAAAACGGAGATTACGGATTCTCAAACCGGTGCCTCCAAAAGCCTATAGGATCGGCATCGCTTCCACAAGTTTCTCGCCGCCGTCCTCCTCCGAGTCGGACCAGCGGGTCCGGATCAGGTCTCCCAGCGTCCGGATCCCCAGGTCGATCTGCTCCGGAGAGGCGGACGAAAAGGTCAAACGGAGGGTGTTGTCGGCGGCTCCCCCCGGTCCCTGCCCGTCCACGTGGAACAGATCCCCCCGGCTGAACAGGACGTTCTTTCTCCGGGCCGCCACGAACAGTTCTCCGGAATCCAGTCCCTCCGGGAGGGTCACCCACAGGAACATCCCGCCCCGGGGCACGCTCCACCGGACCTTCGGCGGGAAGTATCGGGACATACTTTCCAGCATCAGGTCCCGTCGATTGCGATATTCGGCCCTGACTTTTTTCAGATGCGCCCGCAGAAGGCCGGCCTCCAGGTAGTGTTGGAGGCCGGCCTGCAGGATCGGGCTGGTCCCGCAGTCGGAGATCTGCTTGAGCGCCACCAGCTTCCGGAGCACCTCCTGCGGAGCGGCGATCCAGCCGATCCGCACGCCGGGCATCAGTTTCTTGGAGAACGTTCCGATATAGATGACGTGCCGGCCCCGGTCCATGGCGTAGAGGGTTGGATGATCCTTCCCTTCGAACCTGAGGTCGCTGGCCCAATCGTCCTCCACGATCGGGCAACCGTGATGAAGGGCCAGCGCCAGGACCTCCCTTCTCCTGGTTTCGCTCATCACTGTCGTGGTCGGGTTCTGGAATGACGGCTGAAGGTAAATCAGGCGGGGGTGGTGGCGTACCAGCGCCGCCTCCAGCAGATCGGGCCGGATCCCCTGCTCGTCCATCGGCACACCGACCAGCTTGCTCCGGAGCGAACCGATCACGCTCAAGGCGCCGGTGTAGGTCGGATCTTCCACGATCACCGAATCTCCTGGATCCAGAAAGGTTCTGAACACAAGATCCAGCGCCTGCTGGGCGCCGTTGGTCACCAGGATTTTCTCCGCGGAAACCTCGACTCCCTTCCGGGTCATCTCCCTGGCCAGGGTGTTCCGGAGCGGGGGATACCCGGCCGTCGGACCGTACGCCAGGACCGCCTCCCCTTCCTCCTTCAGTGCGGCCCGGAGTGATTTTCGAAACGCCGCGGCCGGCAATAGATCCCGGGCCGGATACGATCCGGCGAAAGAGATCCCCTCGGTCACTGTGGCCAAACGATAGGCAGAAAACAATCGATCGATTCCCGGCCCATCCACCGTTTCGGAGAAAGCGGAAAACCAGTCGTCCGCGGCAGGATCCCCGGTCATTGCCGGACCGTTCGGCTCCCCCGCCGGAGCCCGGTTCGCCTCCGCCTCCGCCGATTCCGGATCCGCGATGAAGGTTCCTCTGCCGGTGCGGCTGTGGATATGGTTTCCCGCGGCCAGGAGTTCGTAGGCCGAGACCACCGTGTTCCGGTTGACCTGCAGGGCCTGCGCCAGTTCCCGGGTCGGCGGAAGCCGGTCTCCCGGGGCCAGACGCCCGGTGGCGGTGGCGGCCAGGATCCCGTCCGCGATCTGCCGGTAGACAGGCACCTCGCTGTGAACATCGATGATCAGACCCGGAATCGGCATGACGAACTCCGCGTGATCTTTGGCCCGGATGGATTGCCGGAAAATCCCGGAACACCCACCCGGCCGGACCCCTTGGCCCAGGGAGCCGGTTCCCGGTTCCCAGGTCCCAGGCGCCTGGGCGACCCCGATCCCTCCCAACCGCCGCCGGCGCCGGTGCAACCGGGAGATGGCACCATTGGACTATTCCAATATACTAGACCAATAGGTGCCGGAACACCCCTTGCGCGAACTTATTTGCGATCGGAATAGTCCAAATAAACCAACTCGTTGACTTTCATCGACTTACGGAAGGGCCCGGGAAGGTGAATCGGGTCCGCGAGAGGGTCCGCGCCTGGGGCGCCGTCGCTAGAAGGCGCGGTCCAATCGAGCCCTGAGAGGGAGCATCTGATCGATACGCCGCAGGAGGGAGAGAATCCCCGCCCCCTTCGCCGCCGAGATGAAAAGAACGTCGCGGCCCGCTTCCAACTCCTGCCGGCGCTCCGGCTCCAGCAGATCCGACTTGTTGAACACGAGAATCCGCGGAATCGATCCGTACTCCAGGTCTTTCAGGATCGACTCCACCGCCCGGATCCGGGCTTCGCAGCGGGGATGGGAGCCGTCCACCAGGTGAATCACCAGGTCCGAATCCTCGATCTCTTCCAGGGTCGCCTGAAACGCCGCCAGGAGATCCTTCGGAAGATCCCGAATGAAACCGACCGTGTCGTTGATCACGATCTCCCTTTCCCTGGGGAGGCGCAGACGCCGGCTGGTCGGATCCAGGGTGGCGAACATCCGGTGCTCCACGAACACCTCGCTCCGGGTAAGGCGGTTCAACAAGGTGCTTTTCCCCGCGTTGGTGTAACCGACCAGGGAAACCACCGGCACGTCCCTCTCCCGCCTGCGGGCCCTCCTCCGCTCTCTTCGCCGGCGCTCGGTGGCCAGGCGCTTTTCCAGCATCCGGATCCTGTCCCGGACCCGCCGCCGATCGATTTCCAGCTTCTGTTCTCCCGGCCCCCGGCCGCCGATGCCACCCATCAACCTGGACAGGCCCGAGTCGCCCGAGGTGGAGAGGCGCGGGAGAAGATATTTCAGTTGCGCCAGTTCCACCTGGATCTTCCCCTCGTGGGTTCGGGCGCGGGCGGCGAAAATGTCCAGGATCAACTGGCTCCGATCCAGAACCTTCAGCTCGGTGGCTCGGGCGATCGCCCGCGCCTGGGCGGGGGACAGGTCCTGGTCCACGATGAGGAAATCGGCCTGGAGGCGCTGGGCGTGGATGATCAGGTCCTGAAGCTTCCCCGCGCCCATCAAGGTTCTGCGATCGAACGACTGTCTCCGCTGCACCGACCGCTCCACCACCGCCAGGCCGCAGGATCCGGCCAGTTCGGCCAGTTCATCCATCGACTCCTCCGCCTGGAGCCTTCGGCCGGTGGTCACGTGGATCAGGATCGCCCGGCCTTCCTTCCCGGCGACCCGGGTTCTCCGGCGCAGCCGGTCGAACTCCTCTTCCAGGGCGTTGATCAGGGCCGGAAAATCCTCGTCGACCCGGTAGGCGGGGCGGGGCGGGGACCCCCGGTACCCGGCCATGCCGGCGGGGGGCGGCTCCCCCTCCCCCCCCCGCCGCGGGGGGGGGGCCCCGCCGGTGCCCCGGGG
>CAZZIV010000065.1:0-13798 GCA_964654385.1 uncultured Acidobacteriota bacterium | reverse complement strand
GCGACCCTCAGCTTGGGAAGCTGATGCTCTACCAACTGAGCTATTCCCGCTCAACAACTTTCAAGGCGCTCGTCTCTCCCGCTGGAACTTCTCCCGGGAGCCGTCTCGCGAGCGCGGGCATCATAGCACGTCCTTTTCAGCGATTCCCTGCCAAATCATCCCCTGATGAAGAGTGAGAAGCCATCCAGGAAAAGGATCGCGCCGAACTCCTTTCCCCGCTCGGCTTCCCTGGGAGCCCTCCGAGCTTCTCTCCCGGCTTTCGTAAGCCGACGCGAGCATTCCTGTGCGTCACTACATTCATTACAGAGGGTCCACCTTCGGTTTCACGCTCCTGCCCTGCTGAAAATTCCAGCGTAACCTTGGGACCGCTTTGCCCCGAGAGCGCCGCGAGCAGGCTTGACTCCGTTTTCCCCCTCTCCGTATACTCCCCCACTGCTCCGGACCGCTTTTCTTTCGTTGCCGGGGTTTCAGGAAACGTAGCGGGAGGGATACCGGTGGCGTCACAGGAACGAGGATACTGGAACTCACACATCGGATTCATCCTTGCCGCGGCAGGATCCGCCATCGGCTTGGGGAACCTCTGGAAATTCCCCTACATCACCTGGCATAACCAAGGGGGCGCTTTCGTCCTGGTCTACCTCGCCTCGGTCGTCGCCGTAGGGCTTCCGATCATGATGGCCGAACTTCTCATCGGCCGAAAAACCCAAAAAAGCCCGGTAGGCGCCATGGCCGAGGCGGTGGGGAAACGGTTCGCCTGGATCGGCGGTTTGGGTGTTTTGACCGGCTTCATCATTCTCGGTTACTACACGGTGATCGCCGGCTGGACCCTGCGTTACTTCGTGAAATGCCTGGGGTGGAGCTTCGGCGCTTTCCGCTCGTCGGAATCCACCGGCAGCGCGTTCGCAGAATTCGCCGCTAACGGCTCCCTGCAGGTCACCCTGGCCGGGCTGTTCATGCTGTTCACGGTCATCGTTGTCATCCGTGGGATCAGTGGAGGGATCGAGAAGACCGCCAGGATTCTCATGCCGGCCCTCTTCGGGATCCTGTTCCTGTTGCTGTTCAGCGCACTTCGGATGAAAGGGAGCGGAGAAGCCCTCGCGTTTATTTTCGAACCGGATTTCGCCCGGCTGCCGGCCCGTGGGGTCCTGGAGGCGCTCGGTCACGCGTTCTTCACCCTGTCCCTGGGGATGGGAGCGATGATCACCTACGGTTCGTACCTGTCCAGGAAAGAATCCCTGGTGAAAGCCTCCGCGGTTGTGGTCTTCCTGGACACGCTCATCGCCCTGATCGCCACCATTGTGATGTTTTCGGTGATTTTCTCGGTCCCGGGAATGAAGGAAAATGTGGGCGACTCCACGGTTGGGATGCTGTTCATCGCCCTTCCTGAGCTGTTCTACACCGAAGTGCCGATGGGAACAATCCTGGCCCCGTTGTTTTATATGCTGGTCGGATTCGCCGCCCTCACGTCCACCATCTCCCTGCTGGAGGTGATCACCAGCTACTTCATCGATCAGCGCAAATTGTCTCGAACCTGGGCAACCATCCTGTGCGGAGCCGGCACGTTCCTTCTTTCCGCCCTGTGCGCCCTCTCCTTCGGCGGTTCGGGTCTGCTCTCCAGGTTCAGTTGGATTTACAGCGGTTCTCCCGACGCCAAGCACGGCCTGTTTGAGCACCTGGATCACCTGGCATCCAACTGGCTCCTGCCGGTAGGAGGCTTTCTGATCACTCTCTCCGCCGGCTGGTTTATGACCCGGGAGGCGACCGAATCGGAACTGGTCGCGCCCGACAACCCGGCCTGGTTCCGATATGGCGCCTGGCGTTTCTTCATCCGGTACGTGGCGCCGGCGGCAGTGGCGGCGATCATCATCGCCGTGATCATGGGGAAAGATTTCAGTTGACCGACCTCAACCGACCGAGGTCACCCATCCCCCGCCGAGCACCACGTCTCCGTCATAGGCGACCGCCGCCTGTCCCGGAGTGATCGCCCTCTGCGCCTTCTTGAAACGAATCACGGCGCTGCCGTCGCCCTGGTCGGAGATTACCGCTTTCGCTCCCTCGTGGGTCGAGCGGATTCGCACCCGCGCCGTGACCGTTCCGGTCGGTCGGTCGAACGGAATCCACCGGACTCCTTCGACGACGCACCGGTCGGAAAGGAGATCGGAGGCGCCGCCGATCTCCACCCGGCCGGCTTTCGGGTCGATCCCGGTAACGTACAGCCTCTCCTTCCCCTGCACGCCCAGGCCCCTGCGCTGGCCCACGGTGAAATTTTCGACACCGGGATGTCGGCCCAGGAGATTCCCGGCCCGGTCCACCATCTCGCCGGGGCGGGACAGGGCCTCGCCCCTCTCCCGCCTCAAGACATCCCGGTAGTTTTCCCCTTCGGCGACGAAGCAGAGATCCATCGACTCGGTCTTGGAAGCAACCCCCAGCCCCAGCACCTCGGCCCTTTCCCGGACCTCTTTCTTGGTCATGCGTCCCAGGGGGAACCGGGTCCGCCTTCGCTGCTCTTCACTCAGATCGAAAAGGAAGTAGGACTGATCCTTGAGCGTATCCACCGCCTGTTTCAGCAGGGTCCGGCCGGAAACCGGATCCTTCTCCAGAACGGCGTAATGACCGGTGGCCACCGTGCCGGCCCCAACCGCCTTCGCCCGTTTCAGCAACCGGCCGAATTTCATATAGGTATTGCAGCGGATACAGGGGGACGGCGTCCGGCCGGCCTGATAATCGTCCAGGAACGGATCGATGACGAACCGGCGAAATTCCTCTTCCATGTCCAGGGTGTAATGGGGGAACCCGAGCTGCTCCGCCACTAGGCGGGCGTCCCGGAAGTCGTCGGGGGAGCAGCACTTTCCGTACGTCTCCTCCCGCCCGGCCAGCCGGTCCACCAGTTTCATGGAGAAACCGACCAGGGGCGCTCCGGTCTCGGCCAGGATCGCCGCCGCCACCGAGGAGTCGACACCGCCGCTCATGGCTACGGCGAGTGTCTCTCCGTTGTTCCCGTCGAAGCGGTCCTTCATCGCCTCGACCCCTCCCGGACACTCTCCGCCTTTTCCGGAAGCACATCCAGGAACCGCTCCACCTGCTCCATCGTGTTGTTCCACCCAAGCGAAACCCGGATCGCCCCGCGGGCTTCGTCCTCGGTCAGGCGCATCGCCTGCAGGACGTGCGAGGGCTCCACGGCGCCGGATGCGCAGGCGGATCCGGTGGAGACGGCGAAACCGGCCATATCCAAAGCGATGGCGAGCATCTCGCCGGAGACGCCGGGAATGGCGAAATTCACCGTATTGGGCAGCCGGGAGGCCGCCTGGCCGTGGAACCGAACCGAAGGGATCCTTTCCTTCAACTGGGTCTCGATCCGTGCCCGCATGCGGAGCAGCTTCCGGGATTCATCCTTCATCTGTCGCAGCGCCTCCATCGCCGCGGCGCCGAAACCTATCGCGTCGAACAGGGCGGGAGTGCCGCCCCGTCTCCGTTTTTCCTGGGCGCCTCCGTGGATCAGCGGCGCGAGCAGGATGCCCGAACGGACGGTCAACGCGCCGACGCCGGGAGGCCCGCCGATCTTGTGGGAGGAGAGCGCCAGGAAATCGGCGAATGAGGCCGCGTCATCCAGCAGTTTCTTTCCCGCGGCCTGCACCGCGTCCACCAGGAACGGGATGCCGGCCTTTCTCAGTTCCAGGCCGACCTCCTCCACCGGCTGGAGAACTCCGGTTTCGTTGTTCGCCCACTGCAGGACGGCCAGGGCGGTCCCCTGGACACAGCGGTTCAGGAACCGTCGGGAATCGATCCGGCCATCCCGGTCGCAGGGAACTTCTTCCACCTGGAACCTTCGGCCGGTCATCGACTCCACCGCGCCGCGAACCGCCGAATGTTCCACCGCGCCGACGACGATCCGCCGGACCCCTGCCGGCGCCCGATCGCACACTCCACGCACCGCAGCCTCGATCGCCTCCGAACCTCCGCTGGTGAACACCACCTCGCCGGGACGCGCCCCGGCCAGTTCGGCCACCTTCTCCCTGGCCGCTTCCAGGGCCGCCATGGCCGCCCGTCCTTCCGCGTGAAGAGAGGCGGGATTTCCCAGGACGCCTTCCAGGCAGGCGTTCATCGCCTCCCTCGCCGCGGGACGGAGCGGACTGGTGGCGTTATGATCCAGGTAAACTCTCTCCCCGGCGATACCGCTGTCTTCCTGGATCATCCGATACTCCCCGATCCGGCCCGGAATCGTTTCCTGGTGGATCGTCCGGTCTGATCGTGTGTGTTACATTACCGGTTTCAATCGGGGTGCGCCAAGTGTCCAGCGAATTTGAACTTAAATCGACGATCCAGCTTCCGAAGACCCGGTTTTCCATGAAGGCGGGGCTCCCGAACCGGGAACCGAAAACCCTCGAATGGTGGGATTCGATCGACGCGTTCGGCCGGATTCGGAAGAGCCGGGAACCCGCCGAGCCGTACGGCCTCCACGACGGGCCGCCCTACGCCAACGGCCATATACATATCGGGCACGCCCTGAACAAGATCCTCAAAGATATCGTGGTCAAATCCCGCACCATGATGGGCTACGACGCCCACTACATTCCCGGCTGGGACTGTCACGGCCTTCCGATCGAACATCACATGGACAAGGAACTGGGGCCGAAGAAAGCGAAGATGACCGCCCTCCAGTTCCGGGCCGCATGCCGAAAGTATGCCGAGAAGTATATCAGGATCCAGGGAGACGAATTCCGGCGGCTGGGGGTTCTATGGGACCGGAACACCGACCGGAAAGAGCGGGAGGCGGACGCACCGAACCGGACCGCTATCTACCGGACCCTGGACCGGACCTATGAAGCGGAAATCATCCGGCAGGTCGGGAAGTTCTTCTCCGGAGGTTCTGTCTACCAGGGGGACAAGCCGGTTCACTGGTGTCCTTCCTGCCGGACCGCACTGGCCGAGGCGGAGGTGGAATACCAGGACCGGACCGATCCGTCGATCTACGTGAAGTTTCCGGTGGAAGGGCTGGAGGCGAACGTTCCCGCCCTGGCCGGGCGGAACGTCTCCCTGGTGATCTGGACCACTACTCCCTGGACGCTCCCGGCCAACCTGGCGGTCGCCCTCCACCCGGACTTTTCCTATGTGGCGGTGGAAGCGGGGAACGACACCTTCATCGTGGCTGAGGGGCTTCTCGCGAACGTTCAGGAGACCCTGGGCTGGGGAGACACCCCTGTGATCGCCCGTTTCACCGGTACCGAGCTGCTCGGACAGGGCGAAGGCTACATCGGCGCCGAGGGACAGGTTCGGCGGCCTTACCCGATGGATCACGGCCCAGGGGCGGGACCCGGCCTCGCGATCCTGGGAGAGCATGTCACCCTGGACGCCGGCACCGGCAACGTGCACACGGCGCCGGGGCACGGCGCGGAAGATTTCGTCGCCGGACGGGAATACGGCCTCCCGCCGTTCAACCCGGTGGGAGACGACGGTCGTTTCCTTCCCGACCGGGTCGCCCCCGAATGGCTCAAGGGCGAGTTTGTCCTGAGCGCGAACCTGCGGATCGTTGAAGATCTCCGGGAAAGAGGCCTTCTGCTGCAGGCGGAGGATCACCGTCACAGCTACCCCCACTGTTGGCGCTGCAAGAACCCGGTGCTGTTCCGCTCCACGCCTCAGTGGTTCATCTCCATCGACAGAAACCGGTTGAGGGAACGGGCGGTCCAGGCAATTCACAACGCGAAATGGCTCCCGGCGTTCGGTGAGGACCGGATCGCAGGCATGGTGGAAAACCGGCCGGACTGGTGCATTTCCCGTCAGCGCGCCTGGGGCGTGCCGATCCCGGCGGTCACCTGCTCCCGCTGCCTGGACGAGCATCCGGACGCGTTCTTGCGGGATCCCGCCTTCTTCGAGCACCTGGAATCGCTGGTCCGGGAAGAAGGGTCCGACGCGTGGTACGGCGCGCCGGAGAACGGCGGCCACCGGCCGTATCGGGACCATGAAGAACGGTTGACCCGCCTGGTTCCTTCGTCGATCGCCTGCCCGGCTTGCGGGAAACGGGACCGGCTGACCTTCCACGACCATATCGTCGACGTCTGGTTCGAATCCGGCGTCTCCCACTCGGCGGTCCTGGGGAAAGATCCCCGGTATCCGTGGCCGGCCGACCTGTACCTGGAAGGCCACGACCAGTACCGGGGCTGGTTTCACTCCTCGCTCCTGGTGGCGGTCAACGATCGAGATACGGCGCCCTACAAGGAAGTGGTGACCCACGGGTTCACCCTCGACGGCCAGGGCAGGAAAATGTCCAAGAGTATGGGAAACGCCATCTCTCCGGAGGACGTCTGCAAGCAGCGTGGCGCCGATATTCTCCGCCTCTGGGTCGCCATGGTCGACTTCCTGGAAGACATGGCGATCTCCGAGGAGATCATGGACCGGAACGCCGAGGCGTACCGGAAGATCCGGAACACGTTCCGCTACCTGCTCGGAAACCTGATAGGGTTTCACCCTTCCACCGACGCGGTCCCTTACGAGGAGATGGAAGAGATCGACCGGTGGGCGATGCAACGACTCGACCGGTTCCGGGAGAAACTGGTGGACGCGTACAAGGCCCATCAGTATCACGCGGTGTATCACGGTCTCCATAACTTTTGTGGAATCACTCTCTCTTCTTTCTATCTGGACATCCTGAAGGACCGGCTCTACACCTTCCCGTCGGCCGGCCGGGCCCGCCGATCGGCGCAGACCGTTCTGTTCCACCTGGCCGACCGGTTGTGCCGCCTGATGGCTCCAGTGCTGGCATTCACCGCCGAGGAGATCTGGCAGGCGTTGGAACCGTTCCACGGTCGGGAGCCGTGGGTGGACCGGACCGTCCATACCGAGACCTTCCCCGAACCGTTGGCCGCGGAGCGGGACCAGGGCCTCCTGAACCGGTGGGAGCGGCTCATGAAACTCCGTTCGGAAATCTCTCCCGCCCTGGAAAACGCACGGAAAGAGAAGATGATCGGCACCTCCCTGGGGGCGAAAGTGATCCTGGACGGTCCAGAGGAAACCCTCGCCTTCCTGAAGAGCTTCGGCGACGACCTGAAGTTCTACCTGCTCACGTCCGGGGTGGAATTCGATGATCCGGGCGACGGCGCCCTGGCCTCGGAAACGGTTCCAGGATTCCGTGTCGGCGTGGTTCCTGCCGAAGGCGAAAAATGCGACCGCTGCTGGAACTACACGACCGATGTGAACCGGGAGCCGGCCTATCCAGGCTGTTGCGCCCGCTGTGTGGGACACATCCGCCAAATCCTCGCCGACAAGGAGCCTGCATGACCCTGATCCAGGATGTGAGGCTGCGTCGCTCCTGGTTCCTGCTCTCCGGGTTGGTGGTTCTGGTGGATCAACTCTCCAAGCTCGCCGTCCACGCGTGGCTCCCTGGGAAGGGAGCGGTGCCGGTGATTCCCGGCTTTCTGAACCTGGCCTATTCCCGAAACCCGGGCGGCCTGTTCGGAGCCTTCGGCTCCTGGGGCGCACCGTCGCGAACGCTCTTGCTGACGGTCCTTCCGGTATTGGCCATCGGCCTGATCGGCGTTTTCCTGGCCCGTGTCTCCCTACGGGATCGGGCTGTCCTTTCCGGCTTCGCCTTGATCCTGGGAGGAGCGGTGGGGAACCTGATCGACCGGCTGACTCGAGGCGAGGTAGTCGACTTCCTGGACGTGTACGCCTCTTCGTCTTCCCTTGCACGGTGGTTTCACAACCGGTTCGGCACCGCGCACTGGCCGACATTCAACCTGGCCGATTCGGCGATCGTCACCGGTGTCTGCCTGTTGACCCTGGACGCCTTTCGATCGAGAAAACGTGCCCGCGACGTCGAGGAGAACTGAAGCGCCATGTTCCCTGTTCTGATCGACTTTGGAACCTACCAGCTGCCTCTTCTGGGCGAAATCCACCTGTTCCTCCCGACCTACGGTTTCCTGTACGCCATCGGCGCGGTCCTGGCCTGGCTCTGGCTTGCCCGGAGGGGCCGGACCCTGGGCCTTCCCCGGGAGCACCTGTTCAACGTCTGCTTCTACAGCCTTCTGGGCGGTCTGCTGGGGGCGAAGCTGCTCCTGATCCTGGTGGAATGGAAGTACTACTTTGCCCACCCGGAGGCGATCCTGGGAACCCTCCGCTCCGCCGGCGTCCTGATCGGCGGTATCGTGGCAGGGGGCGGGGTTTTCTTCCTGTACTGCCGCAAGCACCGGTTGCCGACCCTGATGCTGACCGACGCGGCGGTCGCACCGGTCGCCCTTGCCCAGGCGATCGGCCGGCTCGGCTGTTTTTCCGCCGGGTGCTGTTACGGGAAACCGGCCCATACTCACTTCGCCCTGACTTTCACCAACCCTGTAGCCGCCGCCCAGACCGGCGTTCCCTTGAACATCCCCCTGGTGCCGACCCAGTTGATAGAGGGCGCCGCGGACCTTCTTCTGGTTCTTTTCCTTGCCTGGATCTGGTGGAAGCGGAAGGCGTTCCGGCTGGTTCCCGGGACCGTTCTCTGGATGTATATCCTGTTGTACTCCTGCATCCGGTTCATCCTTGAATTCTGGCGAGGCGATACGGTGCGGGGACTCTGGTTCCACGAGTCCGTTTCGACCTCCCAGATCCTGTCCCTGGCGGCGATCGTCGTCGCCCTGGTTCTGCTGTTTCGATCCTGGAACACCGGGAAAGGAGAGATCGATGGGAGATGAACCTTTTCTCTTCCATCCGGCCCCGGAGGAGGAGGGTGTTCGCCTGGATCGATTCCTCGTTCTGAAATTCCCGGACCGGACCCGGTCGGTTCTCCGGAAGTGGATCGATTCCGACCGGGTCTTCGTAAACGGCGAGGCTCCCCGAAAAGCCGGGATGGTTCTGGAGCGAGGCATGGAGATCCGGGTCCTGGCCCCGCCGGCGGGCAGCGACCGGCCGGAACCGGAATCGATCCCCTTGAACCTGCTTTACGAAGATGAACACCTCGTGGTAGTGGCCAAGCCTGCCGGCATGGTGGTCCACCCGGCCCAGGCCTATCCTTCCGGCACCCTGGTCAATGCTCTCCTGGGACGGGGGACCCGCCTTTCGGGTATCGGCGAACGAGGGCGGCCCGGCATCGTCCACCGGCTGGACCGGGACACCTCCGGCACGATCGTCGTCGCCAAGACCGACGCGGCTCACTACGCCCTGGCCGAGATGTTTTCCCGACGCGAAGTCGGCAAGACCTATCACGCCCTGGTCTGGGGCTCTCCTGAACCACCGGACGGGGAAATCGACCTTCCGATCGGTCGCAACCGGACCAACCCGACGAAGATGGCCGTCGGCGGCATCAAGAGCCGGCCGGCGATGACCCGCTACCGGACCCTGGAGAACCTTCCCGGCTTCGCCTGGCTGGAGATCGACCTGCTCACCGGCCGCACACACCAGATCCGGGTTCACATGCAGGCGATCCATCACCCTGTGGTCGGTGACCCGGTGTATGGCGGCGTCCAGTGGAGAGGGATCCAGAATCCTGAGATCCGGAACGCTCTGAAACGGCTGGACCGGCAGGTCCTTCACGCCTCCGAGCTCCGTTTCGATCATCCGGTCACCGGCAAGGCGATGAAATTTCGCGCGCCGTTCCCGCAGGACATGCAAGAACTCCTCCAGGTGATCCGACCGTGAAACAGAGCGAGAGAGCCGATCTTCACCGTCCCGCGGTCGCCCTGATCGGGACCGGATGCCTGGCATCGGCCTTCGTCCCGTCGATGCTGAAAGCCGGGTACCGGTTCGTGTCCGTAGAGAGCCATTCCGTTGCGGGCGCTTCCAGGTTTATCCGGAAGTATCCCGGGTTAACCAATCTCGCAGGAACGGAGACGGCCTCCCCTCCGCCCGGGCTGATCCTGTTGGCGGTGCCGGATCAAGAGATCCGAACCGCCGCTTCCGGCCTGGTCGAGAACGGTCCGTCGCTGAAAGGCGCGGTGGTACTCCATCACGCCGGGGGAGCCGGCCCGGAACTCCTGGAGCCTGCCGCCCGGGCGGGGGCCCACTGCGGCGTCCTCCATCCGCTGCAGGTGCTTGGGCTCCATGGGGCGGAAGCCCTGCCCGGAAGCTATGCCCGTATCGAGGGAGACCGACCCGCCCGCAAGGCGGCGCTGGAACTGGCCGAGGCGTTGAACCTGCGTCCCCTGCATTTTCGATCCAGGCCCGGCGCCGGGGAACGGGCCGCCTACCACGCAGGCGCCGCCATGGCCGCCAACGACATGGTCGGCCTTCTGTCCTTCGGGATCGACCTGCTGGTGGAAGCGGGGGTCGGCCGGACGGAGGCGACCGAAGCGCTTTCCCGGCTCGCGTCCGGGGCTCTCCGAAACATGGAGGGTCGAGGGATCCAGGGCGCCCTGACCGGGCCGGTCATCCGCCGGGACGCCGAAGGAGTGGAGAAGCATCTGCAACGGATCGGCCGTTCTTCCCCCTCCGCCCGGGAGGTTCACCGGCTCCTGAGCCGTCGTCTGCTGGAACTTTCCACTCCAAAAGGGAAACGCCCGGACCGGGGGATCTGCCGGGTCCTGGCCCGGGAGAGGAAACCCCGGAAGTAGCCTGTCCCGCCGGGCCAAGGTATATTGAGTCCGCTTCGATGATTCGCTTCCGATTACGAGGGGTTTCGATGAAACGTTCATTCTTCTTTCGCAGGATCCTCTTCCCTTTGCTGGTCCTGGTCCTGGCCGCCGGCGCCGGTTCGATCTCGGCGGGCGAGCAGCTGCCGGGCCGGAAATCGATGCAGATCTCCGAACGCACCGACGCTGGAGACTGGTACGGCACCTGGTTCTACAAATCCCGGGACCAGCGGATCGTCCTCTGGTTTCGGCGCGGAGAGCACAACCTCCCCGAATACCGGCTTCACTACCAGAGCCTGGGGAGTCCTGAAGCGTTCGTAACCGACTGGAGCGGTGTCGCGGAATACTCCGTCCGGGGTCACGAGGCGGTTTTCAGACTCGAAAGCAAATCCAGGGGCGAAAACCTGATCCAGGGGACCTTGTTCTGGGATCTCCAGTTCACCCGGTCCGGCCGCACCCGGGAGGCGGATGTGGAGATCTATCGGGGGCGGGACGGTCGCGCGCTGGTGATGCACTTTCTGAAACAGAAGCTGACAATCAAGCGAAAAGGCAAAACCGCCGTCGATGAAACATCCGGAGCCTGGACCTTTTTAAAGGCGTCCAGGCGGATCGTCCGATGGGAAGAAATTCCGTTTTGATCGCTGCCGCCTTCCTGGCGGCACTCACCCTCTGGAGCGGCGGCCTGCCGGTTCGAGCGGCAAGCCCCATTCCGGTCCGCATGGTGAAGCTGGGAGGTTCCCCGGGCGCCGCAGCCACCCTCGCGCACGTCCGGTTCTGCCGCTCCCTGGGATTCAACGCGATCTGGGTCTACGGCCACCAGGCCGGCGCCTGGACCCGGAGCGACGCCTCCCGGCGGGTCCGCCTGAACAAGGATTTCCTGCGTCTGGCGCAGTGGTGCCGGGAACACGGGATGAAAATTTTCGTCTCCATCAATCCTGTGGCGGCGACCCGCGGCCGCTTCCAGTTTCACGACCGCCGGGGAGAACGGAGAATCCGCAAGTTCATTCGCGCGCTTCGTAGAAAAGCAGGAGTGCACGATTTCGTCCTTTCTTTCGACGACATGCCGACCCGGGTCCTCGACCTGAACGATTTTCTCCATTACGGCCGCTCCAGCGCTCCCGCCCACCTGGACCTGGCCGCGCGGCTCGATACGGCGATCCGGCCGGAGGAGACCTTTTGGCTGGCCGCCACCGCCTATTGCGACGCACATCTCGGCGACGGAAATGGGCCATACTCCTCGAGATTCCTGGCCGGCCTGGCAGGCCTGCCCGGCCGCATCGGTCTTGTTTGGACCGGCCCCCAGGTGGTTTCACCGGAGATCACAGGCGCGCAGATGGCGGCGACCCGGCGGCGGCTCGGCGGCCGGAAGATCCTTCTGTACGACAACTACCCGGTGAACGACGATTCCAAGCGGCTCTCCCTGGGATTGATCCTCGGCCCCCTCCGGAACCGGGATGCCGGACTGGTAGAGGAGATCGCCGTCTATCTCTCCTGCCCGATGACCCAGTTGGGAGCCAGCCGCCTTCCTCTGCGCACGGTGGCGGCCTGGTTGGCCGATCCCGCCGGATATGACCCGGATGCCACCTACGCGAGAGCGTTGAAGGAAACCGCCGGAGACGATCCCCAGGCGTTCAAAGCGATCAAAACCCAGGCATTGGAGTGGGGCGACTGGATCGGCGGAAGAAATTACCGCCACCTGAGCACCAGCACCATCTACACCGTCGTTCCCGAACTGCTTCAGCCGGCGTACGTGGCCCAATGGGGCTACACCGAGCGACGCTATCCGGGCCGCATGAAGGCGTTGGAAGGGCTGGCCGACACCGTGTTTCGAGACGATCTGCTCCTGGCCATGGAGCGCCGTCTTGCCGTCGCCAGGGCGTTTCCTCTGATCGTCGAATACCGGACCAGGGAGGCTGCTCACCGGCCGGACACAGGCGAAGCCCTGCAGGCGATTCTCGACCTTCGGGACGGGATCGAGCGGCGTCCGACGAGATTGCTGCTGGAACGCTTCCTGGAAGCAGCGGAAGTACCGGACCATGTTGAACCGCTGGAACCGGAGGTGACCCCGGCGGAAGGAAACCGGGTTGGCGTCCCCAACGGGATTTGAACCCGTGTCGCCACCTTGAAAGGGTGGTGTCCTAGGCCAGACTAGACGATGGGGACGCACTCTCCAGACTCAAACGGCTGCGAAGTGTAGCGGATCAGGGACATTCCTTCAAGGTCCGGCCTGCGCCGGAACCACAGGAATGGTGAGCCGTGCTGGACTCGAACCAGCGACCCTCAGCTTAAAAGGCTGGTGCTCTACCACCTGAGCTAACGGCCCATCCTGTTCGCGCGCTGGAACGCGGCGCGGGCGACATACTATCTTCCCCCGAAAAGAGGCGCAACGTAGCGCCCCCTCCTGCGGCATCACCTGCGGAGCCGAGCTTCCAGCCGGGATCCTGGGCGGATAATACTCTGCTCCCGGTCCGGTCCGACACCGACCATTCCGATCTCGGTTCCGATCACTTCTTCGATTTTCGCCAGGTAAGCGACGGCGTTTTCCGGCAGATCTTCCCATCGGCGAACGGATGTCAGGTCCCGATTCCAGCCGGGCATCGTTTCGTAAACCGGCTCCAGCCTGCAAGCGTCCGCGGCGGAAGCGGGAAAGCCTTGATACGGCTCGCCGTCCAGCCGGTACCCGGTGCAGACCCGGATTTCGTCGAAAGCATCCAGCACGTCCAGAAGCGTGATGCAGGCATTCTCGAACCGGTTCACACGATTGGCATACCAGGCGGCGACCCCGTCGAACCATCCGCATCTCCGCGGTCGCCCGGTGGTGGTTCCGTACTCGTGCCCCCGATCCCGGAGTTTCTGGCCGAAACCCTCGGGGCCGTCATTCAATTCCGTCGGCATCGGGCCGCCTCCTACCCTCGTCGTATACGCCTTGAACACCCCCAGAGCGCCTCCCAGGAGAGTCGGCGCCACGCCCAGCCCGGCGCACAGGCCGCCGGTGACCGTGCTGGAGGAGGTCACGAACGGATACGAGCCGTGGTCCAGGTCCAGCAAGGTGCCCTGGGCCCCTTCGAAGAGAATCGCCTCCCCCTGGTCGATCCACTCGTTCAAGAGCAAGGCGGTATCGGCCACGTAGGCTCGAAGACGCCCGGCCTGCCCGGAGATGATCCCCGCGGTCGTCGCGGCTTCGGCCCGGCCACCCGGCCCGGGCCGGCGCGCCTCGCGGGCCGCGCGCCGGCCGGGCCAGGAGCGCCCCCTCCGAGAAC
>CAZZIV010000064.1:0-13811 GCA_964654385.1 uncultured Acidobacteriota bacterium | reverse complement strand
GGGGGGCACCCGGACCAGGAGGCGATGGCGGCCGGGCTGGCGGAAATCGTGGAGCGGGAGAATCCGGCCCGGGGAGAGGCGGCCGGCACCGTCCTGGACCCGGAGGGGGAGGCGAATCTCCGGAGCCTCGGTTACCTGGCCGGCGGCGCCGGTCCCAGCAAGGAAAACAACGGAAATACGGAAAGGGGACGGGATCCGAAGACCATGACCCGGTACATCCTGGACATGGACCGGGCCCGGGGAATGATCGCCGATGGAAAGCGCGAAGAAGGGTTCGCCCTCCTGGAATCGTTGCTTCCCCAGGCGCCCGAAAACTACATGGCGATCTTCACCCTGGCGGCGGAACTGTTCGGCGCCGGAAGACCGAAAGAGGCGAAAGCGAAGCTGGAACAGGTGCTGGAGGCGGCACCGGAATTCCGGTCGGCATGGCTCATGCTCGGAGACGTCCACGCCGCGCTGGGCGAGATCGAGGAAGCGGACCGGGCCTACCGGAAGGCGGCAGAATCCTTGCCCGGATCGGGGGAGGCGTTCTTTCTTCAGGGCCGGATGCACCAGTCGATCGGGGAGTTCTCCGCCGCCGGCGATGCTTACCGGGAGGCGCTTAGCCGGGAACCGGGCAACCAGGAATACCAGGACGCCTGGCTGAATCTTCACAAGAAACGGGGGACCTTGCAAACCGCGCTGACGGAGATCCAGGCCCTCGCCCAGGGGAGCCCGAACAAGCCGGGCGCAGCGATCTGCCTCGGCCGGGCACTGCTCGCCCTGAACCGGCGGAAGGACGCCGCCGAAGCGTTCCGTTCGGCGTTGGCGCTGGACCCGGCCTCCTTTCCCGCCCGGCTGGGCATGGCGGAGATCGAGCTCGCGGAAAACCGCCTGGGAGACGCCCGGGACCGGTTCCGGAAGCTGGTCGCCGACCGGCCCGCCGACCTGGATGCCCGCTTCGGCCTGGGGAAGACTCTCGCCCTCCTGGGGAAGAACGCCGCCGCGAAGGAGGAGTTCGAAAAAATTCTTTCCGACGACGATCGCTTTTCCCCGATCTATACTTTCCAGGGCCGCCTGCTGGAAAAACAGGGAGACCGGGCGGGGGCGGCCCGAATGTATCGGAAAGCCCTGGAACTCCGGCGAGACGATCGGGAAGCGTGGGAACGGTTGCGCGGGCTCGAGGGCGGGAACCGGTAGGATTGACGAGAGAGGGGGATCGGATGGTTAGCGCCTTGTTGCTTGCGGGCGGCCTGTTCCTGGCCGCGCCTGCGGGATCCGTCGCGATCCGCTCGGACGAGGGGCCCGGGCGCGACCTGGAAATGGAACAGTTCCTCTCCACCGCCCGGATCCTGGACAATCAACCGTTCGGAAAAGGGGTTACAGGAATCCGGCGGTTGACCCTGGGCCAGGATGGAAAGATTCTTCACGCCGCGTTCAAAGACGTGGACGGCCTGGTGGGGGCGAACGCGCCGAGAAACACCCTTGCCCGGATCAATGAAGCCGATCGCTACCAGTACGACATCGCCGCATATCGACTCGACCGCCTCCTGGGCCGGGAAACGGTGCCGGTCGCCGTCTATCGGGAGATCGACGGCAGGCCCGGCGCCGTATCGGTCTGGATCGAGAACACCTTCGACGAGGAAGAGCGTCTGAAACGGGCCGAATCGCCCTGCGAACGCTCCGCGCTGCTCCGCGACACCCGGTATCGTCACCTGTTCGACATTCTCATCTACAACGAAGACCGCAACCAGGGGAATATCCTGTACGGCGACCAGGACTGCAGGATGTACCTGATCGACCACTCCCGGGCGTTTCGCATTTCAACGCGCCGGCCCGATTCCCTGAAGGACGTCTCCGTGACCCTTCCCGGCGATTTTTCGGAACGGCTCGCGGCCCTGGACCTGCAAACCCTTCGCCGGGAACTGGAACCGTGGCTGAACAAGATCCAGATCAAGGCGCTTCTGAAAAGGAGAGACAAACTCCTCGACGCCCGGCGCTAACCCCGATCGGGGCGAACGGAGGCGGCCTCAATCCACCGCGGTGCCCAGCACCCGGATCTCCCCCAGGGAAACGTCCACGTCCAGGGACCGGTCGGCGATGATCTTCTGGCGGTCGTCGCTCAACCGGGCATGGAGGCGGAAGGTGCCTTCCGGAAGGACGATCTTGGTGAAATGCCGGTATTTCTTGCCCCGGGCGGCCAGCAGCCGGTCCCGATCCATCGCCACCGTCACCGTCTCCAGGGATTCGGCGACGATCTCGCCGTCTTCCCTGCGGGCCTGGAGGAACACTCCAAGCTGCGTTCCCTGCCCTCCCCCGCCTCGCCGGAGCGGGAGGTCGTCCACATTCATCGTGAGGGCCAGGGGGATCACCTGCCGGTCCGCCTCCCCCGCCTGCCGCGGCTTTCCTACGGAAACGGCCATCACCACCATGGACGGCTTGTGAGTCCAGGGGGTTGGCCGGTCGGAATAGGTGATGTCTATCTTTTTTCGGTCGATCTTGATCCGGACCTTCCCGTCCGGCAACCGCTTTCCACTCCTGTAATAACCGATCCGGTACTGTCCGAAGAAACTGTCGGCCGCCGTCGCCAGGTTCTCTTCCAGATCTTTGACGCCTCGGAAGGAACGCCCGCCGGATTCCTTGGCCAGAGCGGTCAGGGAGCCCCGGCTTTCCCAGCGCATTTCGTTCCACGGATTCACGCCCAGGTTGTCCTGGGCGAACTGGGCGCCGATCTCCAGGTGGCCGCTGAAGCCGCTGTCATTCCCCCGCCCGGTATCCAGCGTGAAGAACGAGACCCTGGCCTCCCGGGCGACGCTGTGGAGTTTGTCCAGTTCCCGGAGGACGTTCCGGCTCATCCGGGTCTGCACGTACCGCTGGTCGATCTTCTTCACGCCGAACACGGCGGTCATCGCCGCGGCGCCCAGGGTGGCCGCGTCGCTGATGAACCCTTCGGAAAAGAGCATCACCGCCTTGCGGCCGGGGACCGCCGCCAACTGGCCGGTCAGGGTCCGCAGCGTCTCCACCGTCTGGGCCGAGTCGACCTGCCACTGCTGGACGAACCCCTCGGCGACGTTGTAGGAGCAACTGAGCTCATCCACCGCTTTCTTCCCGCGGGTCGTGCTGCGCCCCCGTACCTGGTAGCCTTCCCCCATCGGATCGGAGCAAAGCGAATAGATATCGGTGACCAGGGCGTTCATGTCCCGGCTGCGGTCCCGGTCCGCCACTCCCTGCATGAGCGACATCCCCTGGATCGCCGCGTAGATCTCCCGCCGGCTTCCGCTGAACTCCAGCAACCATTCCGGATAGCTCCGAAAAACCACCACGCCGATCCGGTCGCCCGGCCGCATCTCGTACTTCACCCAGTTCAGGGCCGCTTCTTTCCAGTTTTCACGGATGTTCCGCTTGCTGTTCTGCACGTCGAAGGCGAAAACGATCCGGCGGGTCGCCTTAGGCGGAAGAATGGTCAGACCCGATTCGTTCCCCGGCTCGTTGGAAACCATCCCGGGAAGATCCCCGACCTCCAGTTCCAACCGCTTCTTCTTCATCTTCGGGATCGGCGCCGTATCTCGAATCCCTTCCACCGTTTCCAAGAAGGCGACTTTCTGCTCCACGCCGTTCTCGAAGACATGGACCTCCGTCCGCTTCAGATCGGTGACCGGGTTCCCCTTCTTATCGGTCAGGAGGATCTGGACCTCGGCCAGGTTCACTTCGACGTTTTCGGTCAGATCCACATCCACCGGATCGGAGGCCCGGCTCGCCGGTTTCTCGGACTCCGGAGCCGGATCGGCGAAGACGGATCCCACGGCCAGGTACAGCAAGAGGACCGGAAAGACCACCCTTCGCAGGCGAAACGGGAAGCCGCCGATGGAACCGGTTCTAATCATTGTAAACGGGGAGGTCCAGCACATAGTCGTTGTCGTGTCCCTTCGGCCGGAAAAGCAGTTTGCAGCGACCGTCCTTGCCGATGAAGTCCTCTTCGGGTATGCGGAAATAGATATACCCGACGAGGATTTCGCCCTGCCGGATGCTCTGTGCGTCCCGAGGGGCGATCCGGGATTCCTTCGGAGGATAGAACTCCAGCATTTTCTTTTGGAACGGCGGCGTCGGGAACCTCCCGTTCAGCGTCTCCAGGAAACTTTCTCCGGCCCGATCGTCCAACCGGTACCGTTTATAATCCCGTTCGAATTCGAAATTGCTGGCCAGGGGGATGATCGTCCCACCGCTCCCTTCCAGGCGGAAGCTCTCCTTGCTGAATTCGATCCGCTCCTTCCCCTTGTTCCGGATCGCCACCAGGAGAGGCAGAAACTCCTGCCGGTCGGAAACCCACGCGGAACGAACATCCACGATCAGGTCGAACCCCACGCCGGGGTTCACGAAAGACGTTCCCGAGAAGGTGATATCTTCTTCACCGGTACGAACCGGTCCGTTGGAACGGCGGCCCGCGCAACCGGACAGCAGCGCCGTCCCGAGGAGCGCCGCCAGCACCACGAGACATGCCGGGGAGGTTTTTCTGCTCACTGTCGTACCCTCCAGGAATGGATCCGGACTGTCGAACTCATTGTGCAGGAAGCGATAGGGGCCGGCAACCGGAACCTGCCGGGCGGCCCCGCCCGACCGCGGCCCGGTGGTCGCCGCGTGCCGGTTATTCGTCCCCGGAAGCGCGCATCCGCCGCAGAATCGCCTCCGCCTCACGTTTTTCCGGTCCTTCCACCAGGGCGCCGTATTTTTCCATGGCGTTCAGCGCCGCGGCCCGGTCTCCCAGCTTCGAGGCGGCCCGCGCCAGGTTGAACCAGCCGTCGCTGAGCCTGGGGTCGATCTCCACCGCCTTCCGCCAGGCTTCCATCGCCCCGGTCAGGTCGCGATTCCCCGACCGGATCACCCCCAGCCCGTTCCATGCTTCCGCCAGGTACGGATCCTGCTGCAGGGCGGCTTCGAGAGCGGCTTCCGCTTCGTTCGTTTTCCCCTCGGTCAGGTAGAGGATTCCCAGGTCCATCCGGGCCGCAGGGAAGGTCGGATCGATCCGGAGGGCCCGCAGGAACCGGTTCCTCGCCTTTTCCAGATGGCCGGCCATGGCGGCGGCCCTGCCCAGGGCGCTCTGGGTCTCCGGATCCTGGGAATCCGCGTACGGCGCCAGGACCTGCTCCGCCTGATCCGCCTTCCCGCCGCGTACCAGGTTCAACGCGTGCCGCCGGGCCAGGGATTCGTCGGCGACCCCTTCGTTCACCGCGGCCTCCAGCAAACGGTCGGCGTCCTTCAACCTCCCCAGGTCCGAGTAGAAGAACGCCAGGTGGGAATAGGCCAGGGTCATCTTCGGCTGTTCCCGGATCAATCGTTGCATGATTCGGATCGCCCGATCAGCGTCCCCCGTCCGATAGGCTCCCAGGGCCCGGTCCAGCATGGCGTCGTACCGGACCAGGTTTTTCGGATCGTCCTCCGGCGTGAACGGAACCTGCCGCCCTCTTCCGCCTCCGGAAACATAGCCGAGACTCCGCAACCGGGCCGACACCTCCTTGTCCACCTCTCTCCGTCCTCCGCCGTTCAGTGCCGGTTCCGGGAGGGGGCGGAGCAGGTCCCGAAGCCTGGAAGCCCGTGCCGAAGCCAGGTTGGACCGCTCACCGGGATCGGCCTGCAGGTCGTACAGTTCCGGGACCGGAAGACGAACCGCCTTCTCTTTCCCCTGGATCCGCCCGGTCAGAGGAGCCCATCCCCTGTTCAGCCAGGCGGACAGGGCTTCGAAATAGGATCCTTCCGTGGATTCCGACGGCCGATCGGAGAGGAGAGACCTTCCAGGCAATCCTCCTGGAGGGGACAGCCCGACCAGATCCAGCACCGTCGGCAATAGATCCACATGGCGGGCCGGCGCCTCCTCCCGCCCCGGTTCCAGGAGCCCCTCGGCCCGGATAACCAGCGGAACCCGGAGAGTCGATTCGTACGCGAAAAGGCCGTGAGAAATCTCCCCGTGATCTCCCAACCCCTCCCCGTGGTCGGAAGTGTAGACCACCACCGCCTTCCGGCCGTCCCCCTCCAGGAGACGATCGATCAGGGGGGTCAGCTGGGCATCGGCCATGGCGGCGTCGCCGTAGTAGGGGCGATCCGGAAACATCCCGGCGAATTTCCCCTTCGGTTCATACGGGAAGTGAGGAGTGAAGAGATGGACCCACAAAAACCGCTTTTCGCCCCGGTGGGCGTTCCACCATTCCAGCGCCCGGGCGACGGTTTGATCGCCGGGCCGTTCGGGCGGCGTGAAACCGGGGCCGCCGTATCCGTCGTAACGATCGTCGTATTCCTGGAAGCCGTTTCCGATGCCGAACCTCCGGTCCAGGGTGAACGAAGAAACGAACCCGCCGGTGGCGTAGCCGGCGTCCGCCAGGAGGGTGGCGATCGTCGGCACGTCTTTGGACAGGACAAACCCGGCGTTGTCGCGGACGCCGTGCTGGTACGGATAAAGCCCGGTCAGGATCGACGCGTGGGAAACGAGCGTCACTACCGCGTGGGCGTGGGTGAAATCGTAGATCCGCCCGGCGGCCGCCAGCCGGTCGGCCTCCGGACTGGAGCCGATCCCCCGGCCCGAGAACCCGACGGCGTCGTACCGCAAGGTATCCACGGTAATCAGCACCACGTCCCGGCCGTTGGGAGTCCCAGGCTCCGGCGGCGCTCCGCCGGCGCCCGATCTTCCACCTGGATCCGGCTCTCTTCCGCACCCGGTCCACAGGATCCACGGCGCCAGGAGCAGCACCAGGAGCCCGGCGGCGAGCCGCCCCCCCGATCCCGGGGCATGGATGTTTTTGGCGATCCCGACCATACCCGACAATCTACCACTCGATGCGGGCCGCGACCCGAACGGAGCGATTCCCCCGGCATTTTCAGGCATAATGGCCTTCGTGATCGATCAACTCCACGCTTCCCGGTACCGGCACCGGCGCCCGCACCAGGCGCCCGCGGCCCGGTTTCTTTTTTCGCTTTTGTGCCTCGTTCTGTTCCTTCTCTCCGGATGCGAAGAAATGGCTCCATCCCGGCTTCCTCCCGGCACGCCGGTCGTTCTGGTTTCCATCGACACGCTCCGTTCCGACCGGTTGCCTCCCTACGGCTACCAGGGGATCCAGGCTCCCGCGTTCCGCGGATTCGCCGCCGAATCAACCCTGTTCGAATCGGCCTGGTCCCACTGTCCCCTCACCCTCCCCTCCCACGCTTCGATCCTGACCGGGCTCCTCCCGCCGGACCATGGGGTGCGGGACAACCTGGGATTCCGGCTTCCGGATTCGCTCCTGACCCTGCCTGAGCGCATGAAGAAAGCCGGCTACCGCACTCTCGGCGTGGTTTCCACTTTCGTGCTCCGGGAAGAGACCGGCATCGCCCAGGGGTTCGACGAATACGACGACCGGATGCCCGGATCGGGCCGGTTCTCACCGCCTCACCGGACCGGGGGTCAAACCCTGGACCGGCTGGAAGAACTTCTCGACCGGCCCTCGAACGGGAAGCCGGAGTTCCTGTTCATCCACCTGTACGATCCCCATACTCCCAGGGAAGCTCCCGAACCGTTCGCGTCCCGGTATCCGGACCCTTACGACGCCGAAGTCGCCTACACCGACCAGGTCTTCGGCCGGCTGATCCGTATCCTCCGGGAGCATCGCCTGTACGACGAAAGCCTGGTGGTCCTGTTGTCCGATCACGGGGAAGGACTAGGAGATCACCTCGAAACCGAACATGGAATTTTTCTGTACAGGGAGACGCTGCAGGTCCCTCTCCTGGTGCGGTTTCCAGGAGGCCGGGGAGGAGGGAAGCGGGAAGCCGGGCCGGCCTTTCTCACCGACGTGACACCGACCGTCCTGGACCTGCTCGGGATCCCTCATGAACCCCTCCCCGGAATGAACCTGTTCGGAAACGGCGGCGTTCCCGAAGCGCGGACGTTGTACGGAGAGAGCTGGTTCGGAAAATACCAGTACGGTCTCAGCGAGCTCCGGACCGTCATGCGCGGCGGCCTCCAGTACATCGAGGCCCCACGCCCCGAACTGTACGACCTGAAGTCCGATCCCGGGGAGCGGATCAACCTGATTCATGTCCAGGATCCGCCCCCGTCCCTGCTGGAGTCCCTGCGGGAAACCGGGCGGGGCCAGATCGCAAGGGAAACGATCAGCGAAGAGGAACGGTCCCGCCTCGCCTCGCTCGGCTATGTCGGCGGAACCGCCGAAAAGGACGACGTCACAGGCGGTCCGGATCCCAAGGACCGGATCGCGACCATCGAATCCCTCTGGGAAAACGTTCGGAAAGTCGGGAAAGATCCGACCCGTCGGGCGGAGCGGAAGGTGATGGAAGCGATCGACCGGCTCGGCATCCGGAACGAGCCGCTTCACCGGACCCTGGCCACCAATATGCTGGAAGCGGGAAGGCCGGCGGTCGCCGACCGGGTCCTGTCGCCGGTGAAGGACTCGACCGACCCGGAGACCCTCCGGCTTCTCGGGCAGGTCGACCAGGAACTCGGGCGGTTCGAACAGGCCGAAGCCAGGTTCCGGCAGGTTCTGGAGCAGCGGCCGGAAGACCCCCGGGCCCTGCTGGGGATCGGAATCGTTCGTTTGAGCCGGGAGAAGCCGAAGGAAGCGCGGCGGTTCCTGGAAAACGCCGTCCGCCTGGACCCGTCCCTCGGGGAGGGCTGGAACGGGCTGGGCGTGGCGAAGGCCGGTACCGGCGACTTTCCCGGCGCCGTCGCCGCCTGGCGGAAAGCCGTGGCGCTGGACCCGGCCGATTCCGACGCCTGGTTCAACCTGGCCCGGGGCCTTCACCAGGTCGGGGAGACCGGAAAGGCGCTGGAGGCGCTGGAACGATACCTTGAAATTGCGGATCGAGCCGGGGACAAGGCCGGAAAAGCGGAAGGGGAACAGTTGCTCCGGATCTGGCGAAGCGGTCCCTGACCCCGGACTGCAACAATTTAGATGCTGGCCATCTCGAAGACCTGGATCCAATCCACCGAATTTATCCATTATTTTGGAGGGTCAAACAAAGATATTCGCTGTTTTTTCAACACTTTTACAAGTCTATTTGCGGCATGCATTTTGTATAGAAAGCGTCTGTCTATACAAAGGGGTATTTGTGAAGTTTTTAAATTTTATTCTCATGCTAACCAGAGGAGGGCATCCCAAGTGAGAAATTCCAATCTCACGCGCTGGATCTTCGTGTCCGCGCTGCTTGTCGCTCTGGCCTTCGTGCCTGCCATGGCACAGGCCTACAAAGCGAACCTGTACGTTACCGTCGTCACCGAAGACGGCAACCCGAGCGTCGACGCTACGGTCATTCTGACCGGACGGACCGGCGCCCGGACCGTCCAGACCGACAAGAAAGGCCTGGCCCGATTCGCCAACCTGGAGCCCGGCACCTATAACGCCGAAGTTTCCCAGGAAGGCTACAACACCGCCATCCACGAAGGTCTGCAGCTGACCACCGGCTCCAACGCCAGCATCGAGGTCGTTTTGCAGCGGTCCGAACTGGTGGAGACGGTGAAAGTGACCTCGGTCACTCCGCTCATGGACCGGCGGAAAGTCGGCACCGCGACGGTGATCACCCCCGATGAAATGGAGAAGGTGCCCACCGCCCGCGACCCCTGGGCCGTGATGAACACGGTTCCCGGGATCCAGACCGACCGGATCAACGTCGGCGGCAACCAGAGCGGCCAGCAGTCCGGGTTCGCCGGCAAAGGCGACAACGGCGACAACGCCACCTGGGTCATGGACGGCGTCGAATTCGGCGACCTGGCGGCCGAGGGTGGATCTTCCACCTACTTCGACTTCAACTCCTTCCAGGAAATCGGATTCACCACCGGCGGCGGAGACCTGGAGCAGTTGTCTCCCGGCCAGCGGATGACCTTCGTCACCAAGCAGGGCGCCAACCGGAACACCGGCTCCATCGGGATGGTGTTCGCCGACCAGGGGATGCAGGGCGATCAGTCCCACCCCCTGAACCCGGACGGCTCCGTGGTCAACGGGAACAAGATGAACGAATTCTTCGAGAAGAACTTCGAACTGGGCGGGCCGATCGTCAAAGACAAGGCCTGGTACTGGGTCGGCTTCACGCAGAACGACATCGACCTCCGGGTTCCTGGTTCCGGCAGCACCGAGCTGACCGACCGGACCAAGCTCCGGAACAAGACCGTCAAGATCAATGGAACCATCGGTGGAGAGGCCAATTACAAGCTGTTCTACACCAACGGCGACAAGATCAAGATCGGTCGTAACGCCGGTCCGGACCGGCCCCAGCCGACGACGTGGGATCAGTCCGGCCCCACGCCGATCACCACCGCCGACTTCAGTTACTTCTTCAACCCGAACCTGGAAGTTTCCGCCCAGATCAGTCATGTCGGCGGCGGTTTCCAGTTGATTCCCCAGGGCACAGCGGACCAGATGGTCTGGGATTCCAACTTCGTCTGGCAGGACACCTTCGTCGGCTACATCACCGACCGGCCCCAGGACCAGTACGCCGTTCGGGGCAACTGGTTCGTGGACGGCGAGAACACCAGCCATGAGTTCAAGTTCGGCTTCAAGTACAAGACCGGCGAGGTCCAGTCCTTCAGCACCTACGGCACCGACGGCGTCGTAGCCGTGGAATGGGCGGGAGAAGCCTGGCTCTACCGGGGCGGCACCGCCAAGGAAGACCTGAACTACTCCAGCCTGTGGGCCGGCGATACCATCCTGTGGAACAACTGGACGTTCAACGTGGGCGCCCTGTACATGTCCCAGGACGGAAACCAACTCGCTTCCACCGGCTCGGCCAACGGCCTCTGCCCGACCTGCATGGGCGACCTGACCTTCAGCGGCGTCGACCCCGGCTTCGACTGGACCGATGTGCTGCCCCGCGTGGCGGCGACCTACACCTTCGATACCGATCGTCGTCAGCTGGTCCGCGCCAGTTACAGCGAATACGCCGACGAGTTGCACGTATCGGAGGTCTCGTTCAACCATCCGATGAACACCGCTGAAATCGACTACGACTGGACCGATGACGGTGACGGCGTGGTGCAGGTGGGTGAGCTCGACCTGGTGAACCCGCTCTGGTGGGGCAACGTGGATCCGAACAACCCGAACGCCATCGGCGCGCCGATCGACAGGATCGATACCGGGCTGGAAGCCCCCACGGTGGACGAGTTCATCGTCGGCTACGAGATCGAACTGGCCAAGGACTTCACCCTGGGCGTGAATTACACCAATCGGACCCGGGACAACACCACCTGGGCGCCGGTGATGGACGTCAACGGGGGCGTGCTCCCCTCCAGCGCCTTCGCACAGGCAAGCCTCGTCAACGGCACCATCGATTGCTTCGACAACGCCGGCCCGTGCAACCTGCCTTCCGGCACGCCGTACACCGTGCAGTCCTATAACCTGACCGCCGCCGGCGCGGCGATGGTCGACCCGAACTACGGTTCGCTCCTGACCAACCGGAGCGGCTACTCGGAAGACTTCGAAAGCTGGGAGATCACCGCCACCAAGCGCCTTTCCAACAAGTGGGCGCTCCGTGGATTCCTGGCCTTCCAGGATTGGACCCGCAACGTCGGCGCCGCCGGTATTCAGAACCCGGCGAACCTGGTGGGCGGCACGACCCAGGACGGATCCGACGTAGTGGTCGGCGCGGGGACCAGTTCCGGCGCCTTCGGCGACGTGTTCATCGGCACCGCCTCCTGGCAGTACAACGTCAACGCGATCTACCAGCTGCCCCGCAACTTCACCGTGTCGGCGAACCTGAACGGTCGTCAAGGCTACGTGCTTCCTCTTTACCACCGGGTGGATGAAGTGGACGCCAACGGCTCACTCTGGAGGCAGAACCTGCAGGTGCTGAACGTGGACAGCGTCCGCCTGGACGACATCACCGTTCTCGACCTGAAACTCGGCTATCTCATCCAGATGTCCGGCGACACCACCGTCGACCTCAGCCTGGAGGTGTTCAACGCCCTGGATGACGACACCATCATGCAGCTTGAGCGCCGCATGAACGCCACCAACGGCGGGCGGATCGACGAGGTTCTCAGCCCGAGACTCTTCCGTCTCGGAGCCCGCGTCACCTTCTAACTACGAAGGCGGACCGTACGGTCTAACCGAAGGGCCCGGGGATCGACTCCCCGGGCCCTTTTTCTTCGCCCAAGAAAGAACGCGGCCGGCCGGTGAACGCCAATGGGGTTAACCCTAATCGAACAATCATTCACGGCGAAAACCGCTGAAGCTCGTGTCCTAGCACACCATTCCTGGCCGTACTCACCTTCATCAATGCTCACATACGATTGGGTATGCTGCGCTTGCTGAAGGCTGCGTTCGGCCAGGCCTGGCGCACTCTTACACGTTTTCACTCGCGAATGATTGTTCGATCAGGGTTAAGGAGCGGAGCCTCCCATCGCCTCCACCAGCCTCCGATCGGTTTCCGACCCCGGTTCATCCTCCGGCACCATGCTCAGGTATTTCTTCAAAGCTTCCACGCCGGCGGCGGTCTCGCCCCGGCTGATCAGGGCACGGCCCTTGAGCTGCCAGGCCGGGGCCAGTTCCGGGTCCAGTTCCAGGACGGTTTCGAGGGTTTTCAGGGTCTGCTCGGTTTTCTTCTTGTTGTACATCTCGAGAGCGGCGTTGAAAAGAACGGCGGCGGCCTTTTTACCGCCCTCCGGGAGGCTCGTAAGAATCTCCATCGCTTCTTCAGGCCGATCGCTGTCGACCAGGAGTTCCGCTCTCCGCATCAGATAACTCGAGTTGTCCGGATCCATTTCGATCAGTTCGTCCAGCGCTTCCAGGGTGGCGGGGATATCTCCTAGCGCCTCCAGCGCGACGACCCGGTTGGTCAGGAAGACTTTGGAGTCCGGGTCCTCGTCCAACTGTTCGGCGAACAGTTCCTCCGCCTCCCGAAACGCCGCCTTCGCCTCTTCCTCTTTTCCTTCCGCCTGCAGCTTCCGCCCGTTCTCCAGAACGATCGTTCCGAGGGTCCCCAGCAACCCTTCCTGTCCCTCCAGGAGTTCCGCGGCCTCCCGCATCGATTCCACCGCTTCGGCGGTTTTCCCGGTCCTCCAGAGAGCGATCCCTCTCAGGTAATACGCTCCTCCCAGGTCCGGATTGCCCTCTAAGGCCTGGTCCGCCTCCACCAGGAGAGTCGGCCAATCCTCGGCCTCGAACAGCTCGTTCAGCCTCTTCAGAATCGGCGAATTCCCCTTGGCCGATGCGATTGTCGACTCGTCCGGGATCTCCCCGGGGGCGGCTTTCTTCACCACAAGGTTGACGGTGTACCGCATCAGCGTGGTGGCGTTGAAGGTCGGAATCGGATCTCCCGGCTCCAGCGTTTCCGAGAACTCTCCCACTTTCCGGCGGCTGGGCTCCCTGGCCTCGAAATCCATCTGGACGATCCGAAAGGAACGGTCCTTCATTTTCGGGTACCAGGCTCCGGCGGCGACTTTCGGAGCGATGAACTTCCCCTTTTTGTTGATCTTCATCTCGATCGGAGCGGCAGGGTTATCTTTCGCCGGAACGAGCACCAGGATTTCACCGGCGAGAACGTTTCCCCCGGCATCTTCCACTGTCCCCGAGACTCGGGCCGCCTCGATGGCCAGGATCGGCGAAATCGCCATGGAAAAGATGCCCAGGGCCAGCAGGGAGAAGATCCAGCCGGAGTAAGAACGAACGCAGCGCATAGGGGATTCCTCCGTCCATGAGAATTCAAAGAATGACCTGGTCCATTGTATTCGCAGGAGCCGTTCCGCACCAACCCGCCGCGATCGCAAGGTGGACGGGAGAATGTTGTTCCTATCGAGGCAACCCTCTCTTCTTGCTACCGGTTAGCCCGATTTCGCGCGCATACTTCCTGGAAACAGAATTACCCCT
>CAZZIV010000063.1:0-13842 GCA_964654385.1 uncultured Acidobacteriota bacterium | reverse complement strand
GGGGAAGGGACTGGTTCCTGGTCCCGGGGGAAGAGCGAGGCGCCGACGAGTAGCAGGAAGAATTAAGACACAGGCTTACCCAGGAAGGTTTTGAGGGTGTTGGTTTCCAGGACCGTGGATGTATCGCCGGAGATGCGCGAGACCCGGAGGAGGAATTCCACCGGCCGGTCCAATCCGGTCGGTTGCTGCACCACAGGCACCAGCACCGTGTCCAGGTTCAGGGCCAGCGTCAGATGGGTCGCGCCCCGGGCGTAGACTTCCACGAGGCGCACCGCGTGTTCTTCGAGCATGAGGTCCCGTTTTTCCTCAACCGGCCGCCGCCCGGGAAAATGCACCTCCGATTCCAGGTGCACGGAATGGATCGGTCCGCTTTCGGACGGAACACCCTGGAACCGGAGAGAGACCCTGGCCACGTTTCCGCCGGCCGGCTCCATCTTCAGGAGAAGTTCCGCTCCCTCCGTCGGAGAGAGCACCACGGTGCGGGGCTTGAACGTGGTGGTCTCCCCAGCCTCGATCGCCAAAGGACGGACCTCCAGCCGGAGCCGGGTCTCCATGCTCACCGGGTAGGGAGCGGCCGAACCGGGAGAGACTCCGCTCCAGGCGGCGGCCATTCCGGCGAAAAGGCACAACATCGTCAGGAACCGGCTGCGCATCCGTCTCAGAATCTCCCGATCGATTTTCCGCAGAAAAAGGTAAGTGTACAGCAGATCCGAACCGTTCAGCGAAATTCAAAATATTGGATTATTATAAACGGGTACGGTCCCAGGCCGGGCGAACGTGGGATCGATTTTCAGACGGAGGGATCCGGTGCCTCGAACCCTCGGAAAATTTTCCGTAGCGCTGATTCTGGCGGCGGCGCTGGTTCTCGCCGTGCTGGGGGCCTTGTCCATCCTGAGGGTTCTGGGCACGTCCGAACCGGTGACCGGCGTGGAATGGGTCCAGACTTCCTCGGGGCCGATCGCCATCAGCGTGGAGAAGGGGAGCCCGGCATGGGAGGCCGGCCTCCGTCCGGGAGATTACATCGAGGCGGTCAACGGCAGCCCGGTGGAGAGCGCCGTCGATGCCTCCAGCTTCGATTGGACGCCGGATGGGGACGTTCCCTCCGTTCTTCTGATCCGCAGGGGAAGGGAACAACTCACCATCAACCTGCGTCCCGGCTTCGAATATCGCTCGGAGCCGTACGGCTACCTGAGCCTGGTCGGGTTCGCCTTCCTGTTCACGGGCGTCTTCCTGGCGTTGCGATGGAAGGCGGTTCGAGGCGCTCCGGCGTATTCCCTGCTGGCGATCTCCCTATTCGGCTACCTGGTTTTCAGCCATACCGGGCGGGCCGATTTCCTGGACCGATTACTGTTCTGGCTGGATCTACTGGCCGGGTCGGTAGTGCCGGCGCTCCTGATCCAACTTTCTCTCGAAATGATCCGGGCGGGGAAGGCCCGCAGGATCATACCGCTTCTTTATCTCCCATCGGCCGGGATCCTGGCGGCGGCGGTCTGGCTCCATCCGACCGGGCCCAACCCTGCGATTCGCTGGGTAGTCCCGAGCCAGGTCGTGGACTTCCTCGACCGGGCGCAGATTCTGTTCCTGGGTGTAGCGGTGTTGATCGCCGCCGGATTGATGGGGCGGGCGTACGGGAGATCCCGATCCACGCTGCACAGGGGACAGTTGAGATGGATGTTGTGGGGCCTGTTCGTCGGCCTGGTGCCGTTTACGGTCCTATACGCCATCCCGTGGGCGCTGCAGGCCCCCGACCTGCCGGCCTGGGCCCAGTTTCTCTCGGTGCTGCCGATGCTCCTGGTCCCGGCGGCCTTCACCGCCGCGCTGGTCCGCTACCGCCTGCATGACGTCAACCTGATCCTCCGCAGGGTCCTGGTGGAGGCCGCCTCGGTCTTCCTGACCGTCGCGGCGTATGGAATCGTTGTGTATACACTGCGCCACGGCCTGGCCGGCTATCTTCCGATCTCCAAGAGCGGCGCTCGGTACGCCGGCCTGATCCTGACCGCCGTCAGCTATCCGCAGATCCGGACCGGGATGACCCGGGTGGTGCAACGAGCGTTTTTCCGGAAGCAGTACAGTTACCGGACGACTCTCCTGGACTGGGCGAGAGAACTGAATTCGGAAACCGATCTCCGTTCGCTGGTCCGTTTACTGAAGGACAGGATCCGGGATACCCTGGACCTGCAGGCGGTGGATGTGTTCGTCCGGGTGGACACCCTCCGATTCGAAAGCGTGGCGGGAGAACCGGAGGGCCGGCCGGTGGTCCTTGAAGAGGAAACCCTCGATCAGCTGGAGAAGACGTCCTGGATCCACCTGGCGAACCGGGAGATCGCGTCGATTCCGTGGGCAAGGTACCTGTTCGGAATGCAGGTGAAAGGTAGCTTGTGCGCTCTGCTGGCCACATCCGAGAGGGGCGCGCCGGCCGAGTCTCTTTCTTCCGAGGATCGGGCGCTTCTCACCACCTTCGCGGCCCACGCGGCGTCCGCCATCGAGTCGGCGAGGCTGTTCGAGGAGGTCCGGAAGAACGCCCGGCAGGTGGAACGGCTCCACGCGCAGCAGGAGACGATCCTGGAAAGCGGCGCGGTCGGCCTCCTCATGGCGGATGAGAGCGGCGTCATCCGGACCTGGAACCGGGCGTTGGAGGAGATTTACGGGTTGGAACGAACCGAGGCGATCGGGCGGAAACTGGAAGAGGTGTTCCCGGCCGACGTGGTGCAACGGCTCCGGACCGCGGTTCCTTCCGGGATGCCGGGGGATATTCGGCCCCGGCTCCGATATTTCCTCTGGTCCCGCTCGGGGGAGAAGAAGGTCGTGAACATCTCGGTTTCCACCGCTTCCGGGGCGTCGCAGGACGGCGAAGTCCGAATCATCGCGTTCGACGACGTGACCGAGCAGGTCGAGATGGAAGAAAAGTTCGTGCAGCAGGAGAGATTGGCTTCCCTGGGAATGCTGGCGGCGGGCGTGGCGCACGAGGTGAACACACCGCTCACAGGGATCTCCAGCTATGCCCAACTGCTCGCGGAGGACTTTCCGGAGGGGGACTCCCGGAAGCGGCTCCTGGAGCAGATCGAGATGCAAACCCGCCGGGCCTCGGACATCGCCAACTCCCTGCTCAATTTCGCCCGCCCGGAAACGGCCCGGTTCGAACCGGTCGATCTGAGCCAAGTCGCCCGGGAGTGTCTGAATCTTTTCGCTCCGCAGATCAAGGGGCGGGGGATCACGGTAAAGACCGATTTTTCGGAGTCGCTTCCGCCGGTGCGGGGGCATCGAGGAAAATTGCAGCAAGTGCTGTTGAACCTGCTGATGAACGCCCGGGACGCGCTGGAACCCGGTGGCGAAATCATGGTGCGGACCGGCTGCGCGGATGGAAGGGCTCTTCTGGAAGTGATCGATGACGGAGCCGGAATCCACGAGAAGGACCTGCCGAGAGTCTTCGATCCGTTTTTTACCACCAAGCGCCGGGGGGAAGGGACCGGGCTCGGCTTGTCGATCAGCTATGGGATCGTTCGGGAGCATGGGGGAGATATGCGGGTCGTATCCGAGCCCGGGGAAAGAACCCGGTTCACCCTGGACCTGCCCGCCGCCGATCGTGTGGAGACGAGTGCTTGAACCGCTGTCTCGAACAGCAGCGGCATGGAGAAGGAAAAATGAACGATCCGGAACCCGGAACGGCGGAACGGCCCTCCGAACTCACTTCCTCCGGGGGTCGAGGACGCGTCCTCGTCGTGGACGACGAGCCGGTGATTCAGGATGTTTTGAGAAGCCTTCTCGAGAAGGCGGGATACCAGGCCCGCGTTTTGCCGGACGCCGCCTCGGCCCGGGAACTGCTGGAAAACGACGGCGATTGGGATCTTCTTCTCCTGGACTTCATGCTGCCGGACGCCGACGGGTTGGAAGTGTTGAAGTTCGCCCGGAAACTCCGTCCGGACATGGTTGTCGTCATGATCACCGCCTACGGGACCGTGGAGAACGCGGTTTCGGCGATGAAACTGGGGGCCTTCCATTACCTGACGAAACCGTTCAAGAACGAAGAGGTGATGCTGCTGATCGCCCAGGCGGTGCAGACGGCCCGCCTGAGGAAGGAGAACCGGAATCTTCGGAAGGCCCTCGCGGATCGCACCCGCTTCGAAAAGATCGTCGGCAAGTCGAGTCGAATGCAGGAGCTGTTCCGCTTCATCGACCAGGTCGCCCCCAGCCGGTCCACCGTGCTGATTCAAGGAGAGAGCGGAACCGGGAAGGAACTGGTGGCCCAGGCGATTCATCGCCGCAGTTCCCGCGCGGCCCAGCCGTTCGTCGTGGTGAACAGCAACAGCATTCCTATGGAGCTGTTGGAAGACAACCTGTTCGGCCATGTGAGAGGCGCCTTCACAGGAGCCGTCGGCGCCAAGAAAGGGCTGCTGGAGACGGCCGATGGAGGGACCATCCTGTTCGACGAGATCAGTACGATTTCGCCGCAGGTCCAGGCGAAGCTTTTGAGAGTGATGCAGGAGAAGGAGTTCCTGCCGATCGGCGCCCTGGAAAGCCGGACCGTCGATGTGCGGATCCTGGCCGCGACCAACGAGGATCTTCGCGGCCTGGTTGGAGAGGGGAGGTTCCGGGAGGATCTCTATTACCGGCTCGACGTGATCAGCATCACCCTCCCTCCTCTCCGGGATCGGCGGGAGGATATTCTTCTCCTCGCCAACCATTTCCTGGAACGCTACAGCCGGGAGAACGGAAAAGATATTCAGGGTTTTTCTCCGGAGGTCCTGGAACGGTTCATGCGGCACGACTGGCCGGGAAACGTACGGGAGTTGGAGAATGTCGTCGAACGCAGCGTCGTCCTGACCCGGGGCGGCGAGATCGAACCGGGGGTCCTGCCGGAAGACCTGGGCGGAGAGACTCTCCCGAAGCCGGGGGACGGGTTGGCGGAAGGGGTCGATTTTTACCAGGCGGTGAGCGAGTTCGAGAGGCGGATGATCCGGGCGGCCTTGCAGAAGGCAGGCGGGGTGCAGAAACGGGCCGCCGCGATCCTCGGAATGAAGCCGACCACCCTGAACGAGAAGATCAAGCGGATGGGTATAACTGTTTGATTATACTTGTTTTATGCTTTTTTCTCGTCGAGCGGTCCGCCGGTTGCTGTTACGGTGCAGCATTTTGTATCGATTCGGTGCGCCAAGAGGCGTCTTTCGCGATAAGTAATGTATTGTGAACTGGACCTTCGCCTGGACAGGCCCCGGTTTGACTCGGGAACCGCCGGGTGATAAAAAGCCGCGGGACCTCGGTTTTTCCGGGGAGAGGCATGAGAGAGGGCACAAGGGCTGGGTCCAGCCTGGAGATATTCGAAACCGGTGATGGCGAGGGGCGCTTACCACACCGTCGAACATGCAGGAGGATGACATGCGGATCGTAAAAATCAGCTTGGTGCTGATGGTCATGGCAATCGCCGTCGGGACGGTCTCGGCGCAGAGTGGGGGCCTGGTGGTCCGGGTCGTGGACGCGCAGGGCTCGCTGCCGGGCGCCATCGTGACCCTCTCCAACGATAAAGCCTACGTCAAGACCACATCCGCCGTGACGGACACGGACGGGATGGTCCGTTTTCCGGTTCTCAGGGCGGGAACCGGTTACGCGATCGAGGTGTCGGCTCCCACGTACGGCACCGTTCGACAGGACGGCATCCATGTCTCGATCAACGAAACGGTCACGAGGGTCGTGCAGTTGAATCCAGCACTGGTCGAAACCGTCAACGTCGTCGCCGAAAAGGACACGATCGACCTGGAGAAGTCGGACGTCAGCAGCAAGTTCAGCGATGATTTCATCCAGGACCTCCCGGTGCCCGGACGGTATTATCAAAACGTGCTCACTCTCGCCCCTGGAGTGCAGGACGCCAACGGAGACGGAAACCCGAACGTCCACGGATCCCGTTCCAGGGATTTCAAGGCGATGGTCAGCGGCGTGAGCAACGTCGATCCTCTGACCGGCAAACAGATGAACCAGGTGAACCCCAACTCCATCGAAGAGATGGAGGTGATCACCGCAGGTGCCGGCGTGGAATTCGGCCGAGCCCAGGGCGGCTTCGCGAACATCATCCAGAAGCAGGGGAGCAACGAATTCGAAGGTCTCGTGGAAATGCTGTACCAGTCCGATAAACTGGACGGAAATCCCGGCAGTACCGAGGGAAGCGGAGCCCGCCAGGCTCACTACACGATCTGGCGTCCGTCGGTGCAGTTTTCCGGGCCGCTGGTGAAGGACAAGCTCTGGTACCGGCTCTCCCACGAGTACGTGCAGCAGGAAGTCCCGGTCGATGTGACCTCTTCGGTGGAAATCGTGAAGACCACCCGGAAACTGAACTCGGACCAGTTGACCTGGCAAGCGTCTCCCCGAAACAAGCTGGCTTTGCAGTATCAGAATGATCCGCTGGAAATCGTCAACGCGGGCGTGAGTTCCATTCTTCCGCCGGAGTCGTCCAACACCATCGAATTCGGCGGAAGCACCACCAGCCTGACCTGGACCGCGCCGTACTCTCCCAAACTGCTGGTCGACACCACCATCGCTTACCAGGACACCGAGTTGAAAATCCGCCCCAGCCAGACAGGAGTGCCGAACGACTGCTATCCGAACGATGTGAGGGATCCGAACCTGCCTTTGATCAACGCCAGTTGCTTCGACCTGGTGAACACCCGGTTTTCGGGAGCTTCGAACTTCAACCACGCCGATCATCGTCAGCGATTGACCATGAACGCCAAGGCGACGGTTTACGGCGGACGGTTCTGGGGCATGAGCCACCAGTTCAAGTTCGGGATGTCCATCGAAAACGAACGGTACTTCCGCGACCAGACCGTCGGCCCCCAGCTTTTCAAACTCTTCGAGGAATCCGGGTTTCAGGCCCGGGGCGGGGATACCGGGAACTCCGGCGGATCTGCCGGCGGCGGCGGCGGCACGGTTCCCGAAGAGGGAGGCGGAGAGGAAGAAGAGGAAGATCCCGGTCTGAAAGCGTTGTCCAGGCAGGTGATCCTGGCGCGGGTCTCGGTCCCCAGCCAAACCTTCTCCACCGCTACCGGCACCACGTGGGGCTTTTACGCGGAAGACCAGATGAAACCGGTACAGAACCTGACGCTGAAAATCGGCCTCCGTCTGGACAGCGAAGCGCTCAACGCACGGGGGCGCTCCCTGGTGAACCCGGAAGCCGAGTTCAATACCTATCTTTCCAAACTCGCCGACCTGGAGCAGGGAGGGTATATCGCCACCAACGACGACCGGCTGGACCTGATCATCGCCAATTACACCGCCCGCGCTGGTGTGACCAACTTTTTCGAACAGATCGGCCAGGAAACAGGGTTCGGCGGGCTCGGCTGCTCCGGGTTGTGCGCGCCCGGCTTCTCCCTGCGCCACCAGCAGCTGCCGGATGACCTCAGCATCCGAAATACGAATGTCTCGCCTTTTCTGAGCGTGGCTTGGGATCCCTGGAGCAACGGGAAGACCAAGTTCGCCCTTACGGTCGGACGACATTACAACAACACACCCCTCAACATCCCGATGGTCGAGCTCGACGCTGCGACCGCCGACGTGAACCTCTTCTGCGACGGGTTCGATTGCGGGCCCGGTTCAGCCAACGTCGTTCCGAACATCAGCGAAGTGGATCGGAACCTCCGGACGCCGTATTCCGACGAGTTCGTCCTCTCCATGGAGCGGGAACTGTTCACCGAGACGGTGGGGCGGCTGACCTACATCAACCGCAAGTATAAAGATCAGTTCCAGGATCTGGATCTGAACCATGTACCCGGTGATTTCTACATCAACGACCTCTGCCGGAACGGTCCGACCCAGGTGGCTCTCGGTTCGGACGGAATCCCGGATGACTGTACCGGGGAGCTGTTCGTCCCGGAAGAGGGGGAGCCGATCGGCGGCGGCGGCCTGGGGGGACGTTTCCCTGTAGGCCAGCGGGCCGACGACATCACCGATCTTTATGTACAGAATCCGTTCTGGGGCGAGGTTTTCCTGATCGGGAATTTCAACGAGTCCAATTACGAAGCGTATGTCCTGGAGGTCAACCGGCGCCAGTACCGGGGGTGGGAACTCCAGGGATCCTACACCTGGTCCAAATCGGTCGGAAACGGTGAGGATTTCAACCAGACTCTCGGGGACGACCGCACACTGGTGGATGACGAGTTCGGATTCCAGAGCCAGGACCAGCGGCATGTGGTGAAGGTGAACGCCACCACGATTACTCCCTGGGGCTTCCGCCTCGGTACGGCGATCAGCTGGCAGACCGGCTTGCCGTATTCCATTCTCAACCAGCAGGGAGCCCTGGACGCGATTCCGCCGGATCTAGGGAACCTGGGCGTTCCGGCGACCCGTGCCCGGACCTCGTTCCCCACCGGCGTCCGGAACAGCGGCCGGAACCGGGCGTGGTGGAACGTGGACCTGAAATTCACCAAGGAAATGAACGTGGGGAACGGGATGAATCTCCAGACCTCCCTGGAGATCTACAACATGCTGGATGAGAGGGTTTACATGATTTTCAACCCGGGGAGTGAGATCGGTAGGCAGGTCAACGGGCGGAACGAGGCGATCATCACCAACGGCCGTCGGTTCCTCCTGAGCGGCAAACTGACCTTCTGATCGCTCCTCCCTTCGGAACCGGATGGATGAAAGAGGGCCGCTTTCCTGCGGCCCTCTTTTCTCTTCGCTGGTAGAATGCCTCTTGCCGTTTTCGGATGCATCGATAAGCCGGATGAAAATTCACAACACTCTCACGAGAAAACTAGAAGATCTGGTTCCGCTGGAACCGGGACATGTGCGGATGTACACCTGCGGGCCGACCGTCTACAACTACGCCCATATCGGCAATTTCCGCGCCTACGTCTGGGAGGATCTCCTGCGGAGATCCCTGAAGCTGAACGGGTACCAGGTCACACAGGTGATGAACATCACCGATATCGAAGATAAGATCATCGCCCGGATGCAGGAAGAGGGGAAGGATCTGGACTCGGTCACCGCGCCAAACATCCAGGCTTTTTTCGAGGATATCGATATCCTCCGGATCGAACGGGCCGAGCACTATCCGAAGGCGACCGAGCACATCGGCGAAATGCTGGCTTTGGCCGCAACCCTGCAGGAGAAAGGGCTCACCTACGACAGCAGGGGATCGCTTTATTTCAGGATCGACGCCTTCGAGAACTACGGCTGCCTTTCCCACCTGGACAAACGGGAGATCCGGGACGGCGCCAGGATCGACCACGACGAGTACGAGAAGGAAGATGCCCGGGATTTCGTTCTCTGGAAAGGTTTCCGGGAGGGGGAGGTCGGATGGGATAGCCCGTTCGGAAAGGGCCGCCCCGGCTGGCACCTGGAATGTTCGGCCATGGCGATGAAATACCTGGGCGAGACCTTCGATCTACACACGGGGGGGGTGGACAACATCTTCCCTCATCACGAAAACGAAATCGCCCAGAGCGAAGCCGCCACCGGAAAACCGTTCGTGAAATACTGGATGCACGCGGCTCACCTCATGGTGGACGGCGGCAAAATGTCCAAGTCCAAGGGCAACTTCTACACCCTTCGGGATATCCTGGCCAAAGGCTACGATCCCCGCGCGATCCGGCTGCTGCTGCTGTCCACCCATTACCGGACCCCGCTGAACTTCACCTTCAAGGCCCTCGGGCAGGCGACCGCCGAACTGGAACGGTTGGACGCTTTCCTCGACCGGCTTCGGCGGGAGCCGCTTCCGGAAGGACGGAACGAAGCGTTCGAGAGACAGGTCCAGGAAGAAATCGACCGATTCCAGGACGCCCTCGCCGACGATTTGAACATCAGCGGAGCCCTGGGATCGGTTTTCCGGCTGGTGCGGGAATCGAACAGCCGGCTCGACGCGGGTGAAATACCGAAACTCTCCGGCAAGGTGCTGCTGGACGCGATGCAACGGTTCGATACGGTGCTGGCGGTCATGGAAAAAGAGGAAGCGCCGGCGCTGGACGAGAAGGTGGATACCCTGATCGCCCGGCGAAATCAGGCGCGTGAGGCCCGCAACTGGGCGGAAGCGGATCGGATCCGGCAGGAACTCCTGGACATGGGAATTCTTCTGGAGGATACACCCCAGGGAGTGCGATGGAAGCGGAAGGCGGCCAAGGCGAACGGCGGCGACTGACCCGGCTCGCGGGCTGTTTGCTCGCAGCGGTTCTGTTGGCGATCGGCACCGCGCAGGGACAGAGCGGAGGGCTGAAGGTCCGGGTGGTGAGCGCCACAGGACCTCTTCCCGGCGCGATCGTCACCCTCTCCAGCGATCGAGGATGGATCACCGAAACCTCCAGGCCGACCGACAGGAACGGAATGGTCGAGTTTCCTATCCTGCGGGCCGGGTCCGGCTATATCCTGGAAGCGTCTTTACCGAGCTATTCCTCGGTCCGGCTGTCCGGAATCCGGGTTCCGATCCATCGAACCACTTTGGAAGTGATCCAGCTGTCTCCCGAGATGAAAGAAACGGTTCGAGTGGTCGTGGATCGTGAAGTGGTGGACCTGGAAAAGGTGGAATCGTCCACTCGCTTCAGCGATGATTTTATACAGGATCTTCCTGTACCCGGGCGGCTGTACCAGAATGTGCTGACCCTGGCGCCCGGGGTCCAGGACGCCGACGGCGACGGAAACCCGAACGTGCACGGATCCCGCTCCAGGGATTTCAAAGCGATCGTCAGCGGAATCAGCAACGTCGACCCACTCACCGGGCGGCAACTGAACCAGGTCAACCCGAACTCGATCGAAGAGATGGAGGTGATCACCGCCGGCGCCGGTGTTGAATTCGGCCGGGCCCAGGGCGGATTCGCCAACATCATCCAGAAGCAGGGGACCAACGAATTCGAGGGGTTGCTGGAACTTTTGTTTCGTTCCAGCCACCTGGACGGTAGCGCATCCTCCTCTTCCCGCGGAAGCGGAGCGGCCGATCCCTCTTATACGACCTGGCAGCCCTCGGTGCAGTTCTCGGGGCCGATTCGGAAGGACAAGCTCTGGTTCCGCCTGTCCCACGAATGGATCAACCGGGAAGACCCGGTAAACCTGGTCTCCGAATCCGCCGTGGTGAAGACCCGGAGGCAGATCCATTCGGACCAGTTGACCTGGCAGGCTTCCCCGCGAAATAAGCTGGCGCTTCAGTTCCAGAGCGACCCGTTGCTCATCAGCAACCTGGGAGTCAGTTCCCTCCGGAGCGTCGATTCCTCGGTTCGATCCCGGAACGGCGGGGACACCTGGTCGCTGACCTGGACCGTTCCCTACTCCACCCGGCTGCTTGTGGACAGCGTCGCCTCGTACCAGGACACCCGATTCCGGTTGACGCCGACCCGTACAGGGGTGAGAAATGATTGCTACCCACAGGATCCCCGTGTCGGCAATCTCTCTCTTCAGGAAGCCTACTGCTTCGACGCCACCACAAGCCGTTTTTCCGGTACGTTCAACACCGACAACAAGGACCATCGCCAGCGGTTGACGGTGAAGTCGACGGCGAATCTGTACGGTGGGCGGTTTTTGGGGATGACCCACCGGCTCAAGGCCGGGTTCAGCGTGGAAAATGAACGGTATTTCCGCACTCTGACGGTAGGACCGGAATTGACGGTGAGCTACCGGGAAGGCGGCTACGATCCGAACCTGAGCGGCAAGGGGGAAACGGATCCGCCGGTCGGGGATCCGACACAAAGCGGCGGGTTCGGAAGCCCGGCTACGAAAAAAATCATCCTGGCCAGGGTATCGATCCCGGAAACCGTGCGATCCACCGCGACGGGAACCAACTGGGCCCTGTTTCTGGAAGATCAGATCCAGCCGGCCACAGGCCTCAGCATGACTCTCGGCGTGCGGACGGACAGCGAGCAGTTGAACATGCAGGGAAGAGCGCCCTTTGATCCTGAAGCCGAGTTCACCGCCTATCTCCGGGAACTGGACAGGATCGCCGCGGAAGAGCATCGTGTCGCCGGCGCGGATGAACGGTTGAGCTTGATCGCCGGTAATTTCCTGGCCCGGGGCGATATCATCGATTTCTACACCCAGGTCGGTCGGACGGTCGGGTTTCCCGGTATCGGGTGCTCCGGGTTGTGCTCTCCCAGCTTTCAGCTGAAGAACCAGCAGCATCCGGACGACCTGGCGATTCAGAATATCAATATATCCCCGTTCCTGAGCGTGGCGTGGGACCCGTTCCTGGACGGGAAGACCAAGATCGCCATGGCGGCGGGACGTCATTACAATTCGACGATTCTCGGAATTCCGCTGTCGGAAATCCGCCCGGTTTCCGCCGATGTAGCGATCGGATGCGACGGCCTGACTTGCCAGGTCGGAACCACCAGCATCGTTCCGAACGTCACTTCGGTCTCGAGGGACTTGAAAACGCCGTACCAGGACGAGTGGGTGCTTTCGGCGGAGCGGGAGATCTTTACCGAAACCGTGGCCCGGCTGACCTACATCAACCGGAAATACGAGAACCAGTTCCAGGATCTGGACCTGAATCACGTTCCCGAAGATTTTTACACGGATGAACTTTGTCTCGAAGGGCCCGACCGTCTCGCCCTCGGGCCGGACGGAACCGAGGACGACTGTACAGGGAACCTTCTTCCTCCTCCGTTCATCCCTCCAGGGCAGGAGGAGCCTCCGAGGGAACCGGATCCGTTCGGGTTCGGATTCCTGGTGCAACAGCGTCCGGACGGCCTTCCCGACCTGTACGTACAGAACCCGTTCTGGGGAGAGGTGTTTCTGGTCGGTAACTTCAACCGGTCGGACTACGAAGCCTATGTTCTCGAACTGGTGCGCCGCCGGTTCCGGGGGTGGGAAATGCAAGGATCGTATACTTGGTCCCGCTCCACCGGTGATGGGGAGGATTTCGCCCAGGGCATCGGCGACGACAGGAGCCTGGTGGAAGATGAATTCGGGTTTCAGTCCCAGGACCAGCGGCATGTTGTGAAACTGACCGCCGCTACCGTCACGCCCTGGGGATTCCGTCTCGGTACCGCCGTGACCTGGCAATCCGGCCTGCCTTACTCGGTGGTCATACGGAAGAGTTCGCTCGATTCCCAGCCGCCGGTCCTGGGAGAACTGGGCGTTCCCGCCGTACGTACCCGCACCAGTTTTCCCGGCGGATTCCGGAACGGCGCCCGGAACCGCTCCTGGTGGAATGTGGACTTGAAATCGACTAGGGAATGGAGCCTGGCCCGGAGAGGGAACCTCCAGCTTTCGCTGGAAGTGTTCAATCTCCTGGATGAGCGCGTCTACCAGGTGTATAACCCGGCGACCGAGTCAGGGGTCCAGATCAACGGACGGAATGAAGCGACCGTCACCAACGGCCGCCGGTTCCAGGTATCCGGCCGGTTCACATTCTGATATAGATAAGAGCGCCCCGCCCGCCCGGACCCGGACGTGGGGGGTGTCCCGAACAGAGAACCAACGCGCCTCCTGAAGCCCTGGAACCCGATGGACCAGGAGGGAGGCGGCATGAACAGGAAGGAATCCAAAGGCGACCGGCGGCAATCCCTGGCCCTGGCAGGGGAGGCGGCCGCGGAGGAGTTTCTGAACGCGCAGGGGATGCGTACCCTGGCCCGGAGGTTCAGGAGGCGGACGGGAGAGATCGACCTGATCCTGGAGGATTCCTCCACGCTCGTATTCGTCGAAGTAAAAACCAGGAGTTCCTCTCTCTATGGAAGGCCGGTCGAGGCGGTGAACCACAAAAAAATCCGGAAGATTGCCGATACGGCCCTCTGGTACCTGGTGCGGACCCGGCAAACCGGAAGAGCCTGCCGGTTCGACGTGGTGGAGGTCCTCGGGTCATGCAGGGAAGATTTCCGGATTGTTCATCTCCGGGACGCGTGTCGTCTCTGCTCTCACGGAGATCGTTCGGGACTT
>CAZZIV010000062.1:5038-13911 GCA_964654385.1 uncultured Acidobacteriota bacterium | reverse complement strand
AGCGGGAACGGGCGGCGGCGGGCTGCTGCGGCTCGTTGTTTCCGCCGGAGAGCGGCTGGATGGTGAAGGAAGGGCGGGCCGGAACGGATCGGCCGGTGCGGGAAGGGCAGGGCGGGAGCAAGAGGGGGACACCGCTTCCCAGGATGGGGCGATACGACGACGAGGCCCTCCTGGAGCATGAAATCCGCACCCTTGGGTTCCTGGTCAGCCGTCACCCGTTATCGCTGTACGCCGACGTGATTCGGAAGGCCCGGGCGGTTCCGGCTCGGGATCTGCCCCGGTACGTCGGGCGCAGGGTGACCCTGGTCGGCTGGTATGTTACCGGCAAGCCGGTTGTGACGAAGAACGGCGAGGCGATGGAGTTCTTTTCCTTCGAAGACACCACCGCCCTGTATGAAACCACGTTCTTCCCCCGGGCGTACGACCGGTTCTGCTCCATGATCTCCCGCCACCGGCCGTACTTTCTGACCGGCGTGGTGGAGGAGAACTACGGAGTGGCGACGGTGAACGTGGATGGCGTGCAGGTGTTGCGGAAGTGATGGGAGGGTCGTGGTTCCGGCGGAGGGCGATCGCCTGGGCGCCGTCCCATTTGTGATTCTTAACCCGCTTTGTGCATGAGGGACCGTAGCGAGGACTTCCGAGATGACGGCAGTTTCGGCTCCGCAGTAGGTGCTTTATGCGTAAATCGAGTTAAGTCCGGTAAGGTAGGGTATGCTAACTTTTTCTGGCGCCGACCCCAGGAGAAGCGAATCCGATGGTACGACCTTCAAAAAAAGGGAGAGGAAACCGTCCGCGCCGGTCAGCGGTTTGGCCTGTAGCCTTCTGTCTGCTCCTTTCCGGAGTCGGAAGCCTGATCCTCGAGGTGACCTGGACCCGCTCTCTTCGCCTGGTTTTCGGATCCACGACCCTGGCAGTGAGCACGATCCTGGTCGCTTACATGCTCGGCCTGGGCCTGGGGGGGCTTGCCGGCGGACGGCTGGCAGGGAAGATCCGCAACGGCTTCAAGGCGTACGGCTGGATCGAAATCGGAATCGGCCTGTACGCCCTGGCGGTGCCGGCGGTGCTCGGCATGTTCCCGATGCTGAACACCTGGCTCCTCCATGCGCTCTCGTACTGGCCGGCGGTTTTCGCCCGGTTCGTGCTGGCCCTGCTGGTCCTCCTGGTCCCCACCTTCTTGATGGGAGCGACCTTGCCGGTGTTGGTGCAGGCTCTGGAACGAGGGCGTGGGGACACAGGGCGGCGCACCGGTCTGCTTTATGGAGCCAACACCCTGGGCGCCGTTCTCGGAGTCGGCGTGGCCACCTTCCTCCTGTTTCCGACCTTGGGATTGTCGAAGACCAATCTAACCGCGGCTATGCTGGATCTCCTGGTCGGCGGATTCGCTTTTTTCGTGTTGCCCCGATGGCTGGTTCAGACCCTGCCTGCCGACCGAGCTTCTTCTTCATCTCCGGCTCCCACCGTTCCCCCTCCTGCCGTCACCGGGTCGACCCCATGGATCCGGACCGGGCTGTTGGCCAGTTACAGTCTGGTCGGTTGCACCGCGCTGGCGTACGAAGTCTGCTGGACTCGAGCCCTGACCATGTCGTTCGGTTCCTCGGTGTACGCGTTCGCGACGATTCTGGCGATCTTTCTTCTGGGTATCGCTCTTGGAAGCCTGATCGCCCGTCCGTGGGTCGACCGGGTCCGGGCCACCACCACCGTCTATGGTTTCGGGGTGGCGCTCCTGGGGTTGACCGCCCTGGGAAGCAGCGCGCTGTTGGATGAACTTCCCGAGCAGGTCGTCCGTGTGCTGCTGAACCGGGGCGTGTCCGCCGACAGTCTTACGTACGCGGAGTTCAAGACGTCGTTTCTGGCCATGTTCCTCCCGACTTTGATCCTGGGCGCCCTGTTCCCGATCGTGGTGCGGGCGTTGAACACGACCGGGAAACGTTCCGGCAGAGCGGTCGGCGACGCTTATTTTCTGAACACGATCGGATCGGCGGCAGGAGCGTTTCTCTCCGGGTTCATTCTGTTGCCGACTCTCGGCCTGTCCCGAACCATGGCATGGATGGTCGCCCTGAACCTGATCACTGCGGCGTGGATCCTGGCCCTTTCCGGCCGGCGCGGTCTTCTGTCGCGCCTGGCGCCGGCGATCGGCCTGGTCGCCGCGGCGCTGTGGGTCGTTCTTTCCCCGCCGGCCCTGGATCCTTCGAAAATGACTTTAGGCGGTTATTACCGTCCGATGACCGATATGGACTTCGGGATCCCTTTAGAGCCGATCGCCGGTTACCCGGTCGATGAACTCGTATTCTACGAAGAAGGGATGAACACCACGGTTTCGGTTCACCGTCAGCCGTCCGGCCTGGCGTTGCGGTTGAACGGGAAGACCGACGCTTCGTTCCAGGATATGCCTACACAGATTCTCCTGGGGCAGATCCCGATGGTTTTCGGGCCGGCCGGCCGGCGGACCATGGTGATCGGCATGGGCTCCGGGATGACCGCCGGCTCGGTCGCGACCTACCCGGCGGAACGGATCGACATTCTGGAAATCGAGCCGGCCGTCTTGCGAGCGTCCCACCTGTTTGATGGCATCAACGGTCGGCCGCTGGAGAACCCGGCCGCCAGGGTGATTCTGGATGACGCCCGCAATGTGCTGGCCGCCGCCGAAAAGCCGTACGACGTGGTCATTTCCGAACCTTCCAATCCCTGGATCGCCGGCGCGTCGAACCTGTTCACCCGGGACTTTTTCAGGATCGCCCGGTCGGCCCTGAAGCCGAACGGCACCTTCTGCCAGTGGATTCAGCTGTACGCGTTGGATGACGAAGGGATTCGCTCGTTGTTGGCCGCCCTCCGGTCCGAGTTCCGGTACATCTACGGCTTCCGCTACCGGGCCGGGGAGAATGACTTGATCGTCCTGGCGAGGAACGAACCTCTCGGCCGGGGAGATCTCCCGGACTGGGGCCGGCTTCCGGAGAAGGCGCAAGCGGACCTGGAGCGGATCGGCGTTTCGTCCAGCGGCGACCTCCTCAGCCTGATGATCCTGCGCCCCGACAATGTGGACCTCATCGTAGAGGGGGTGGAGCCGAACACCGACGACGATATGTTCCTGGAACTGCATACCCCCCGGTTGTTCTACGATTCCTCTTTGACCGTTCTGGATGGGCCACAGGTCGATAGAAAAGGGGTGCTTCCGATTCTGGAATCCGATTTCAGTTCGGAGCCGGCGGCGGAAACAGCTCTTTCCGATCTCTGGTTGCGCAACGATCTTCCGTACGCCCGTGGAATCCTCGCCGGAGTGGGCGCCCTTGGAGACTCCCGGGCGTTGACCATCGCCCAGGCGGAATTGCGGGTCCGGGACGCTCCGGATCAATGGCGGGACGAACTCGCGATACTGGAGGCGATCGGAGAGGACTCCGGGGACGGCCCGTCGGACTACCTTACCTACTACGCCCGGGGGAAGCTGCGGTTCGACGGCCGGTCCGAGTTCCGCCGCGCACTTGAGGATATGGACAAGGCGGTCGCGATTCGGCCCGATTCGTGGGCGGCGCGACGCCTGAGGATGAAGCTGCTCATCGGTCTGCAGCGTTGGGAAGAGGCCCGGGCGGAAGCGGACCGGTTGCTGGCTTCCCCCTGGATCGATTACGACTGGTCGATCTGGTCCGAGGCGGCGGTTCTCGCCGGCATCCTCGGCAAGCCGGAACAGGGGATTGAGGAGATGTTCCGGTTTTTCGAAAGAAATCCATTTTCCGCGAACGAGTGGAACTGGATGGCCGAGACCCTGCGAACCATGGGACGCTCCGAAGAAGCCGGGGCGGCCGAAGATCGCAGAGACCGGATCAAGCGGAATGAGCTGCGGTATATCCACCGACTCGCCCGGTGGCAGGTGCTGAGAGGCAATTTCGGAGAGGCCCGCCGGACCTTGCGGCGATTGCTCGCGAGGGACCCGGACAACCAGGCCGCCCGGGAGGAACTAACGCGCCTCGATCGACGCTGAAGGAATGGCACCGAACGAGAAGATATTCTACCCTGAGGCCCTCCGATTGGAGAGGATTCCGTATCCCTGCGAGAGGGGGCAGAATGTCGGATATTCAGCCGTTTCGCGCCTTCCGGCCCCGGCCTCTGTTGGCCGCCCGGGTGGCCAGTCCGCCCTATGATGTCCTGAGTTCCGAGGAAGCCCGGGCCATGGCGGCCGAAGAACCCCTCAGCTTCCTGCATGTGGTGAAGGCGGAAATCGATCTGCCTCCGGACGAGGCCGTTCAGCCGGAAAAAGTGTACGCCCGCAGCGCCGTCAACCTCCAGGCCATGATCCGGGAAAAGGTCCTGGTTCAAGACGCAAACCCGGCCTTCTACGTCTACCGGCTGAAGAGGGGCGATCACATCCAGTTCGGCCTGGCCGCCGGTTGCAGCGTGGAAGAGTACGCCAACGGTTCCATCAAGAAACATGAGCACACCCGGAAGGACAAGGAAGACGACCGGGCCCGGCATATGGAACTGCTGGGGGTGAACGCAGGGCCGGTTCTGTTCACCTATCGCCCGGTCGCGGCGATCCGCGAGCGGATCGCCCGCCTGTGCAGCGATCCGCCGGCGGCGGAGTTTACGGCCGATGACAGGGTCGACCACGCCGTCTGGGTGATCGATCGGCGGGAAGAGATCGCGTTCCACCAGGAGGGGTTTGCAGCCGTCTATGCCTTGTACGTGGCGGACGGGCGCCACCGGACGGCGTCCGCCCTTCGGGTTCGGGATATTTATCGTGCCCGAAACGGGAACCATTCGGGAAAAGAGGCTTACAACTATTTCCTCGCCGTTCTTTTCCCCGAAGACGAACTGATGCTGATGGGTTACCACCGGGTGGTGAAGGATCTGAACGGACTCGCCCCGGCCGAGTTCCTCGAGCGTGTCGGGGAGATTTTCGATCTGGAGGAGACGGACGATCCTGCTCCCTTCGCGCATAGACACTGGGGAATGTTCCTGGACGGCCGCTGGTACCGCCTGAAGGCCCGTCCCGGCAGCTTCCCCGCCGACGATCCTGTGGGCGGCCTGGACGCGGCGATTCTCCAGGACCTTCTGCTGCGGCCGGTGCTGGGCATCGGAGATCCGCGAAAAGATCCGCGGATCGATTTCGTGGGCGGCAGCAGGGGAACCGCCGAGCTGGAGCGCCGATGCGAACTGGACATGGCGGTGGCGTTCGCGTTCGCGCCGGCCGGCGTGGCCCAGATCATGGCGGTGGCCGACGCGGGCGCGGTGATGCCTCCGAAATCGACCTGGTTTGAACCGAAACTGCGCAGCGGTCTCCTGGTGCGCAGCCTGGGCGACTGAAAGCCGCTTGAAGGAGTGTTCCATGCTGATCCTGGTTTCCGACGCATTCGATCCCGGTCTCCCGGACAAGCTCGCCCGATTTGGAGAAGTGGTCACGGATAAGAGCCGCCTCCCGGAGGCGGATGTTGTGCTGGTTCGGAGCAAGACCACCTGCGACCGGGCGTATATCGATTCCGCCCCGAACCTGAAAATGATCATCCGGGGTGGGGTGGGGACCGACAACATCGACAAGGAGTACTGCAAGGAAAAAGGGATCCTCGTCCAAAACACGCCGAAGGCGCCGAGCATCGCCGTGGCCGAGCTGGCGTTCGCCATGATGCTGGCGATCCCGAACCATATCGTCGAAGCGAATGAAAGCATGCGTATGGGCAAGTGGCTGAAGAAGGAACTCAAGCGGACCGAGCTGCACGGGAAGACCCTGGGGCTGGTCGGGATCGGGCATATCGCCCAGGCGGTGGCGGTGCGGGCCAAGGCGTTCGGTATGCATGTGATCGCCTATGACAAGTACGTGGAGAGCAGCCGCCTGGCCGTGCTGAAAGGGACGCTGGAGGAGATGCTGGCCGAGGCCGACTACGTTTCGCTCCATGTGCCGCTGACCGAAGAAACCGAAAACATGATCCACTCGAAAAGCATCGAATCGATGAAGGACGGCGTGATCGTCATCAATACCGGCCGCGGACAAACGGTGAACGCCGAGGACATGGTGGCGGCCCTGAAGTCCGGAAAGGTCGCGGCTTATGCCACCGACGTCTGGCCCAAAGACCCTCCCGATTCCGACTACCCGCTGCTGAAGGCGCCGAACGTGTTCATGTCTCCCCACCTGGGGGCGTCCAGCCGGGAGAATCTTCTCCGGATCGGCGAGGAGGTCTGCGGGCATATCGAGGCATTCCTGGGAGAGAAGGGATGAGCCGGATCATCAACTTCAGCGCCGGACCGTGCACCCTGCCGTTGCCCGCTCTCCAGTCGGCGGCCGACGAATTCCTCGACTACCAGGGGAAGGGGATGTCCCTGATCGAAATGAGCCATCGGAGCAGGGAGTATGAAGCGGTTCATTTTGAAGCGGCGGACCTGGTGAAACGGCTGTACGGCCTGTCGGACGACTATACCGTTCTGTTCCTGGGCGGCGGCGCCACGTTGCAGTTCAGCATGGTCCCGCTGAACCTGATGGGGCAGGGGGGGCTATGCGACCTGGCCCTGACCGGCGCCTGGTCCAGGAAGGCGTTGACCGACGCTCGGAAGGTCGGCACGGTCCACCTGGTGTATGACGGCGGCGATGAACAGTTCGGGAACCTGCCGGAGCCGGCGGCTTTGAAGCCGAGCGAAGGGTCGGCCTATCTCCATATCACAAGCAACGAGACCATCGGCGGCGTCCAATGGAAGGAGTTCCCCGATACGGGCGATGTGCCGCTGGTTTGCGACATGAGCAGCGACTTCGTCAGCCGGCGCATCGATGTCTCGAAGTTCGGCCTGATCTACGCCGGCGCACAGAAAAACGCAGGGCCGGCAGGAGCGACGATCGTTATCATCCGTGAGGACCTGCTGGGCCGATGCGGCGAAAACCTGACCGCGTATCTCAATTACGCCATCCACGCGGCGAAAAACAGCATGTATAACACGCCCCCGGTGTTTTCGATCTACATGATCATGAAAACCCTGAAGTGGCTGGAAGACCTGGGCGGCCTGGAAGCGGCGGAGAAACGGGCAGAGGAACGGAGCGAACTGATTTACGGCGCCATGGCGAAAAACCCGGGGTTCTACCGTAGCCCCGTACAGGAACATTGCAGGTCGTTGATGAACATCGTTTTCCGGCTGCCCAGCGAGGACCTGGAGAAGAAATTCGTGGCCGAGGCCCTGGAGAACGGGATGACCGGCCTGAAGGGGCACCGAAGCGTCGGCGGATGCCGCGCCTCGGTCTACAACGCCATGCCGGTGGAAGGGACCCGGGCCCTGGCCGCCTTCATGGACGATTTCGCCGCCGCGAACGGGTAGAAAACTTCTTCCGGTTCCGGAATCCGGGGGATCTGTTCGGGGAGAAAGGGTTCAAAGCTCGTACAAGTTTTCGTCCACACGGGGCGGGAGAAGCCGATGGGCCATGGACCGGACTTTCCCTCCCCGGCCGCCGGGGCTCGCGACCGGGTCTTCCGCCTCCAGCGCGTCCCCCAACTCCTGCTCGATCGCTTCCGGGTCTTCTCCCGCCTCCATGCGCGCCATCGCCTCCTTCATGGCCGGCCCGAGTTCCATCCCGGTCGCTTCGTACATCCGCTTCATCAGCTCCGCCGCCTGCCGGGGATTCTCTTCATCCAGGGAGTCCAGGTCCCCGGCAAACTCCGTCATCAATTTCTCCATCTTCGTTTCGTCCAACCCGGGGAACGGTTCCTGAGGATCCGGATCCCCCTCTTCCCTTCCCAGGGATACGGCGAACCGGGACAATTTCCGGTCCAGCTTTTTCCTGCCGCATTTGGGGCAGGCAGGTTTTTTCCTCGGTTGGACCCTGCGGGAAAGGAAATTGAAAACCGTGTGGCAATCGGAGCAGTAATACTCGTAGATCGGCATGAATCCCACCCTCGTTCCAGGAGCTTGTCACGGAGAGATTATCCTGGATCCATCGCAGGATGGCAATTGCGATCGGCGGGTCAGATTGGGGCTAGTTCAATCCCAACGGCCGGATCGCGTCATCCGCTGAGATGGTGGTCGTGCCGTCTTCGTTCACTTTGCACCCTGCGATCTTCGCGCAACGGCTGTTGCGGCCGCAAGGCCCGATCCACCAACGGTAACAGGGCGGGCAGTCGAGAGCCGGCGGGTCATAATAAACTTTGCATTTCCCACCATGAGGCGGCAGGAACGGCGGCTGCCCCGCGTTCACCGATGTCGGTGTCCACACCTGGAGGATGCCGAGGGCGAGAACCAAGAGAATACCGATCGCCAGGAGCTGTTTCATGGAACCCTCCTTCCGATGACTATCGTAAAAACCTACATCGACCGGCTATAGAGCGTCAACAACTTTGTGCGGGGGATCGGCGGGGGGTCCGGCTCGGATCTTGCCGGGAGTTCCGTGCTCTCGTGCGAGTTCCGGCATAGAATACACGACCCCTCGGCGCCTGCCGGGCGGGAAGGAGACGGCATGATCCTGAGGTATTCCCTCCCGATGTCCCTGGCGGTGAGCCTGTGTTTCTTCGCCGGGTGCGGGAGTTCAGGTGAGAAGGCAACGGATCCGGGAGCTGCTTCATCCGCGCCCGCACAGGTTCCTCTGACGGAAGCGGAAGCGGCAAGGGCCGCTTCGCTCTTCCAGGAGAACGGATGCGTGGATTGTCATGGAGACGATCGGCTAGGAGGAGAGGACGCCCCTTCCCTCATGGGAATTCGAGCCCACTGGACCGAGAAAAAGCTGGCGAAGTACATCTATAATCCTGAGTTCTACATGGTGTCGAACCCCGCGATTCTAAAGCGGAATCCCGGGTACGATCAGGCCATGCCTCCGTTTACGCACCTGTTGCTGGAAGACAGGATGATCCTGGCTCGATGGGTGCTGCAGGAGAGTGAATGAGCGCCGGACACGCGCGACGCCGGAAGGCCCGGGG
>CAZZIV010000062.1:0-4938 GCA_964654385.1 uncultured Acidobacteriota bacterium | reverse complement strand
CGCAGTGCTTCCAGCCGCTCTCTTAGAACTTTCTCCAATCCCCGGCCCTCCGGTTCGTAGAACCGTTCCCCCGCAAGCCGCTCCGGCAGGCATACGAGGTCAGCCACGTTGTCGGGCTCATCGTGGGCGTACCGGTACCCGGCCCCGTACCCCTCTTTTCTCATCAGCCGTGTCGGGGCGTTGCGGAGGGCCATCGGGACCGGGTCGGCGGCGCCGTCCCGCAGGGTTCGGAGCGCTTTCTTCCAGCCCTTGTAGATCGCGTTGGATTTGGGAGCGAGGGCGTTGAAGACGACCGCTTCGGCCATCGCCAGGTCGGCTTCGGGCCGGCCGACGAACCGGACCGCTTCCTTGGCGGCCAGGGCCAGGGTCAACGCCCTCGGATCGGCCAGCCCGACGTCTTCGGAGGCGAACCGGACGACCCGCCGGACGATGTACAGCGGGTCTTCCCCCGATTCCAGCATTCTGGCCAGCCAGTACAGGGCGGCGTCCGGATCCGAATTCCGCATCGATTTGTGAAGGGCGCTGATCAGGTTGAAGTGTTCTTCGCCATTCTTGTCGTAAACCAGGGTCGGGTTCTGAATCGTTCTTTCCAGCAGGCGACGGTCCAGCTTCTTCCCCGGTTCCAAATTGCCGGCCATGAATTCCAGCACATTGAGGGCGAATCGGGCGTCTCCTCCGCTCGCGGCGGCGATCGCTTCCAGGATCCCCGGCTCCGCTTCGATTTCCACGGCCCCCAGGCCCCGCTCCGGATCTTCCAGCGCTGCCTGGAGAATGGAGGTGAGCGCTTGCTCGTCCAGTCTTTTCAGCCGGTAGACCCGGCAACGGGAGAGGAGCGCGGCATTCACTTCGAATGACGGGTTTTCCGTGGTCGCCCCGATCAGGACGATCTCTCCGGCTTCCACGTGGGGAAGAAGCGCATCCTGCTGCGATTTGTTGAACCGGTGGATCTCGTCCAGGAACAGGATGGTTCGCCGGTTTCGGAGATCCCGCTCTTTCCTTGCGTCGGCGATCGCCTCCCTGAGATCCTTCAGGCCGGAGAGAACCGCGGACATCGGTGTGAACCGGGCCTGGCTGTGTTCGGCGATGATTCTGGCCAGGGAGGTTTTGCCGGAGCCGGGAGGTCCCCACAGGATCATGGAGACCGCCTCGTCGGAGAGAATCGCCCTCCTCAGGGGAGTCCCCGGGCCGAGGATCGCTTCCTGGCCGTGGAGGTCGTCCAACTCCCGTGGACGCATCCGGTCGGCCAGCGGCGGGCCGGCTGCCGGCCGGTCTCCCGTCGATGTGAAAAGGCCCCTCATGGATCCGGGACCTCCCTTCTTCAGACAGTCGGAAGTGCTGGAACCGAGAAAAGGGCGGTCCATGACCGCCCTTCCCTTGAATTCATCGGACCGATCGGCCCGGTTCGCCAAGGCTAGAACGGGGTCGCGTTCGGTTCCGAATCGTCCTGGGTGTCATCGATGACGGCATAGGCCGCCAGAGCCAGCGTGCCGACGATCACGATTTTCCCCCACGTCGGCAGTTTCCCGCCGCCGGACTGGGCCGGAGCGGTTCCTGCCCTGGTTTGGATCCTCAGCGCCACCGGCCGGTTCTCTCCTGCGCTCAGGTGGATCGAATCACTCGCCAGGTAGGCGCCTTGTCCGGTTTCGGCCAGGACCGCGTAATCGCCCGCAGGTGCGGCATCCAATCGGAAAACACCTTCCGAGTTGGTGGGGGAAGAGGAGTAATCGGCTCCGCCGTCCCGGACCGCCAGGTGAACCACCACCCCTTCCATGGGAGAAACGCCGTCTTCTGCCACGACTTTCCCCTGGAGGATCCCCTTTCCGGATTCGGGTCCTGCCGCGAAGGTGCTGGAACAAAGAGGCAAAAAGGCCAGGGCGAGGCTTACGGCGACGCCGGTACAGCGACGGTGGAGACTGACTGACATGGAACATATCCTCCTGGTTGAATCGTTAGAGCCGGTATCCGGAACGACAGATTGTCCGTTGAGGCCGAAAGATTGTCAAGAGTGCTTCGTGCCAATTTGCAGACGATCGGCAGCACGATCCCTGAAACATGGAATTCTTTCAACCTTCTCCCGCCTCTGGATCGTCCGGATCGGTCCAACGGCCGGAATTCGTTCCCCTGCAATCTCGTCTCCCGGAGCGCCCGGGCTCCCGACAGGCGGTGGTCGGGAGGTGGGTTGATGCGCCCTCTTCTTTCCTCGGGATCCAGGGAAGGCTTCGAGGAAGGTTACGGGAACGTGTTGCTGACTGCCCGATTGCCGCTGCCGGAAGCGATCGCCAGGAGGGCGGCTCCCGACCCCCCGGTGACGATGGCGATCCCTTTCGGGCTGCGCCAGAACTCCCGGCCGACCGCCTTCCTGTTCAGGCGGGCCACTCCCTGGGCCGGTTCGGACCTCCCCTGGAAAGTTCGGGCGTTTTTTCCGGTGGTGGCGTTGTAGGGCTCCAGCTTCATGGTCACCACCACCCGCCCGGACGGGGGAACCACCACGACCTGGCTGGCGACGAAAAACTCCCCGTTCAGCTCCACCGCAAGGTCATAGTAGCCGTAGGGAATATTTTCGAGGACCACGGTTCCTTTCCGGCCGGCCGGCGCGGAGACGATCGTCTTTTCGGTGTCGATATGGTACGCGTGCAGCACGGCGCCCTGGGCGCCGCCCCCTTTCCCGGGCAGAAGAAGCCGGGCTTCGATTTTGCCGGTCCCTTCCCCCTGGCCCGTGTTCTCTACGGCGAGGCTGGCCACTGCCGGAAAAAACAGAAAGAGAACACAAACGATAGGAAATGGAATATGCTTCATCGTCATATATTTCTTGACCTTTCTCGGAAACAACGGATATTATTCTACCAACATCCGGTGGCCTGTGGGAACGGATCTCAAAAAAAGAGGCAGAGGCCCTGGCTGGATAAAGACTGTGGAAGACCAGGAGGCTTCATGAACCACAGCCAAGAGCGCGTTTCCATGAAAACAGGTTCCAAAAGGACGCATTCCGGCGTTCAGATTCACAGCAGGAAGCGAACGAGCCGGAAGATCGAAAGCAAGAAAGGCCGCCATTCCAGGCTCCGAAAACTATATTTTAGCTTTGCCGCCCTTTGGGGATTCCTACTGGGCGCTGGTTTTCTCGCCGTGGCGCTGAAGGTCGGTTCGACCGAGATTTCGATCGACCTGAAAACCCTGGGGATGGTGGCCTCGGGGGCGGTTCTGAGCGTCCTGGGAGGGCTGATGGCCGCCCAATCCTACCGGGAATCCATCGGTCGCTGAGAGCCCCGGAACGCTTACCGGCGGAACAGGCCGTACTTGAGGATGCATCGAAGAGCGCTCACGCCGTCCCGCCAATTGATTTTCTTACCCTCTTCGTAGGTCCGGCCGGAGTAGCCGATGCCGACCTCGTAAATCCGAATCCGCCGCCGGGCGAACTTGGCGGTGATCTCCGGTTCGATTCCGAACCGGTCTTCTTCCAGCCGGATCCCCTGTAGAGCTTCCTTCCGAAATGCCTTGTAGCAGGTTTCGATATCGGTCAGGTTCAGGTTGGTGGTCATGTTGGAAAGAAGAGTGATCAGACGGTTTCCGACCATGTGCCAGAAGAAAAGCACCCGGTGGGCGTCGCTGCCGGCGAACCGGGATCCGTAGACCACATCCGCGCGCCCGTCCAGAATCGGTTCCAGCAGCTTCGGATATTCACGGGGATCGTATTCCAGGTCCGCGTCCTGCACCAGGAGGATGTCGCCCCGGGCTTCGGCGAACCCCCGGCGCAACGCCGCTCCCTTGCCCTGGTTGACCGGCTGGTGGAACAGGCGGATCCGCGAGTCTGTTTCGAAGGAGGCCAGCACCTCGGCCGTGCCGTCGGTGGATGCGTCGTTGACGATCACCAGCTCTTTCTCGATCCCGCCGGGAAGAGGGGCCGAGAGAACCGACTCGATCAGCTTCCCGGCGAGGGATTCTTCGTTGTAGACCGGGATGACGATAGAGAGCAATGCCACAAGTAACCTCGCGACGGCCGGGAAGGCCTCGATCGTTGAGCCTAATGCGGGAAACTGAATCTTTCAACCGGAGAACGGGAACGCGCCCTAGCGCCGAAACCCGGTGAGGTCATCCACGCGGCCTCGCGCCTCTCGATGGTCCGGGGCCAATAGGAGAATTTCGCGCCAGTGATCCAGGGCCCGTGCCGGACGACCCTCCTTCTCCTCCATCCTGGCTAACCGGAGCAGCAAGCCGATCCGGACCGGCGGAGGGGCGTCTTTCCCTGCGAAATAAAGTCCCCGTTTCCAGAGCCGGACCGCGGCGGTCGGCTCCTGCATCAGGATCCAGGCGTCTCCTGCCGCCTGGAGAACCGATGGATTCCGAGGCAGGAGATCCAGGGCGGTTTCCAGCGAGCGCTCCATGCCCGCTCGATCGCCGGCCGCCGCTCGGCCGATCCCCTGGAAGGCGAAGAGCAAGGCGTAATCAGGGTCTTCCGGAAGGGCCAGGTCCTCCGGAAACAAGGATCGCATCTTTTCCGTATCTCCCGCCGGCCACGCCCTCGCTGCGTTGTAGAGGAGAACCTCCGGATCCTGAGGCCATCTCCTCAGCGCTTCGTTCATCCGTTCCACCGCCTCCTTCCGGTGGTCCCGTTTCTCCAGTACACGGCTCCAGGCGACCCATCCGCCCGGCGTGTCGGGGACTCCCTCGACCGCTCTTTCCCAACCGCAGATCGGCAGGAGCTTCTCCAGGATCCCGGCGCCGGCGGCCGGGTCGAACAGGAACGTCCGGCGAGTCAGGCGGAAGGCAGCCTCCAGGTCGCCGCACCGGGCCAGGATCCTGGCGGCGCGGCGTTGTACCGGAACCGTCACCGGGGCGAGTTCCGCCGCCGCGGAGGCGTGAAACGCGGCAGCGGCGGCCTCTTCCCGGCTCCTGCTCAGGCTGAGCAAAAGCCCCGCCTAGACCGTTCGGGTCACGGAATCC
>CAZZIV010000061.1:0-13951 GCA_964654385.1 uncultured Acidobacteriota bacterium | reverse complement strand
TTCTGGAGGCTCTCCAGAACATCCCCAGCAGAATCAGCGCCGCGATCCACATCATGACCACGTGCATGGTGATGGACAGGTCAAATCCGAACAGATGGATCTCGGGAAGCGGGATCGAAGCGTCGGTAAACGGGATCGGGATCTCGTGGGCATCCATGATGTGGTGAAGGATCGATTCGGAAACGTTGAACGTTTCCCCGCCATGCTCCGCCGCTGCGGCGGCATGTCCGGCGCCCTGCTCCGCGGCGTGATTCGCAGCTTCGGCGATCAGGATCGGCTCTGCCATCAAGCTGTCTCCTTACCCTTCCGTTACGGCTCCGGCCGGTTCCCCGCGGCCGAGCCGGAAAAACCAGACCACCTCGAACAGCTGCACCGGAACGAACCCGGCGATGACGCCCGCTGCAAACGCCAGGGCTGCCGGCCTGCCGGCGGATAACGCCGCCGCTCCGCCCAGCAGCGCCAGGAACATCCTTGCCAGCATCCCACCCACCAGGCCGGCGGTGAACCGGTTCCCGGGCTTGCCATGGGTCGAAACGACCCAGGCTCCGGCCAGGACTCCGACCACCGCCGTCACGAACCATCCGGCCAGGGCCCAGAAGGCGAACCCCTGGAGCCGTTCCGCGGCCCAGGGCGCGGCCGCAAGCGGCGCAAGGGCGACCGCCGACGCGGCCCACGCGAATTTCCTTCTATCGGCTCCAGCCATCCGACCCCGTCCCCTATCGTTCGACGCCGTTCTCGTCCCCAGGCGGTTTATTCTCCCGTTTCCACAGGTTCAACCTGCGGACCAGGTTGCCCATCCCCAGGACCAGCCCCGCGCTCGCTCCCAGGACCACCAGCCAGGGAGCGGACCCCAGCCGGCCGTCCAGCCAAGACCCTGCAAGGCCTCCCAGGATCACCGTCGCGGCCAGTTCCAGGCCGAAGCCGGCGAACGCCCAAGGCGAGTTGCTCATAAGCCTTTCATTTCCAAAGGCTTGCACGGGACCACGACCGGTGACTCTCCCGTTCCGCGGCCCGGCTCCTCCTCCGGATCCGTTACTTTAGCAGGGGTTGGCGGTTTCGGCATTATCGGCGGCGAAAATTCCCTCCCTATCCTGCGAAATTTCCGATCATCAAGACGGCGTGCTCCGCCAGTTGGATGAACGGTTGCGGGTAAACGCCGATCAGCAGGGTGAAAACCGCCGAAAGGCCGATCGCCAGGTTCAAAGGGGCGGGGGCCTGGAAAGGTTCCTCCCCTTCCCCTTCCTTCATGAACATCGCGACCACCACGCGGGCGTAATAGTACAGGGAGATGACGCTGTTCAACACCGCCACAACCGCCAGCCAGACCAGGTGAACCCGGATCGCCGCGCCGAACAGCCACCACTTCCCGATGAAGCCGGCGGTACAGGGGATTCCGGCCAGGGAAAGCAGGAAGATCAGCATCGCCGTGGCGGCCGCAGGGTGCCTCTTGATCAGGCCGTTGAAATCCTCGACCCTCTCGGCGACTTCCCCGTTCTTTCGGAGCAGGGCGACCACGGCGAACGCGCCGGCGTTCCCGAAGGTGTATATGATCAGGTAGAGAGGAACGGCGATCAGGCCGTGACGCAGAACGGCCTCGTCACCCGGCGCCGACCCGACGGCGATCAATCCGAGCAGAAGATAACCGGCATGGCCGATGGAGGAATACGCCAGCATTCTCTTGACGTTCTCCTGCTTCAGCGCGGTAATATTCCCCAGGGTCATGGAGGCCGCCGCCAGCAGGATCAGGAGCGGCGCCCAATCGGCGCCCCGGCTTCCGAAGGCGGTCAGAAAAATCCGCAGGAACATGGCGAACGCGCCGGCCTTGGCCGCCGTGGAGAGAAACGAAGTCACGGGCGTCGACGCTCCTTCGTACGCGTCCGGCGCCCACATGTGGAACGGGGCGGCCGCCACCTTGAAACCCAGCCCTACCAGCATCAACACCACTCCGAGTCCCAGGAAAACGTCGGAACGGGGAGCGGAGGCCCCGATCGCATCGGCGATTCCGAACAGGTTCACCGACCCTGTGGCTCCGTACACCAGCGAGACGCCGTAGAGGAAGACACCGGACGCCAGGGCGCCAAGAATGAAGTACTTGATCGCTCCCTCATTGGCCCGCTTTTCCCGCCTGCGGAACCCGACCAGCAGGTAGCCGGCCAGGGCCATGGTTTCCAGGCCGACATAGAGGGTGATCAGCCCGGTCCCTGAAGCCATGAACATCATTCCAACCACCGAAAAAACGATCATGGCCAGGAACTCGGTGGAGGCCCGCCCGGAGGTTTCCGGGTAGCGCATGGACATCATCACGGTCAGCGCGGCACCGAGAAGGACAATCAATTTGAAGACGACGGAAAAACCGTCCACGACGAACGCCGGGTTCCCGGCGGCGTCCAGGAACGCCCGGGCCGAAGCGGCTCCCCCTGCCGGCCCCGCCGACAGTTGGGCGGCCACCAGGAAAGCCGCCGCCCCCAGCACCAGCAAGGTCGCCCAGCTTCCGATTCTCTTCATGACCCCCGGCACGGTGACCGCCGCCAGGAGAAGGACCATCCCGAACCCGGCCAGGACCAGTTCCGGGCGTAGCCAGGAGAGATTTTCCAGGAAAAGGGTTGGATCGAACCCGGCCATCATCTCACTCCGTTCTCTTCCTGGAGCCCGGCCGGAAGGTCCCGCTCCAGGTCGAGGACCGGGGCGGCATCTCCGGCGGTCCCGGCGGCCGGTTCCGGTTTTTCCGCCACCATGACGTCCGGCCGGAGGGAGGTCACGGCCTCCGGATACCGCCAGGTATCCTCCACCTGGGCCACCAGCTTGTGCACCGGCTGCTCCAGGATCCGGAAAAACGGTTTAGGATAGAGCCCGATCCAGAAGCTGAAGACGACGAGGGGGACCAATGTGGCGATCTCCCGGGCGTTGAGATCCTTCAATCCCTCGTTCTTCGGGTTGGTCAGCTTGCCGAACATGGTCCTCTGGTAAAGCCAGAGCATGTACGCGGCTCCCAGGACGATCCCGGTGGCGGCCAGCACCGCCCAGTACTTGGCCGGCAGAGCGAACACACCCATCAGGATGGTGAACTCGCCGATAAACCCGTTCCCGGGAATTCCAGGCATCCCGATGGACGAAAGCATCATAATCATGAACAGGACGGCGAAAACCGGCATCACCTTCCAGAGGCCGCCATATTCGACGATCTCCCGGGTGTGCCTCCGCTCGTAGACCAGGCCGACGATGAGAAACAGGGCGCCGGTGGCCAAACCATGGTTCAGCATCTGCAAAACGCCGCCGGTGATCCCGTTGGCGGTGAGGGCGAACACACCGATCATGGTGAAACCCAGGTGGCTGACCGAAGAGTACGCCACCAGCTTCTTCCAGTCTTTCTGCACCATCGCCACCATGGCGCCGTAGATAATGCCGATCACGCACAAGGCCAGGGTGTAGGGCATAAAATGCTTCGTCGCCTCGGGCATCATCGGCAGGCTGAACCGGACGAACCCGTACGTTCCCATCTTCAGGAGAACCGCCGCGAGGATCACCGATCCTGCCGTCGGCGCTTCCACGTGGGCGTCGGGCAACCATGTGTGGAACGGGAACATCGGCACCTTGATGGCGAAGCCCAGGAAGAAAGCGAGCCAGACCCATTTTTGAATTTCGTACCAGTCATGCCAGGAGCCCATCGCCTGCAGGTACCGGATGTCGAACGTGAATACGCCGGTCATCTTGTGATGGAGGAAGTAAAGGGCGAGAATCCCCAGGAGCATCAATACCGACCCGAACAGCGTGTACAGGAAAAATTTGATGGCGGCGTACAGCTTTCTCTTGCCGCCCCAGATTCCGATGATGAAGTACATCGGCACCAGCATCACTTCCCAGAAAATATAAAACAGGAACAGGTCCAGGCTCACGAACACGCCGATCATCCCGGTCTGCAGCAGCAGCATGAACACGTAGAAGCCTTTCACCCGGGTCCGAATCGCCGTCCAGGACGAAAGAATCGCGATGAACCCCATCAGGGTGGTCAACAGAACCAGCAGCATCGATATCCCGTCCACGCCGACCAGGTACCGGGCCCCGAGGGAGGGGATCCAGTTCGTCTCGAACACGAAACGGAAGCCGTGGCCGTCCGTGGGGGCGGATTCCCACGCGAACCAGAGAGGCAGGCTCACCAGGAAGCCCAGGCCGGCGAACGCCGTAGCGGCTTTGGCGATCAGGCCCTCTTTCTCCTTCGGGAGGAGCAGAAGGACCAGGGCGCCGCATAAGGGCAGGTAGGTGATGACGTTCAGGAGTTGATCACCGAATGGGTTCATCGTTCACAACCTCGCGGTTCGGCAGGATCAGCCTGCCAGCGTGTAATAAGCAATCAGGATAAAAACGCCCAGGACCATCACCGTCAGGTAGGTCTGGACCAGGCCGGTCTGCAGCCGGCTGAACAGCCGGTAAAACATGCGGGTCACGGCGCCGGTCAGGTTGACCAGCCCGTCCACGACGATCCTGTCGTGGAGATTCGAAAGATAAGAAAGGCCCAGCGTGGCGTTTCGCGCCCCGTTGACCAGGCCGTCGACCAGATGGACGTCGACCCATTTGAACAGCCTGCAGAGTGCGTAGTAGGGACGCAAAACCACCAGGCCGTAGAACTCATCCACCCAGAAGAGGTTTCGTACCAGCCGGTAGACCGGCCCCAGGGCATTGGCGATTTTTGGAGGAAGTTCACGGCTCCGGTACACCCGGACCGCCAGGAAAATCCCGAAGAGGGCGATACCGATCGCCAGGGACATGAGCCCGAACTCAAGTCCGGCGGAGTGGGCCGCCACGGCCCCGTGCTCCGCGCCCTCGCCCCCGTGGACCCCGGAGGCGGGAAGGTGGATCGCAGGCGCCAGCCAATGGTGAAACAGATTGATGTCCTTCCCGAACGCGAGGAGCTTGGGGATGCCGACCCAGCCGCCGACAACCGCCAGGACCGCCAGGACCATCAGCGGGACCGTCATCAGCCCGTTCGACTCGTGAACGCGGGATCCGGCTTCCTCCCCTCCCCGGAACTCGCCCCAGAAGGTCAGGTAAACCAGCCGGAACATGTAAAACGCCGTCAGACCGGCCGCCACGGCGAGCGTGAGCCAGATGTGCGTGTTCCCGGAGGACCATGCCCCCCAGAGAATTTCATCCTTGGAAAAGAAACCGCTGAAAAGGGGAACCCCGGAGATCGCCAGGGCCGCCATGAGAAACGTCCAGTAGGTCCTCGGCATTTTCCTGGACAGGCCGCCCATTTTGGTGATGTCCTGTTCTCCGTTCATGCCGTGGATCACCGAACCCGCGCCCAGAAACAGCAGGCCCTTGAAAAACGCGTGGGTCATCAGGTGGAAGATCCCGGCCACGTAGGCCCCGACGCCGCAGGCGGCGAACATGTAGCCGAGCTGGCTAATCGTGGAATAGGCCAGCACTTTCTTGATGTCGGTGGCGGCGGTTCCCATGATCGCCGCGAAAATCGCCGTCAGGGCGCCGACGGCCGCCACGACCGCCATCGCCTCCGGCGCCTGCGCGTACAGCGCCGACATCCGGGCCACCATGTAGACGCCGGCGGTCACCATGGTGGCGGCGTGAATCAGGGCGGATACCGGCGTCGGACCGGCCATGGCGTCCGGGAGCCAGACATACAACGGGATCTGGGCCGATTTGCCGCAGGCGCCGATGAACAGCAGAATTCCGACTCCGACCAAGAGGGCGTGGGAACCGGGACCGGCCTGGGCGACCTTTTCGGAAATCTCGGAAAAGGTCAGGGTGCCGAAATTCAACGCCAGGTACAACACGCCGATCAGAAAGGCGAAGTCGCCGATCCGGTTGGTCATGAACGCTTTCCTGCCGGCGTCGGCGCAGCTCAAGCCGGTTCTCTGGTCGAACGGCCGGTCGTAATAAAAGCCGATCAGAAGGTAGGAGCAGAGTCCCACCCCTTCCCAGCCGACGAACATCACCATCATGTTTCCGGCCAGGACCAGGGTGAGCATCATCCCCATGAACAGGTTCAGGTAGGTGAAGAACCGGGCGTAGTCCCTGTCGTGTTCCATGTAGCCGATACTGTAAACATGGATCAGGAAACCGACGCCGGTAACCACCAGCAGCAGCACGGCGGAGAGAGGGTCCAGGGAAAACTGCCAGGGGATCGAGACCCCTTCCAGCGGCATCCAGTCGCCGAGGGTGACCTGGTGAATCCGGACCCCTTCTCCGTCAGGCCCCGCCGGAAGACCGGTCAACTGGAACACGGCGACGAGGGAGAGCAGCAGCGCGAGCAACACGGTGAAGGAGGCGATCCCCCCCACGGTCTTCAGCGACAGACGCCGGCCGACGAACCCGTTCACCAGGACCCCGGCCAGGGGGATCAGCGGGATGAGCCACAGAAGATCGAGCATCAGCAGTCCCCCGCTACCCTTTTAGAATATGAAACTCGTCCGCGTGGACCGAGTTTCGATTCCGGAACAGGGTGATCAGAATCGCAAGGCCGACGGCCACTTCGCCGGCGGCCACGCAGACGATAAAGAGAGCGAATACCTGCCCCTCCATATCGGGATGAGCCCAGGAAAACGCCACGAAGTTCAAGCCGGCGGCGTTCAGAACCAGTTCCAGGCTCATCATCACCACAAGGATGTTGCGCCGCGTCAGCACACCGAAAACACCGACGCCGAACAGGAGCAGGCTGAAAATCATCACATGGGAGGCGGTCAACATCACGAGCTCTCCGATTTCCCCGCCAAAACGATCGCTCCGAGCATCGCCGCCAGCAGGAGGATCGATACGGTTTCAAACGGCAGGATGTAATGACGGAACAAGGTCACCGACAGTTGCTGGATGTTCCCCCGCTCGCCGGTGGCGGCGACGATCACCGCCCTGTCTCCGGCGCCTGCGGGCGGCCGGCTAAGCAGCTGAACGCCGAGACCTCCGGCGAGCAGCGCCGCCAGAATCACCGAAACCAGGAGGTGGCGGTTCTTCCGCCAGACCGCCTCGCCCGGCGCCGGCGGCCGTACCAGGAAGATCACGAACAGGAACAGGACCATGATGCCGCCCGCGTAGACCAGGACCTGCACCGCGGCCAGAAATTCGGCGTTCAGCAGGACGTAAATCGCCGCCACGGCGAAGAGCGTGAGCACCAGGTACAGGGCGCTGTGCACCGGACGGGTCCGGGTCACCATCATGACCGCGCCGAACAGGCCGATGGCGGCGAACAGCACGAAGATCGGCAGGGCGGCACCGGTCATTTCAGGTACTCCTTCTTCGGCTGTGGATCGTACAGCTCCTGCCGGTCGTTCATCAGGTCCCTCCGCCGATAGCGCGCCAATTCATACTCGTGGGACATGAAAATCGCCGGGACCGGCTTGGTCGGACAAACCTCTTCGCACAGTCCGCAGAGACAGCATCGTTCGTAATCGAGGATGAAGACCTTCGGCTGCTTTCCCTTCCCGGCGGTGCGGGGCTCGGGGATGACCGTGATGCAATCGTCCGGACAGATGATGGAACACTGGTTGCAGGCGATGCACAACATCCCCTCCACGTCCGGATGGTCCTGCAATTTGGGGACTCCCCGGAACCGGGGAAGAGTTTTCGGCCGTTCCTTCGGGTACTGCGCCGTGACCGGCTTCCGCCACCAGTGCTTGAAGGTCACCGCCAGCCCCTGCATCAATTCCACCAGGAGCAGGCGCTTCCAAAACGGCAGTTCCGGTCTTTCCACTACGGACATTCTTCCCTCCGGCGGTCAGGCGCCGCCCATGAGCATGAGGATCGCCGTCAGCATGACATGAAACAGTCCCAGGGGAATCAACCACTTCCACCCCAGGCGCATCAATTGGTCGTACCGGTACCGCGGGAAAGTCGCCCTCAGCCACAGGTAGATGGTCAAAACACAGAAAGCCTTCAATGCCAGCCAGAAGAATCCGGTCAGGGCGGCTCCGACCGCCGGGCTTACCCACGGAAGCCAGGAGAGCAGGTCCGAGAGCGGTTCGGCCAGACCGGGAATGCCGAACGAAATCGGCATCCACCCCCCCAGGAAGAGGACGCTGACGATCATGCCGGCCAGGATCATGTTCAGGTACTCGGCCAGGAACATGAAGGCGAATTTCATCCCCGAATACTCGGTGTGGAATCCGGCGACCAGCTCGGTCTCCGCTTCCGGAAGATCGAACGGCGCACGGTTGGTTTCCGCCACGGCCGCGGTGAAATACAGAAACAAGCCGATGAACTGTGGCCAGAGGATCGGCACTCCCAGCGGCGCCCAGAACAGGAACCAGTAACCGGCTTCCTGCTGCGCCGTAACGATGCCGACCAGGGAGGCCGTACCGGCCAGCATCAGGATCGAAACCACCGAGAGCCCCAGCGGAACTTCGTAGGAGATCATCTGCGCCGCGGATCGCAGCGACCCCAGGAGCGAGTATTTGGAATTGGAAGACCATCCGGCCAGGACCAGACCGTATACCCCGATGCTGGAAAGGGCCAGAAAATAGAGGAGCCCGATATTGACGTCCGCGACCCAGGGCGTGAAGGTGAAGGCGGGCACATCCATGGAGGTGAACGGCAGGGTGAACCCTTCCACATCGAAGGTGGTTCCCGCGAACGGGATTACGGCGAAACAGGCCAGGGCCGGGATCATCAGGATGATCGGGGAAACGAGGTGCATCCAGCGATCCGAGGCGGCGGGAACGATGTCTTCCTTCAACAGAAGTTTGAATACGTCCGCCAGCGGCTGCAACAGGCCGTGGTACCCGACCCGCATCGGCCCCATCCGCACCTGCATAAAGGCGATCAGCTTCCTCTCCCACAGAACCAGGTACATCACGCAGAGCAGCATGACGCCGACGATCGCGGCGATCTGGATCATCGGGACAACCAGGTACTGCAACCATTGCTCGTTCATGCTTGATCCTCGGTGTCCGACACGTTCCTTCCGGTCAACGGTCGATACACCCCAGAACGATATCCAGGGTTCCGATCAAGGCGACGATATCCGCCACCATATGTCCTTTCGCCAACTCCGGCAGAGCCTGCAGGTTCACGAAACAGGGTGACTTGAAACGGCACCGGTAGGCTTCGGTCCCGCCGGTACTGATCAGATACACGCCCAGTTCCCCGCGGGGACCTTCGTTGACCTGGTACACCTCTCCGGGAGCCGGCTTCAGCCGCTTGGGCACCTTGGTCTGCACCGGGCCTTCCGGAAGCTTTTCCATCGCCTGCAACACGAGGAGGCGGCTCTGGCGCATCTCTTCCATGCGGACAAGGTACCGGTCGTACGTGTCCCCCACCGATCCGAGGGGAACGTCGAATTCGAGTTGGTCGTAGACCTCGTACGGAAGCGCCTTCCGGACATCGTAGTTCACTCCGGACGCCCGGAGACAGGGCCCGGTCAGGCCGATCTCCAGGGCCTTTTCTCCGGAAATGACCCCGATCTCCTTGGTCCTCCCCATCCAGATCCGGTTGGTCTTCAAAAGGGCGTCATAATCCTTCAGCCGGCGGGGAAAATCATCGCAGAACCGCTTCGCCTCCGCGAGCCAGCCGTCGGGGAAATCCTCGAGCATGCCGCCGACCCGGACGGCGTTCGTGGTCAAACGCGCGCCGCAATAGCCTTCGATCAAGTCGAGGATCGCCTCCCGTTCCCGGAAGCAGTACAGGAAGACCGTCATGGCGCCGATATCGAGCGCGTGCGTCGCCAGCCAGACCAGGTGGCTGGCGATTCTCTGCAGTTCGGCCAGGATGACACGCATGTACATCGCCCTGGGGGGCGGCTCGATGCCCATCAATCGTTCGACCGCTTCGATGTAGACCAGGTTCTCGTTGACCGCGGCGATGTAGTCCATTCGGTCGGTGTAGACCTCGGTCTGGACATAGGTGCGGGATTCACCCAGCTTCTCGCATCCCCGGTGCAGGTAGCCGATGACCGGATCCGCCTTGACGATCGTCTCGCCGTCGAGTTTCAGTTTGACTCTCAGGACCCCGTGGGTGCTCGGATGTTGAGGACCCAGGTTGATTTCCAACTCTCGTGTGCCCAGCATCTTCTAGGCCTCTGGATCGGCCACGTAGGTGAACCGATCTTCGTCGCCCGGCTGCCGCCAGTCGCCGTGGTCTTTTTCCCGGCCTTCCAGGGGAAAGTCCTTCCGGAGAGGATACGCGTCGAATTCCTCGGGCATCAGGATCCGGCGGAGGTCCGGATGCCCGGCGAAGACGATCCCGAACATGTCGAACGCCTCCCGCTCATGCCAGTTCGCCGTGCGCCAGACCGGGACGACCGAGGGCGTTTCGTCTTCCTCCTCCACGCCGACCTTCAGGGTCATCCGGTGCTTGTGCTCCACGCTGAACAGGTGGTAAACCACGTCGAAACGGGGGTGTTCCCTCCCGGCGGCGCTCATATCCACTCCGCACAGGCTGGAGAGCAGGTCGAACCGGCAGTCCGGATCGTCGCGGAGAAACGTCCCCGTTTCCAGGAGGCGGCCGGGATCGATCCGGACGATCGGAACGCCTAGAACGAGTTCCGATTCCACGACCGTTTCGGGCATCGCTTCCTTCAGTCGATCGAGGGCCGGGGAGGAAACCGGTTCTTCCGCGGACTCGGCCGGCCTTTGATCCGGAGGTTCTGGAGTGGACATGATCCGTTCGTCCTATTTGGAATATTTCATTCGGTCGATCTTGTCCTGCAGCATCAGCAGGCCGTAAAACAGGGCCTCCGGACGGGGGGGGCAGCCGGGAATATAGACGTCCACCGGCACTACCTTATCCACGCCCTGCACATGGCTGTAGGTCGGAAACGGACCGCCGGCGGTGGAGCAGATCCCCATGGTCATTACCCATTTCGGTTCCGGCATCTGTTCGTAGAGCCGCCGGATCACCGGGGCCATTTTCTCCGTCACCGAGCCGGAGACGATCATCAGGTCCGCCTGCCGCGGAGTCGCCCGGAAAATTCCCGCCCCGAACCGGTCCATATCGAACCTGGACGCCCCGGCGGCCATCATTTCGATGGCGCAGCAGGCGAGGCCGAAGGTCATCGGCCAGAGCGCCGATTTCCGGGCCCAGTTGAACAGGGACTCGACCTTCGTCACGAGAATCTCGGGGTGTTGCCCCTCCCGAAGGGGCGACTCTTCGCTCATACCCACTGCAAAGCCCCTTTTCTCCAGGCGTAGACGTATCCCACCACCAGGATCAGGAGGAAAATGCCCATTTCGATGAAGCCGAACAGGCCGAGAACTCCGTACTTCACAGCCCACGGAAAAAGGAAGACCGTCTCCACGTCGAAGATCACGAACAGCACGGCGATGATATAGAAACGGATCGACTGCCGGGTCCACGCCGGCGTCTCCGGCTCAATGCCGCATTCGTAGACCGAGGCCTTCACTTCGCTCGGGCGACTGGGTCGAACCAGTCGGGCGACGATCAGGGTCACGACCGGAAAGGACAACCCGACGATGAGGAACAATAAGGCCGGGATATAAACCGCCATTGCCGAAACTCTCCTCGAACGTCCCCGGACGCGGCCGGTCCGCCGATCCCGTCCTCGCCGATTTCCCGCGAACGCTTCCGACTTCCCACCGGCGGCGACCCGCCTCGAAACCGGTACCGCCGATAGGAGCGGTAGGAATAGCACCGGCCTCCGAGATGGTTCAAGGCGAATCGCCGACTAAAATAGTTGACAACCCGAACGAATCAACACCGGGCGCAACCCAGAGAGCCGCTCCCCAGGATGAGCGGACACGGCGGCCTCCGTCCCCGGGGATGGAGGAGCCTGGACCGATCGCCCGGCGCCACCATAACCTACGCATCCCGCAGTGTAAAGGAGGCCTCAGCGCTCTTTCCGGGGCCCTGGATCCAGGCCGGCGAGACCGGCCGGCGAGACCTGGATTCTCACTCCCGCGCCGTCTCTCAGCAAGGTCAGGACCCGGTGGCCCGGAAGGGAAACCCGACCTTCGCCTTCGCCTTCGCCCGGGCCGCCGTACGTATCCCGCAGGCCCCGTAGATAATAGGATGCGAATCGTTCGGCACCCTCGGTGGAGTTCCAGCGGGTCAACCATACGGTGACGCCGGAACGGACCGGGTCTTCCGGAGAGCCGGCCGGCTCGAACCGGTACAGGCCGTCGGAGCTCCACCCGTCCCCCGCCTGCAATCCCAGGTTGTCCTTCCCTGTGAGTTCCGAGATCACCAGCCGGACTCCCAGTTCGCCCAGGCTGTCCTGGGCCGCCAGCCTGTATCCTTCGGGGAGGGGAAGTTCCGGCGGCGGCGGGACCGGTTTCCGGCGGGGCGGCCGTCTCGGGTGAAGCAGGTCACCGGTACGCCGCATCCGGAGAAGGGTCCGGTCCATGTCTTCCCAACCCTGCGCGAGGTACGGATCGGTGACCACCTGGAAACCATCCATGTACACGAAGCTCAGGATCTGTTTTTCCAGGCCGGTCGCCCCTCCCCAGGCGGCTGGCATCAACGCCCCATCCAGCGCCTGGTCCGGCGTATACCCCATGGAAAGGATGTTCGGCTTGAGGCCGAGCCCCTGGAACAGGAACAGGACCGCAGCCAGGTTCGCCTCTCCTTCCTTCACCGCCCGAGCGGCCAGCAGGGAGTCTGTGGTCGGAACCGGCTCCCCCGCCGGCCGCTTCCAGGCCCTTACCCATCGCGCCTGGATCCAATGCATCAGGGCGTGAACCAGGGCCGGCTCATCCGGATGGATTCCCGTGACCGACAGGATGGCGAGGGTCGGATCGTCCGGATTTTCGCTGACGAAATCTGCCGCGGACAGGAGATCCTCCGACACCAGCAGGCGGTCTCCTTCTCCGGTCCATGCCCAACCGGCCAGGTCGTCATCCAGCATGTGAAGAATCCTGGCCGGAAGCCCAGGATCTCCAAGCCCGATATCGGCCCAGGCCCGTCCCCGCGCAGCCAGGATCTCCGGCGGCACCTGCCGGCTGTCCGATGCACTCGCCTGTTGAAGAAAGTCGGAAGAGACTCTTTCGACCTGTGGAACCGTTCCCGGCTCGGCGGCCACCGATCGCAGGGCGAGGGTTTTCCCGGCGAGGATTCCGATCTCTTCTTCCAGGGCCGGGTCCCGGCCGGCGCCGGCCGGGAGTGAAAACAATACGAAGGAGAGCATCGCTCCAGCGAACCAGGCAATCCAAATCACGTTTCGCACCATCAGGCTCTCACCCTTTCCGGATCGTCACTTCTGCAGGTCCGATCCCTCTCCAGAAGCGCCTCACTCCCCAGGCCGAGGGGCGCCCCCGCCTCGACTCCGAAGAGCCGAAGCCGGGAGGACGACGATCTGATCGCCTGGCTTCAAGCCGGTCTCCGCCACCCGGCCCGCAGCGAGTTCCAGGACATAAAACGCCGGCGCATCCGGCTGGACCGAAGGGCAGGACCCTTCCGGCGGACACGGGGGTCGATCCGGCGCGGTATCCACGACCCGCAACCCCCGGTCGAGCCAGACGATATCCAGCCCGACCTTGCAGTTTTTCATCCAGATCCCGTGGTATCCCTCGACACCGAACAGGAACAGCATCCCCTGGTTCTTTCCGACCTTCTCCCGTTCCATGTAGCCGAATCGCTGTTGTTCCGGGGTTACCGCAAGTTCTAGGAGGAATTCGTCTCCGGAGGGCAGGATGGCGGTCGCCGCCTCCGGGAAGGAGATTTCGGCGCCGGCCGGAAGGCACAACAACACTCCTGAAAGCGCCCAGGCCATGCCGCACCGGACCGGGTTCATCGTTCGCTCCAGAGAAATTCTCCGTTCCGAATCACCAGGTCCCGGCCGGCGCCTTTTCCCCCCTCGACGCCGTCGGCGGCGAAACAGGTCAACGTGTACCCCCGGCGATCGGCGTCCCGGACATACTTCAGACGGTGCCCCCACGGATCCAGAGGAGCCTGGTCCAGAGAGCCGGGCACCAGGGCGTCCAGGCCGGACGGGAGCTTTCTCCGCGCCCGGAGCGGCTCCATGGTCTCGGAGAGAGCCGTCTCGCGCGGCGCC
>CAZZIV010000060.1:0-13963 GCA_964654385.1 uncultured Acidobacteriota bacterium | reverse complement strand
TAGTCTTGCGGCTATCAAACCTGTTTCGGACCTTTTGCGCTTATTCTAGGCCTAGGAGTCCCCGCGATTTAGTAAAAAACCGCCCCCGCGGTGGAAGGTACCCTGCCCTTCCCGGCGGGGGCGGCCGGTTCCCGGCGTTGCGATGCAACCCTATTTCGCGGAGGGGTCGCCGTCACCGGTTTTCTCTTCCCCTCCTGTCGCCGCGGATGAAAAACCGGCCTCGGCGACCGGCACATCCAGGGCTGCTTCCGGCGCATCCACCGGACGGAACAACCCTTTCGGATCCAGCCGTGCCAGGTTCATGGCGGCATTCCCGGTTCCACCGTCCAGGTCGGCGGCCCGGCGATAGGCGAGCTTGGCTTGATACAGGTTTCCGCATCGTTCCTGGGCCATCCCAAGGTTGTTCCGGATGTAGGCGACCTCCGGCTCCAGCTTCACCGCCTGTTCCAGCACCGGGACCGCCTCGGTCTCCCCGTCGGATTCCAGCAGGGTCAGGCCCAGCAGGTTCTGGGCGTACCCGTTGGACGGGTCCAATTCCACGCTACGTCGCAGGGACTTCAGCGCCTCGTCTCTGGCGCCCAGGTTTCGAAGCGTTCGCCCTTCCAGGAACAGGGCGGTCGGGCTTTCCGGATCGATCCGGAGGGCTTCCCGGGCCGCCTCGAGAGCCCCTTCATACTCGCCCAGGTCATTCCGGATCCTGGCAAGGTTGACAAAGGTTTTGATCGATGTTCCGTCCAGGTCGGCGGACTCTTCCATCGCCTCTTCCGCCTTCTTCAATTCGCCCGCTTTCCAGCGGGAAAGGCCAAGCATGTAATGCACCCAGGGACGCCGTTTCCCTCTTTCCGCCTCTTCGCCGAAACAGGTCGCGGCTTCCGCATACTCCCGGGCTTCCCAGTGGATCAACCCCTGGGCGATCCTCCCCGATCCTTCCGGCACACGGCAGACGTCTGCTTCGAGAACCGGATCGCTTTCCACCGGGAGGCTTGCCTCCTCCGTCAGGGCCGACCCGGTATAGGCCGCAGGCTCGACCCGGGGTGCCTCGTCCGCCCCCTGGGGAACGGCCTGCCGGATCGATCCGGCATCCTGTCGCGCCGCCTCTCTTTCCGCGCTCAGGCCGCCGAGGAGCGCCAGCCCGGCGGCTCCGGCGATCACCAGGGCCCCGACTCCGATCATCATCTTGGTGTCTTCTGTCATGGTTTCCTCCGTGCCGCCGCTTTCCCGGATCACGGCGGTGATCGTTCCATCTTCGGGCCCGGTCACCCGGCAGGGCTGGATGCCGCCTGCGGAAGGAGTGACTGCGAACGGGATGCCGAAAGGAGGCCAGGAGGGAAGAGACTCCTAAGACAATCATAATAAATGACTTACGAAGAAATCCTTCGGATGCCTCCGCAGCCTGCCGGCGATTATCCTGTGTCCGGAGAACCACGGAAGTGGACCGGGAGCCACAGACCTGGAGAGTTCCAAGGTGGAAGGGAGAATGTTGATAAAAACGCTTAAATGATTGTAAGTAAAGGGGTAATTCCGTTTCCAGGAAGTATGCGCACGGAATCGGGCTAACCGGTAGCAGAAAGAGGAGGTTACTCTGGCAGGAACAACATTCTCCCGTCCACCTTGGGAGAGGTCAGGCGGCGCAGATGAAATCCCGTCCTTCCCGCCAGCCTCCCTCCTGGAGGTACCTGCGGATCCGTTCCCGGGGACCGGCGCCGGCCACCGAGACCACCAGGGGAAGCCCGCCGGGAGACGGAAGCTTCTCCGGCGGGATGACCGGCGCGTCCAGGATCCGGTTCCCGAGGCGGCCCGGGTGAACCTCGACGATCCCTGCCGGCTTCCGGCCGTGTTCCCGAAGCGCTCTTGCCAGGGCCCGGCCGGTGCCGCCGTAACCCCAGAGAAGGTACCTGGAGACACCGGCGAGAAACCCGATCCTGGACTTCCGGCATAAATGGTTCGCCTTGCAGGCGGTGAACCGTTCCCGCCGGTAGCGGGGGGAGGTTCGGGACAGGCCGTCTTCCCGGCGCCTCCAGGCCAGCAGCCGCCGGGGAAGGACGCCCAGGCGTTCTCCCTTTCCCAGGAGGCGAAGGACCAGGTCATAGTCTTCCGGCCAGCCGTGGTCCTGGTAGCCGGCCGCTTTGAAAGTGGAGGCCCGGATCATCAGAGAGGGATGGGCCAGGGGGCATTCGATCCAGGCTTCTGTCCTCACCTGGTCCGGTGTCCGAACCCGGTTCAGCCATTCCTCGTACGCCCGCATCCCCGGCCCAAGCGACCGCCTCGGAAACATCCGGACATGGCTGCCGACCCCGGCATATCCAGGTGCCGCCTCCAGGACGGCGGCCTGGGCGGAGAGCCGATTCCGGCGCATCAGGTCGTCCCCGTCCATCCGGGCGATCCATTCCCCCTGGCAATAGGCCAGGCCGAGATTCAGGGACCGGATCAACCCCAGGGCCCCGCTCTCCACCGGCCGGAAGCGGCCGTCGGCCCGGGCGACGCTCTGCACGATCCGGGCCGTGCCGTCCCGGGAACCGTCGTCCACCACCACGCATTCCCAGTTCTGGAACGACTGCCGCCGGATCGACTGAAGGCAGGCTTCGAGGGTACCGGCGACGTTACGCACCGGCAGCAGGATGGAAACCTTCGGGCGGGAACGAGTCTTCATCCGGGCAGTGTAATCCAACCGCCTGGGACCGACCGTCTTCTTCCCTTCCTGCGCCGGATCCCTCTCAGCAACCCGAATTGCCCAAACCTCCGCGCCAAACTCGACAGCCTCCTCCCCAGGCTGTAGGATATTCGGATTCCGGTTTTCCAGACCTGACTGGCAACTGTTGGATGGGAGTGAAACATGAAACTGTCGCGTATCTTGATCGTCTCTACCTTGATCGTCCTCCTTCCCACCCTGGCCCTTGCCGGGAAAAAGGGAAAAGAGGATGAACGGATCCAGGCCCTGGAAGAAAAAGTCGCAGCCCTGGAAACCGAACTGAACGAACGGATGGCCGCCATGAGCGCCGATGTGGACAAGAAAATCGACGCCGCCATCCAGGAGATCGCGCAGCGGGAAAACCGGGCCACCGCGGCCCTGCGGGAAATTAACAGCCTGGTCTCCAAGGGCGACCACATGGCCGCCAAGACGAAAATGGAAGAGTTCAACAAGAAATACGCCGGAACCGCCGCGGCCAAGAAAGCGACGACCATCCAGCGGGAACTGGCGGTGGTCGGCAAGAAAGCCCCTGGAGAGTTCGAAGTCCAGAAATGGTTCGCCGGTGAAGGTGAAGTCACCCGGCTGGACGGTCCCGGGACCACCCTGGTGGTGTTCTGGGAACAATGGTGCCCCCACTGCAAGCGGGAGGTCCCCAAACTGGAAGCGACGTACGAACGGCTCAAAGGGGACGGACTGCATATCCTGGCCCTGACCCAGGTGACCAAAAGCGCCACCGACGAGAAGGTCGCCGAGTTCATCGCACAGCACAACCTCACCTTCCCGGTGGCGAAAGAGCCCGGCAAGGTGAAGATGGCGTTCAACGTGAGCGGCATCCCGGCGGCGGCGGTGGTGAAAGACGGGGTGATCGTCTGGCGCGGCCATCCGGCGCGGCTGTCCGATACGATCCTCAAGAAGTGGCTGTAATCATCCACCTCCCTGCAGGTTCCGAGCCCCAATGGGACCATCCTGCGCGGCCGGGAATGGCCTGCCAGGACGCGAGGATCAGCGGTTTTGGCCGCGAAGGATGGTCCTATCGGGGCGAATCGTCCGGTTTCTGGATCCCGAGGGTCTTCACCTTCTTGTAAAGGTGGCTCCTCTCGAGATCCAGTTCCCGGGCAGCGGCGCTCATCTTCCACCGGTTCCTCTCCAGGGACCGGCGAACCACCGCCCGTTCCACCTCGGCCATGATCTCCCGGAGCGGCTTTCCCTCCATCCCGGCCGATCCGGCCCCTGCCTGCCGGACCGCCGGAAGCGCCTCAACCACCTCCGCGCCGGTGATCCGCTCTCCCGAGGCCAGGATCACCAGGCGCTCGACCAGGTTCCTGAGTTCCCGTACGTTGCCCGGGAACCGGTACGCGGCCAGGAGCTGGACCGCCTCCGGTGAGAGGGCGACCGGGCGCAGGTTGTTCGCGCGACAGACTTCTCCCAGGAAATGCTCCAGGAGGGCCGGCACGTCTTCCGCCCTTTCCCGCAGCGGCGGCACGGTCAACCCCACTACGTTCAGCCGGTAAAACAGATCCTCCCGGAAGCGCCCGGCGGCGACCTCCTTTTCCAGGTCCCGGTTGGTGGCGGCCAGGACCCGGACGTCCACCTGGATCTCCCGGTCGGAACCAACCGGCTCCACGATCCCGGTCTCCAGGCAGCGCAGCAGTTTCGACTGGAGTTCCGAAGGGATCTCCGCCACCTCGTCCAGGAAAAGCGTGCCGCCGTCGGCCCGGACGAAACGCCCTTTCCGCCGGGAGGTCGCCCCGGTGAAAGCCCCCCGCTCGTGGCCGAACAGTTCCGATTCGAACAGGTCTCTCGGAACGGCGGCGCAATTCATACCGATGAACGGTTTCCCGCTCCTGGGCGAATGACGGTGGAGCGCCCGGGCGACCAGCTCCTTGCCGGTCCCGTTTTCCCCCTGGATCAGCACCCGGGCCCGGGTCGGGGCCACTTTTCGTATCCGCTCGTACAGGAGCTTCATCGGCGGAGAGGCGCCGATCATCTCGTACCGACCTGTTGCCGCAGCACGGAGTTCCCGATTCTCCTCCTCCAGGTCCGACTGGCGCAGGGCGTTCCGGACCGCCAGGAGAATCCGCTCCGAGTGAGGCGGCTTTTCGATGAAATCGAACGCGCCGAACCGCACCGCGTCCACCGCCTTTTCGATGGAACCGTGGGCGGTCAGGATCATCACCGGCAGGTCGTAGTTCCGCCCGCGGATTTCCCGCAACGTCTCCAGGCCGTCCAGGACCGGCATCTGCAGGTCCAGGATCGCCAAATCCAGGTCGCCGCCGCCCAGCGCTTCCAGCGCCTGCCGGCCGTTTTCCGCCTCAACCACCTGGTAGCCTTCCAACTCCAGGGTGGTCCGCAAGGTGGTCCGGATGTTCCGCTCGTCATCGGCGATCAGGATTGTAGTCATGCGATTCTTCCTTCCAGAGACACCCTCCGGCCTCTTCCGGCGCCATGGCCGGGCCCGTGAACCCGGTCCGCCCGGCTAGTTCGGTCGATCATGGAGACTGCCGGGCAATTTCAAGGTAAACCGCGCCCCGCCCTCTTCCCGGTTTTCGGCGGAGATCCTTCCTCCGTGTTCGACGGCGATCCGCCGCGTGATCGCCATGCCCAGGCCGGTCCCTTCTTCCCGGGTGGTGAAGTAAGGATCGAAAAGCTTGGAAAGCGTGCCTGGGTCGAACCCTGGACCGGTATCTTCCACCGTGAGGACCGCCTCGTCCGGCGTCCGGGAAGTACGAATCCGGATCTCCCCTCCGGTCTCTCCCATCGCCTCCCTGCAGTTGGACAGGATGTTCCGCAACGCCTGCCCCAACAGGTCCGGATCTCCGTGGATCGGAACCGGCCCGCCGCATCGTTCCCGGGCCAGCCGGAGGCTTTCGTCGCCGGCGAAGAGCGCCACGACCGAATCCAGGATCCGTTCCAGGTCGACCTGCCGCATTTCCGGCGCCGGCATCCGGGCGTAGGCGCTGAAGGCGTCCACGGTTCGCCCCAGGCGGGCCACCTCTTCCAAGACCGCCCGGGCGCCGTCTTCGAAAACGGCTTCGAAGCGATCGGCCCCTTGTTTCCGGGCCTTGATCATGTTTTCCATGGTCAGGCGGATCGGAGCGAGGGGGTTCTTGATCTCGTGGGCCACCTGCCGGGCCGCCTCCCGCCATGCCGCCACCCGTTCGGCAGCCCTCACTCGCGCCTGCTCCCGGGCGAGGCTGGAACGCATCCGCGAAAAAGCGGCGACCAGCGGACCGAATTCATCCCCCCTCGCGGTCGGGAAATCGTGGTCTTCCTTCCCCTCCGCAACCGCGTCCATGGCCCGCACCATCTCATCCACCGGTCGAACCAGGATCCGCGCCAGGAGGACACCGACCACCGCCGCGGACAAAGCGAGCATCAGCGCCGCCAGGACGATCCACCGGTCTGCCGAGCGGCTCCACACCGCCGGGACGGCGCCATCGGTTCCCGGCAGGCCGGACGGCGGCGGCGGCGGGAACCGTCCGGCCAGGATCCAGATCTCTCCCGCCGGTGTCCGCACCGGCGCTCCTGCCAGGATCGTTTCCACTTCGGAGCGGGCGTCCGGAACCTTCGCCGCGAACGGCGTCAACGCTCCGGGAATCGAGAGGAGGGATCGGCTCCCGGTTTGCTCCGGCCAATGCATCGATCCCAGGACGACACCGGCGGCGTCCTGGACGTGAAAGACGTCCAGTTCGGCCAACCGGGCCGCTCGCAATGCCAGGGGAACATCCACCTTCCCGTCCCCCGTGAGCCGGGCTTCCAGCAGCCCGGCGATCTCTCCGGCGGAGCGAACGACCCGGGCCTCCAGGGCGATCCGAGCCGCTTCCCTCTCTTCGCCCTGCCGTTCCAGGATCCAACGGCCGCTCTCCGATTCCCGTCTCCCGACCCTCCAGACGCCGCCCGCCGCCCCCCGGCCGACGGACAGAAGAACCGACAGGAAGAAGGTAACCGCCAGGCGCGTTCTCAGGGTCATCGCTTCCACCGGGCGCGGCTTAAATCCAGTCGCCAGGACCGCCCGGGACGGACTCCTTTCAACCCGATCCCCACCTGGAGCCAGGCCTCCCTTCGGACCAGGGGAACGATCTCGTTCCGTTCGTAGGCCGGGCCGCTCTCATCCGCCCCGATCTCCACCAGCCGGAGAGCCTGGGCGACGGACCGGTCCCGCCTGTTCGCTCCCTCGTTTTCCAGGGGCCGCAGTTCCACCCTGACCTGGTCCGGAAGGAGATCGGCCCTGAGCTTCGATGCGATCTTCTCCGCCGCCGGATTCTCCGCCGGATACGCCAGGGCGAGCCGCGGCCGGGCCGCCACCGAAACCGGCCGCCGTCCAGGTGGGCCGACGGTTCCTGGAACCGGAACCGCCCGGCCCCTGAACACCGTGCGGGCGATCCCACGGCGATCGATCCGCGCCGCCAGCCAACGGCGGAAATTCGGGTCGTTCACCCAACGGGCAGTCGGGTCGATTTCCAGGGCCCAAACCCGGTCCCAGGAGGGTATCCGCACCGGGTTCGACCGTTGGCCCGCCGGCTGCGGACGGCCGAATACCACCCGAACGTCCGCATCCCCGGTTCCTGGTTTCTCCCAGATGATTTCGAAGATCCTGTTTTTCCCCAGGCAGCCTGGAACGGCGACGGACCGGTTCTCCGAGAGGATCGGACGGAAGCAGCCGCCGTCGGTCGCGGAGGTTCTCAAGCGCTCGGCGAGGACCGGGTCGGCAGGCAGTTCCACACGAACGACCCGGTACCTTTCCCGATCGGTTCGGAGCCGTCCATTTTCCGGCCCCACGCACCCGGAAATTCCGAGGAAGGCAAAAAAGAACGCCAGGTGCGCACAGAAATACCGCATGTGTCTAAACTAACACACATCTTCCCGGCAAGGAGGTAAGGACCCGGCCGACCCGGCCCTACCCGACATCCGCACCAGCAGGACCTCGATCGAGGCTTCGCAGCGCTACCACGCGGTCTTCCGACCGGTTATCATGCGCCTATGAACTTGGAGCAAGAAGAAACTCAGACCGCCGGCATGATCAACATCCGTGACCTGACTCTCCGCTGCGGCCGGTGCAAGGATCCCCAGACCCTGGTCGGTTACGAGCCGGCGGACGGGTACAACATCTACACCTACGAGTGTGAAAACGACGCTTGTTCGCCCGGGGCAACCCGGACGATCCTGGAGGTGCCGGCGATCCTGGACCTGTTCGCCCGGCGTCATCCCGAATCCGATTGCGAAGGCGGTTGCGGGGGCTGATCCGCACGCGTTCCCGGTTTCCTGTCCGCGCCATCACCGCGTTTCTTCCTCTGCGGTGAAACCTAACTCCCGGCCCGTGCGTTCCCTAGGTGAAGAGGAGGAAAGAATCATGAAACGCAACAGACTGCTGATCGTCTTGCTTGCCGCCCTGTTCACGACCGGGTTCATCCAGGCCGGGGATTCCTGGCTGCATGTGAAGGTCGACTCGCCTGAAGGCGGGGGAGAAATGGTGAGAGTCAATATCCCGTTCAGCCTGGTGGAGACGATTCTGCCGATGGTCGGAGAAAAACAGTTGAAGGATGGCAAACTCCACCTGGAGGGGGTGAGCGAAGACGGCCTGGACCTTCGGGCGGTTCTCGAGCAGTTCCGGAACTCAAGCGACGCCGATTTCGTCAAGGTCCGGGACGGCGATGAGAACGTGACCCTCTCCAAGAAGGGCGAGTTCCTCCTGGTGAACGCCACCGACGTCGGCGAGGGAGGAAAAGTCCGCATCCGGCTGCCGCTGGCGATCGTGGACGCCCTTCTGGCAGGCGAGCCGGACAGCCTGGACCTGGCGGCGGCTCTGGAGGTTCTCAGCCGGTACGAAGGGGACCTTGTCAGCGTCGAAGACGGAGAAGAGACGGTCCGGATCTGGGTGGACAGCCGGAACGACATCGATTAAGAAATGAAAGAGAGCCGTGACGGAAAGGCCCGGGGATCGCTCCCCGGGCCTTCCACGGCTCGATCGCCCTTCCCGGGCAGCCAGGCACCCCCGCGGAGTGCCCCGCCTTCCCGGTCCTTCAGTCGTCCACCGCCGGCTTCGGCGCCGGCCTGGAACCCTCCAACTGCTTGACGAAGGCGGCCGGATCGGTGGCCGGAAGGCTGCAAACCCCGTTCCGGCAGACATAGGCGGTGGCCTTTCCCCGGATCGGAACTTTTCCTTCCAGGGGTGGAAGGAGAGCGGCCTCCTTCGCGCCGATCTTGCCGGCCGGCGCCTGGATCAGGACCTTCCCGGGAATCAGCCGTGTTCGGAGCGATTCCAGGAAGGGATCCAATCCTCCGGTCCCCGCCTTCCCCTTCCCGGGGGCCAGGACGATCTCCACCGGGTCGCTCCGGAGGAAATCCAGGCCCAGGACCATCCGGTCCAGCGCGGCGGGAGCGGACGCGAGAAGGCCGGAGAACGCCTTCAGCAGCCGGTCGGCCCGGGCTCGATACCGGTCCTCGGCGGTAAACGAATACAGGCGGAGAAGGTTCATGTAGGCGATCGAATTGCCGGAGGGCTCGGCCCCGTCGTAAGCGGGCTGTTCCCGGGCCAGGAGCCGCTCCTGGTCGCCGCCGGTGAGGAAGTATCCGCCCTGGCTCGCCCCGGAAAAATGCTCATCCTGAATTTTTTGAAGATCGACGGAGGCCTGGAACCAGGAGAGATCGCCGGTCGCCTCGTACAGGTCCAGGAGCCCCTGGATCATGAACGCGTAATCTTCCAGGAACGCCGATTGCCTGGAATGGCCGTTCCGCGAGGAACGGTACAGCCGTCCATCCTCGGCGCGCATCTTATGAAGCACGAAATCGGCGGAGCGTTCCGCCGACCGAAGGAAGTTCGGCTCCTGCAGCGCAAACCCGGCCTTGGCGAAACCGGAGATCATCAGACCGTTCCAGGCGGCCAGGATCTTGTCATCCAGGAGAGGCGCCGGGCGTTCGGCCCTGGCCCGGTAGAGCTTGCTCCGGTCCTCCTCCAGAACCTTCTCCGCCTTGTCGGGGGAAAGCTCGTATTGAACCGCCAACTCCTTCAACGGCCTCACCACGTGAAGGATGTTCCGCCCTTCGAAGTTCCCTTTCTCGGTGACGCCGTAATACGCTTCGAACATCGGCGCCTGGTCCCCGAGGACCTTCCTGATCTCCGCCGGCGTCCAGGTGAAGAAATACCCTTCCTCCCGCTCCCCGTGAGGCCCGATGCTGTCGGCATCGGTGGCCGAGTAGAAACCTCCCTCCGGCGCGGTCATTTCATTCTGGACGTATCGAAGAGTGCGCCGGGCCACCGAGGCCAGGTCCTCCTCGCCGGTCAGCTGATAGGCCTCCACGTACGCCACCACCAGTTGGGCGTTGTCGTACAACATTTTTTCGAAATGAGGCACCTGCCAGGACCCGTCCACGGTATACCGGTGGAACCCGCCGCCGACCTGGTCGAACAAGCCGCCTTCGGCCATCTTGCGCAAGGTTCGCACCGCCATCTCCCGGGAACGGGCATCGCTCCGGTACGCCGCGTCCCGGAGCAGGATCCGAATCGGAAAACTGCTGGGGAACTTAGGGTGCCCCCGGCGGCCTCCGTTCAGCTCATCAAAGGACGAACCGGCGGAGGCGACCAGTTTCCCGATCACCTTGTCCACCTCGACCGGCGCGGGCGCCCGGTTTCCAAGGAGTTCGGCGATCCGCCCGCTCAGCCGGCCGGCGATGTTGCTCACCCCCTCCGGATCCTGGTCGTACCTGGTCTTCATCTCCTTGAGGATCGTCAGGAACCCGTTCCGGCTCCCCCGGTCCCCGTCCCTGGCCGGGAAATAGGTGCCGCCGAAAAACGGCTTCCTGTCCGGTGTGAGCCAGGTGGACATCGGCCATCCGCCCCGGCCGGTCATCGCCTGCACCGCGGTCATGTAAATCGAATCCAGGTCAGGGCGTTCCTCCCGGTCGACCTTGATGGCGATGTAGTTCTCGTTCAAGTACCGGGCGATCTCCATGTCTTCGAACGATTCCACTTCCATCACATGGCACCAGTGGCAGGTGGAATAGCCGATGCTCAGAAATACCGGACGGCCCAGGGCCCGGGCCGTCTCGAACGCTTCGTCACCCCAGGGATACCAGTTCACCGGGTTGTGGGCGTGCTGAATCAGGTACGGGCTTGTCTCCAGGATCAGTCGGTTGGTGAAGCGGGCCGAGCCGTCTTCGTTCAGGAACGCCGTACGCGGCTTGTAGCCCGGCCCCATCCGTTTCACCGCCGCGTCCAACTTCGCCTGAAGATCGGCGGAAAACGGCTTCACGCCGGGGAGCGTCCCTCCCGCTCCCGCCGAACCGGCCGGCATTCCCAGGCAAAGCAGCGTTACAATCGTTCTGAACTGAATCATGTTTCCGTCTCCCCTTCCCTAGCATGAAGCACCTACTGCGGAGCCGAAACTGCCGTCATCTCGGGCGTCCTCGCTACGGTCCCTCATGCATTCATCGAACTAGGCGTTCCATTCCCGTCGCGTTCAAGGATAGTACACCTTCCGGCGCCTGGGAGCCGCCGCCGGGGGCCGAGGTGGCTCGGTCGAGAGACAAGAGAGACTGGTTCGTGTTGACTTTCGTCGATCCTGTCACGATCTTCTCCCCAGGCTCACCGCCACGGGAAACCGGATGCCCAGGAGGCTGAAAGGAGGCGTATTTCGTATGAAACGAAGGGAAACAGGATTCCTCCCCGGCATCGGCCCGGCGCCGGCTGCGGCTACGGTTTTTCTGATGTTGGTCTGCGCCGTTTTTTCTCCGTCGGTCCGGGCCGGCGGGGACTGGCGTCTAGAGTGGAACGCGCGCATGGCCGCGGCCGAAGAGGCCTGGACCGGTTCCCCTGGAGACACGGAAACGGCGGAACACGAATACCGGGCCGCCCTGGACCTGGCGGAAGGCCATCTGCCGGAAGGGCTGTACGCCGCGCGCTCCCTGGACGCCCTCGGGTACTTCCTCCTCAGGGAGAAACGATACGAAGAGGCGGAATCGTTCTACCTTCGCAGCATCCCTCTCCTGGGAAGACTGCTCGGAACGGAACAACCACGGGTAGCCAATTCGATCCACAACCTGGGGGTTCTCTATATCCGGCAGGGGAGAAACGAGGAAGCGGAACCGCTGGTGCGGCAGGCCCTGGCGATCTTCACCCGGTCCTTCGGCCCGAACCATCCGGAAACCGCCCGGGCCTATCGAAGCCTATCCGTCCTGATGCGGAGAGCGGGACTCGACGCGGAAGCGGACCGGCTGGAGGCGAAGGCGAAGAGCGGTTTCAATTCACACGGCGCGCAGGCACGGTGACCGATTCCCTCCCGAACCGGAAGCGGAGGGTGACCGGACCGTCCCCCCCGGCAGCCGCCTCCGGAAGCGGGCCTTTGCTTCGAACGGTCACCTCCAGTTGGTTCGGCCTCTGTGTGCGGGTCTCCACCAGGTAGGCATCCGGGTCGACCGTCACCGCGACCTTCGCCGGGTCGACCCCACGTCGCGTCTTGAATACCAATTTCCCGCTGACGATTCCAGTCTCCTTGTTCCGCGAGAGCAACACTCTCCGGGTAGACGGTACGCCGATCCGCCGGGCGGTCACCGAAACCGGGATCGTGATTTCCGGCTCCCGGTTCAGACCGGTCTGAAACCGGACGGTGGCCCGGCTCAGAGCCGCCTCCGGGCGTTCGGGCACCCGGAATTCCAGGAGCCAGTCGCCGGGGAGGCCGTTCAGCCGGTCATCCACTTTTGTCGGCTCTTCCAGCTTCCGCGCCGACACCTTCAGCCAGCCCTCGGATACCTTCATGCCGTCCAGCTTCAACTCTCCGGTTTCGGTCGGATCCTGCCGGACCAGGAGGCGCCCCTCCGCCGGCCGGTCCGGCTGGAAGCGCAGGGCCACCCGGTTCACCGGGAGAATACGAACGCTTCCCAGGATCGTCATCCCGACCTGAAGGGTGATCTTCGGACGGACAGGGTCGTCACTGGTCACGGCGATGGTTTTCCGCACCGCTCCGTGATATCCCTTGGTCCTCACCTTCACATGCAACTTGCCCGACCCGCCGGGGGGCACCACCTCGTCGAACGAGGCCAGGGTGCAGCCTCACCCGGGCTTCGCTTTGAGGATGTGGAGAGGCCGGTCTCCCAGGTTGTGGTAAACGAACTCGGCTTCGGCCTCCCGGCCCCGGATCACCTCTCCGAGGGCGAGGGTCTCCTCCTCGAAACGGATCGCGGGGCCTGGGGACCCGGCGTTCCCCTCCGGGGCGGCCCGAACGATCGACGGCGCCGCCGACAGCAGCGCCGATAACGCCAGCATGCCGGCGAAGGTCCGGCCGGCCGGGATCATCCGTCAATCACCCCGCTCAGTAGAACCGAAGGGTTGAAGATCACGTCCGTTCCCCTCAAGGCCATCGATCCTTCCACGTCGAAATGCAGCTTGACGGTCAGCGCTCCATCTTCCGCAACGGTGAAGTCCACCTGCACGGTGACCAGCACTCCGCCGGCCGGCAGATCCAGCGAACCGGACGCGCCGTTCATGGTGTAGGAGACGTCGCTGATTCTCAGCTCCACGGCGTCGTAATCCCCGACCGGGAGGTCTGCGGTGATCACATCCATGGCGTTCTCTTCTCCCTGGAGGAGCAGGAGATCCTGGGTCCAGGGAGTTTCCAGGCCCAGGTCGATCCATTCGCCGTTGCTTCTTACGCGCACCGAGTCCAGGGTGACCAGGAACTCTTCCAAACCGGCCATCGGGGCGTCGTGGACGGCGACCGTGACCTGTCCCATCGGCACGGCACTTCCGGTGTCCAGGAGACCTCCGTCGGTCGTCCCGCATCCGCTCAGCAGGCCTGCGAAGACAGTGAGGATGATTAGAAGAATAAAATGTTTGGCTTTTACAGCGGTCATTCGGCCCATGATGGAACTCCTTTTGCCCGCGCTCCCCCGGAACATGCGGAGGGCCTTCCGCTTCCCGGGTCACTCCAGGCGGAATCGTTAGGTACTGTACCTTGAATCAAGAACCATGCCAAACAGAGAGATCGAAACGGCCACACTTTTGCCGCCCCTGCCGGATACGACCGTTTCGGCCTCTCGCTCGTTGCAGCCGGGTGCGTAATTTTTCCATGGTTTCTGCTGTCTGCCGGGACGGAACTTCCCGGCCGGCCGATCTCCGCAAGGTGGAAGGGAGAATGTTGGTCCAGTCGGAGGAACCGATTTTTCCTGCAATCACTTATCCCGATTTCTCGTGCATATCTGCCTGGAAAAGAATTACCCCTGTACTTACAATCCTTTCTGCATGTTTATCAACATTCTCCCTTCCACCTTGGAACCTCCGGG
>CAZZIV010000059.1:0-13970 GCA_964654385.1 uncultured Acidobacteriota bacterium | reverse complement strand
GATCAAGGCGATGCTGGAACTGGACAAGCTGAATTCGAAAAAGGGGACCGCCACCAACGCGATGATCCTGTTCCTGGCGATCAACACGTCCGGGCTGGCGCTGCTCCCCTCGGGGGTGATCTCCGTCCGGGCTTCCGCCGGCTCCCACGATCCGGCCGGTATCCTGGTGACCACCTGGGTCGCCAGTGGATTCGCCACCCTGGTCGGCGTTACCGCCGCCTATCTCTTTTCCAAACTCCCCGGGTACGCCCGGACCGAGCCGCCGGCCCTGGATCCGGGGATTCCCGAAGCCCCGCCGGCGGCGGCGGAGGAGAGCCGGCCCGAAGACCATCGTGCGCGCCCCCGGGGAGGGCGATGGATCGTCCTGGTGTCGGCGCTGGTGTTCCTGGCCGCCCTGGGACGGTACCTTGCGGTCGGCGCAGGCGACAGGTTCCAGGACCGGCTTTCCCAGGTTTTCTCCTACTGGTTATTGCCGGCGTTGATCGGCGGCCTGATCCTGTTCGGCTGGGCCCGGGGCGTAAAAGTGTACGACTGCCTGGTGGAAGGGGCGAAGGAAGGCTGGTCGGTGGCCAAGAAGATCATCCCGTACCTGGTGGCGATCCTGGTGGCGATCGGGATGCTGCGAGCGTCCGGCGGCATCGATCTCCTGGGGACCCTCCTGGGAGGGGTGACCGGCATGATCGGTATGCCGGCGGAGGCGCTCCCGATGGCGCTGATGCGGCCGCTCTCCGGCTCCGGCGCCCTGGGTGTGATGGCGGAAATTCTCAAGACCCATGGCCCCGATTCGTTCATCGGGTACATGGTCAGCACCTTCCAGGGCAGCACCGAAACCACTTTTTACGTCCTGGCGGTCTATTTCGGCGCGGCGGGGATCCGGAAGACCCGGCACGCGCTTCCGGCCTGTCTCACCGCCGATCTGGCGGGAATCCTGGCCGCCGTGTTCATCGTGAACCTGCTCTTCGGTTGACGACCCGCCGCGGCCGGTGGTAACTTGATCGATTGTCATGGTTCAAACATCGATCTGCCACAGCCGGTACAAGCGGATGCGGGGTGTCCGATCCCCGTGGTGCGGGACAGGTTCGCAGGCCGATTGAGGGCGTCCGGAATCCGGGCGCCCTTTCTGGTTTCAGGCCGTAATTCCGGCTGAAACGGCGCCGTGACCAGCACGGGTGCAGGGAGGAAAGCAGGTGGAAGCCAGGGAACAGCTGATTCATCTCGTCAAAATCCAGGATCTGGCCACGAAAATCCGGTCCGCCAGGGCCATCATCGAGAAGGCGCCGGACCGGGTCGAGGAGATCGAGAACCGGTTTCGGGAGAGGAACACTGAATACGTGGCGGTGAAGGACCGTTACGACGCGCTGGAAAAAGATATACGGGAAAGAAACCTGGAGCTGGAGAGCCTGCAGGAGAGCCGCAAGAAGTTCAGCGAAGACCTGATGCAGGTTCAGAACCAGAGGGAATACTCGGCGATTCTCAAGGAGATCGATGAGGTCAAGGCGAAAATTTCCGGCCACGAGGACGTGGTTCTCTCCAGCATGGACGAGGTGGAAAAGCTCAAGGGCGAACTGGAATCGATGGGAGAGCATATCAAGGTCGAGCGGGAAAAGGTCGGAGTCGAAGTCGCCGAGGTGGAATCCCAGGTAAAAGCGGCCGAAGAGGAGCTGGCGCGGCATCTGGCTCAGCGGGAATCCCTGGAACAGGAACTCCCCGACACCCTGGCCAGAACGCTCCACCGGATCGAGGAATCCAGGCACGGACTGTTCCTGGTGGAGGTAGTGGACGGCACTTGCCAGGCCTGCTACGTCCGTGTGCGCCCCCAGGTCTTCCAGGAGATCAAGTCCGGCGCCAGCCTTCATGCCTGTTCTTCCTGCCGGCGATACCTTTTCCACGCCCAGTCCATGGAGGGGATGCTCGCCACCCGGCTCGAGCCGGCGAATGACACGCAGACTTAGAGTCGCGTTCGACGGCGGCTCCAGGGGAAATCCTGGACCTGCCGCCTGGGGCGTGGTGATTCTCGATGACGAGGGCAGGTGCGTCGAAGGGTTCGCCGCCCGCATCGGCCGGGCCACCAACAACGTCGCCGAGTACCGAGGTTTGCTGGAAGCGCTGCAACTGGCCATCGATCGAAAGGCGGAGGACGTGACGGTCTATTCCGATTCCCAGTTGATCGTCCGCCAGGTCAACGGCGAGTACAAGGTTCGCCATCCGGATATGATCCCCCTGTACCGGGAGGCCCGGAAGAGAATCGCCGCCCTGGACCGGTTCCGCCTGGAGCATGTCCGCAGGGCGGACAACAAGGACGCGGACCGGATGGTCAACCTGGCCCTGGATACCGAAGGGACGGCTCCGATCCATGAGGTCTGTTAAAGAATCGTACCGGGAAGTGCTTTCGAAGATCGATGCCGCCTGCGACCGGTCGGGACGGGATCCGGCCCAGGTCCGCTTGGTGGCGGTTTCCAAGACCCGTCCGTCCGGATCGATCCTGCGACTGGTCCAGGCCGGGCATCGCCTTTTCGGGGAGAACCGGGTCCAGGAGGCGCTGGGCAAGATGGACAGCCCTGAACTGAACGGCTCCGACCTCTCCTGGCACCTGATCGGCCATCTCCAGAAAAACAAGGTGAGATACGTCGTTGGGCGGTTCGACCTGATCCATTCAGTGGACAGCCCGGCCCTGGCCCAGGCCCTGGACCGGCGCGCCGGTATGGCGGGAGTCACCCAGCCGGTCCTGCTGCAGGTGAACCAGGCCGGGGAGACGACCAAGAGCGGCGTACGCCCGGAGGAACTCGATTCCCTGGCCCGGCAGGTGGTGGAGATGGAGCACCTGGATCTCCAGGGCCTCATGACCATCCCGCCTCCTTCGGACGACCCGGAACAGTCCAGGAGATGGTTCCAGGATCTTCGACGAACCCGGGACCGGTTGGCCGAGGAACTGGTCCGGCCGTTGCCTGAGCTGTCCATGGGGATGTCCGGCAGCTATCCAGTAGCGGTAGAGGAAGGAGCGACCCTGGTCCGGGTCGGGACCGCTCTGTTCGGTCCCCGGGATCCTGCTTGACCCCGGGAGCCTCCCTTTTGCCGGGTAAATATCTATTTTTGAGTATTGTGATTCATTTGGTTGATTTTCCAATCGATATTTCTGTCTCGGTCTTCAGACGAAAGGGCGGAACAGTTGCAATTCTGAAATCCGGGGATTATGTTTGCGGTCGGAAAACGGTCACACGGAGGTATGGAATGTCGGATCGTCTCAGTGCCATGGATATTGAAGGGCAGGAATTCCCGAAGAAACTCCGTGGCTACGCCCCGGAAGAGGTCCGGCTGTATCTCCGGTCGGTGGCCGAGGAATTCCAGCGCCTGAACCTGGAGAACCAGGAACTCAAGCAGGCGGTCGCCGACCTGCGGGAAAAACTGCTGGAAATCCAGGCCCGGGAGGAGATGCTTCAGAAAACCCTGGTGGCCGCCCAGGAAATGTCCGAGGAGATGAAGGAGGCGGCCCGGAAAGAAGCCGAGCTGCTCATCCAGGAATCCAGGATGAAGGGGGAACGGCTCCTCGAGCAGGCCCAGGACCAGCTTTCCAGGATCGAGGCGGAGATCAGCCGTACCCGGTTGGAGAGGAACAGCTTCGATTCCCGCCTGCGTACCATCCTGGAAGAACATATCGCCATGCTGGACCTTCGAGAGAAGGAACGGGAAGACCACGAGAATCTCCGCTTCATGCATCGACGCAGCGGGTCGGAAACAGGATGATTCCGGCGGATCTCGCCGTCACCGGGATCTCCGAACTGGCCACACCCCTCGGACAATCCGCCCTCGTCGGTCCGTCGATGGGCCGTCTGCAGGTTCTCGAGAACGCCGCGGTCGCCTGCCGGGACGGCGTCATCGTATTCGCCGGGCCGGAGGAGGATTTCCGCCGGGCCGTCCAGGTTTCTCCGGACACCGTGCAGGTGGACGCCGCAGGCGGAACGGTTCTGCCCGGGTTCGTGGACGCCCACACTCATCTTCCCTTCGCGGGCTGGCGGGAGACCGAGTTCGACGCTCGGCTCCAGGGAGTGACCTATTCGGAGATCGCCGCCGCCGGAGGAGGGATCCTTTCCACCGTCCATGCGACCCGGGAGGCCGCCCCGGCGGATCTGGCCTGCAACGTGCGCCGGCGCCTGGACTCGATGCTCGCCCTCGGCACCACCCTGGTGGAGGCCAAGAGCGGTTACGGCCTGGACCTGGAGACGGAGCTGAAACAGCTGGAATCGCTGCGGGAGGGAGCCAGGGGGCATCCGGTGCAGGTAGTCCGGACGTTCCTGGGCGCCCACACGATCCCGGAGGAGTACCGGGACCGCAGGGACGCGTATATCCGCCTGATCGTGGACGAGATGCTCCCCCGGATCCGATCGTCGGGGTTGGCTGAATTCGCCGACGCCTTCGTGGACGCCCACGCGTTTTCGATCCAGGAGGCGCGTACGGTCCTGGAGGCGGCCAGGGAAAACGGCATGAGGATCCGCCTGCACGCCGACCAACTGGCCGACGACGGCGCCGCCGTCCTGGCCGGGGAACTGGGCGCCGTCTCCGCCGACCACCTGGAGTTCGTTTCGGCCCGGGGAATCGAAGCGATGGCCGAGGCGGGAACCTGCGGCGTTCTTCTGCCTGCCGCCTCGTTCTTCCTGATGATGGAAAAGAGGCCGCCGGGGAGGCGGTTGATCGACGGAGGGGTGCCGGTGGTCGTCGCCACCGATTTCAACCCGGGGACCTGCCCCTGTGAATTCATGGGAGCGGCGATCAGTTTCGCCTGCCTGACCGCCGGATTGAGCGTGGACGAGGCGATTAGCGCCGCCACGTTGAACGCCGCCCATTCCCTCGGGCGAAGTGGAGAGACCGGCAGCATCGAGGTCGGCAAGCGGGCCGACCTGGTGGTCCACCGGTTCCCGAACCGCTACCACCTGGTTTACCGGTTCGGCGTTCCACGCATCCGGGCGGTGGTGGCCGGCGGAAAGCTCATGGAGCCGCGGTCAACTCCACCTCGGTAGTCTCTCCTTCCCGGACCTGCACCTCTACTCCCGGGCGATCCGGCGCGTCGGACAGCCGCAGTTCGTATCCGCCGGGGGTCAGGTTCCGGAGGACGGTGATCCCATCGGCGCCGGTAGGAAGAACCTGGGAACCGAGTCGCCAGAGCCCGCTGACGGCCGGGGTCCGGGTGTTTTCGAAGAGGATGGATCGGCCCTCGAGAGGGGTTCCTTCCGGGTCCAGAACCCGGACCCGGAGGGTTCCGCCCGGTGTGAAGCGGAGTACGGCGGAAAGGTTTTCGTCTCCGTCCCCGGCCGGCCGGACCCCCCGGGCGATCGCCGGGGCGTAGCCGGCCAGGGAGCCGATCAGGTTGAAGGAGCCGTCCTCGGCGACGTTCAGGGAAAACAGGCCGTTGATGTCGGACGTGGCCATGACGCCGTTTCCGGCCGTGCTGCCGGAATCCTCCAGGAGAAGGATCATCGCTCCGGAAACCCCTTTCCCTTCGCCGTTCACCGCCCGTCCCCGGAGGACGCGCCCGGCTCGCAGGATCAGGTCGATGCCGCTCGTTCCCGATCCGGGAACCTGGAGATTCTTCTTGGAAGCGACGGCGTAGCCGGGAGCCGCGGCCTGCACCGTGTAGGTTCCTGCTTCGATCCCGGTAATGTTGTAGGAGCCGGTTTCATCGGTCCGCGCCACGCCCCGTTTCCCCATCTCCATCGGTCCGATCCGATCCTGCTGAGCGGTCACCGAGGCGTTCGGAACCGGCTCTCCGTTCTCATCGGTCACCTGCCCTTGGATGAACACGCTGGGAAGAACGATATCCCGCTGCGGTCGTTCTTCGTCCGGCACCAGGACCACCGTACCGCCGATCTGTTCCACCGACGGGTTCATACGCATCACCTGCACGACGTATTCTCCCGGCCGGTCCAGGCCGATGCTGTAACGGCCGGATTCATCACTGTTGGTGTTCCGCATATTCATGGTTCCGGCCTGGGCGTCGGTTTTCAGGAGGAAAACGACCATGGCGGACCCGATCGGCTCGTCGCCGCGGAGCACGGTTCCGCTGAGCTCGATCGGCGATTCTTCTCCGAAATTGACGTAGGTGACCTCTCCCTCTTTCACCTGGGCGCTCTTGGTGCGAACCTGGGAGGGGTCTTGAAAATCCACCGGCATTTTCATGACGTTGTAGGAGCCGGCGGGAATCCGCTCCAGGCGAAATTCACCGTTCGAATCAGTGTTGGTGATCTCGGGCTCTCCGGCGATCCCCATTCCCTGGGTGACGATGATCTTCGCGCCTGCTTCCGGTTCCCCGGAGCTCAAAACGGCCCTTCCGGCGATGACGCCGCCGGAGGCGAGCTCGATCCGGATGTCCGGAGGATCCTCATCCTTCTTAAGTTGGACCGTTCTCTCCTTCTTGGAGAATTCGGCATGCTGCGCCTGCACGATCCAGGTTCCAGGCTCCAGGCCGTCCAGGGTAAACCGCCCGTCCCTGTCGGTGATCACCCCTTCGTCGTTCGTTGCTTGCGCAACCCAGCGCATGTTGGAAGGCGGGAGGGCGACGACACCGGCGCCGGGAACCGGACGGTGGTCGGCCAGGGTGACCACCTGTCCGTGGATCTCAAGGCCTTTTTGCAGAGGGATCTCTCCGGCGGAGGTCACCTCTCCTTCCCGGACCTGGATATCCCGCTTCTTTCCCGGAGCAAAGGCAGGAGCTTTCGCCTGGATCGTGTAGCTCCCCGGCGGGAGGCCATCCAGCCGGAACGAACCGTCCTCGTCGGAGAATCGGCCGGAGCCGTCCGCGTCCCGGAGGAAGAGCGGAGCGTTCTGCTCTTCCCCTTCTTCCGGTTTCCGGTAGGCACGGACGGAGTACGAGGCCGGCGGCTTCCCACCTTCCACCGTAACCGTTCCCTGGATGCCGCCGGTTGCCGACAGGCGGATCTCCAGATCGTCGGCCGGAGCCTGATTCTTCCGCTCCTGGTCGACAAACCCTTTATGGGTTACCGAGAGATGGAAGATATCCAGGTCGGGGAGGCCTCCAACCCTGAAGACTCCCTGCTCGTCGGAGGTTCCACGGCGGGATTTCCAGGCCGAACCGTCTTCCCGCCATGTGACCGAGACATGGGCGCGGGCCACAGGTTCTCCGGACGTCGACCGGATCACACCGGCAAGATGTTTTCCCGGCCGGACCGGGATCTCACCCAGGTCCAGGTCTTTTCCTGCGCGCAAAACGATCGGTGCCTTCAGGACCTCTTCGTAGTTTTCAGGCTGTAGAGTCAGCCGGTAACGGCCGGCGGCCACGTGGGAGAGGGTAAAGCCGCCGTCCTCTTCCACCTGGGCCTGGTTCTTGTGAAACCACAATGGGTCGCCGGACACCTGGTGCTCGGAGCCCGGACCGATCGGATCCAGGCGAGCGAACTCCAGCGGAACGCTCTTGTCCGCATCCGGATCGACCAGCCGGGCATGGAGGGAAGATCCGCGGGACAGGGTCACCCGGTAGTCGTCCAGGGATCGGTCCGGTTCCAGGACCGGTAGCTCCTGCTTCCAGTCGGCGTAATCGTCAGTTCTGACCAACAGGTTGTAGCGGCCCCCCTGTTCCAGCCCCAGGAACCGGAACCGCCCCTTGAGATCACTGAATACCTTCGGGATTCCTCCACCCTTCATCTGCTTTTTCCAATCGACCCTGTTCGGCTGAAGAAAGAGGGAGGCCAGGGGCACAGGTTTGCCGTCCGGGTCGACCACGGTTCCTTGCAGGATGTGTCCTGGATGGAGAAATTGCTCTTCCGGTTCTGGGGACGCATCGGCTTTTTTGCAGGTCCAGGTCCGGGATCGATAGCCGGGCGCCCAGGCCCGGAGCCGCACAGATTCCACCGGGATATCGGACAGGTGGACGGTTCCGGTATCGTCGGCTTCGGCTTTCAAGGTGGAATCGATTCCGAAAATGAACTGTTGAGGCTCGACCAGTTCCACGATGCCGCCGGGAATCGGTTCTCCGCTCGTGCCGTCCAGGATGCGCACCGTCACGGTTCGTCCCCGGGCCAGCGTCGCCTGGTACGGTTCCTCGGCCGATACCTGAAAGTCGGGAATCGGCGTGTACCCCTGGAGATAGATACGAAGGGAAAGGTTGTCCCCGGAAATTTCCTTTGCCCGGAACGAGCCGTCTTCCCCGGCCACAAGGATCTCCATGGTCACAGGAGCCTCCCGCCGGAGCACCCGGACTTTCGCTCCGGCGGCGGGCTTTCCGTCCGGGAGGAGGACCTTGCCCGAAAGGGGAGCCGCTTCGGCGGAAGGTTCGGCGGTTCCCGGCGCCTCCCCCGTCCTGTCCGGCTCACCGGTGACGATGGCGGAGAAAAAGAGTGACAAGGCCAGGGATAAAAAGATTATGCGTGGGAAGGAACGGTGCTCCATATCGTTAGCCTCCAGGCGAAGGATCCGGTGCATGCTCTCTTGGCAGGTACAGACCTGATGACTCATGAAAACATTGCCGGGGGAGGCGGGTCAAGAGTTCCGGGAAATTGTCGTTGCGGAGCCGGAATGGTCCAGGATCCGCCGAGGGGAACGCTGGGATCAGGAGAGGATCAGGAAGGAAAAGACCTGGAAATAATCAGAATAACGGAGCCTTCTCGGTATGATCGAACTTGTAACGGTAGGTCATGACCTTGAAGTCCAGAGGTTGTTCATACCGGGCGGTGATGATGATCTCGTTGACGCTCCGGCGCACTTTCAGGTTTTTGCGCTTCAGCGGGAGCCCGAGCTCTTCGGCCTTCTCGAGGATTCTCTTCTCGATCGCCTCGTCATTCCTGCGGGTCGCGGCGAACCGGCATTCCTTTTCCAGGTAATCGGAGAACTCGTACGCGTTGACCTTTGCCGGGATGTATTGCATGCCGACGAAAACCGCGATGGCGATCAGTACAAGAGTGATCACCAGCCCGATCCGGCCTTCTCCCCTTTGGTTCCTGTCGAATCTCATCATCACCTGCGCTCCGTCGGTTTTCCGGGGTGGCGGAAAAACCGCTTCCTCTTGCAATATAGTTCTATCAAGAGCGGAGACAAGTACCCGAAAAAAAAGAAGAAAAACGTTGAATCGACATGCCTTTCACCGGGGCAAGGGAGGCTCCGGCCTTCGTCGACCCTTCGCGGACAGGTGCAGGAACTATCTCTTGAACAGGTTCTCGAACTGGGATTTGGGGTCGTTGGACGCCATCCCGGTTCCGTTCACCGGGGCGACCACCGTCCGCCGTCCGGTGGAGTCCAGGACCAGGCGGGGCTGGTAGCTGGAGCATTGATTGGCCCGGTTTTTATCGTCGATCCGTTCCTGGATTTCGGCCCGGCATTGCCAGCGGGTCGCCGAGTCGAAATGCCGGCAGGCCCTGCAGCAATGGATCGGGGAGTTGCACCGGGGACACAGGACATCCGGCGTCACCGCACCGAGGCCCGCGATCCCGGTGCCGCATGTGGGGCACCGGATCACTTCATTGGCTTCCCGGTTGGTGGCGTGTCGCAACGACCTCCGCTGATATTTTTGTTCCTTGGTCAGATTGTCGTAACGAGGTTGGTGGTGCCGCTCCCGGGTTTCGGTTTCCGACTCCTTGTAACCTCGCTGGCGGTATTTCATCGCCATGGTTCTCCTTCGCGGACTGCTCTTGTGGGTGGAACCGGCCACGCCTCATTCCATCGTATCCGTTACGCGGCGCGGTCATTTTCCTGTATCGAACAAACCCCTGACGGCGAAGGCCTGAATTAAGAAGCTCGCCGGAACGGCGGCCGGTCGGGGTCAGATACTAAATCGTAATTCCAAAACTGCATTTTGACAAGTTCTTTTTATTCCAGAGCCTGAAACACTTCCACGATCCGATCGAAAGCCCAGTCCAGATCGTCCCGGTCGATCATGAGAGGCGGAGCGAAGCGGATGGTGTTCTCGTGGGTTTCTTTGCAGAGCATTCCCTTCTTCATAAGCGCTTCGCAGAACCGGCGAGCGCCGCCGGCTTCAGGGTGGAGTTCCACGCCGATCCAGAGCCCGCGCCCCCGGATCTCCCGGATGTGGCGGCTCCGGATCGTCTTCAGCCTCCCCAGGAAGTAGTCACCCATTTTCGCTGAATTCTCGATCATTTTCTCTTCGATCAAGACTTTGATCGCTTCCCGCGCCACCGAGCAGGCCAACGGGTTGCCGCCGAACGTGGATCCGTGGTCTCCTGGATGGAAGACGGACATCACCTCGTCGTTCGCCAGGATCGCCGACACCGGGTAGTAGCCGCCGGCGAGAGCCTTGCCGATGATTACGACATCCGGGCGGATCCCTTCGTGCTCGTAGGCAAACATCTTTCCTGTCCGCCCCAGCCCGGACTGAATTTCATCGGTGACCAGGAGCGTCCGATGCTGTTCGCAGATCGCCGCCAGACCTTTCAGGTATCCATCCGGCGGCAGGATGATGCCGCTCTCTCCCTGGATCGGCTCCACCAGGATCGCGGCCACGTTCGGGTTCATGGCGTTCTCGACCGCCGGGAGGTCTCCGTAAGGAAGCAGGGTGAAGCCGGGCGTGAACGGGCCGAACCCGTCTTTGTACTGTTCCTCGTCGGAAAACCCGACGATGGTGGTGGTCCGCCCGTGGAAGTTCCCGCGGAACACCAGGATCTCTGCCCTCCCTTCCGGGATTCCTTTCACCTTGTAGCCCCATTTGCGGGCCGCCTTGATCGCCGTTTCCACCGCCTCCGCCCCCGAGTTCATCGGGAGCATCCGGTCGTAACCGGAGAGGGCGCAGACCTCCCGGTACAGCGGCCCGAGCTGGTCGCTGCGGAACGCCCGGGAGGTGAGGGTGACCCTGGAAGCCTGCTCCAGCATCACTTTGCGAATTCGCGGATGGCAGTGACCCTGGTTCACCGCCGAATAGGCGGCCAGGAAATCCAGGTAACGGTTTCCCTCCACGTCCCAGACCCAGACTCCCTCCGCTTTCCGGATCACCACATCCAGAGGATGATAGTTGTGGGCGCCGTACCGGTCTTCAAGCCGGATCAGGTCTTCACTGCCCAACGTGGACTTGTTCTTTTCCATGAGAACCTCTCCTGGGATCGAGGCGCGAGCGCTGCATGATGTAGAAAGAGAATCGAAAGGGTCCGGCGTCCGGCGGAACGGGGACGACTCGATCAGGGTAGCATGAACCTTCTCCCGACGCTTCCGGCCGGAACGGCCTCCTTGACGGTAGGACGCCGGCGGGAAATAATCCGGGTTTCCGGGAGACGGCCCATCCAACCCTTCGCTTGTCCAGGGTCCAGGGACAAACGCAGGTCGATTTGCGGGAGATCCGACCAGGATGCAGGAAGATCAGCCGGTGAAGGACGGGTACGGTAGAAAACAGCGGCTCCTGCTCCGGGTGGAACGGATCAGCCGCCGACATTATCGGGCGGTTTTCCTGGTGGCCCTCCTGGCGGTGCTCATCGCCGGCTGGCTCGGCTCCCGCCTCCATCTTGAATCCGACTTCCTTCGCCTTTTCCCGGAAGGAAACGGAAAAGTGGATGTCTTCCGCGCGGCCCTGGAGGAGTTCGGTTCCATCGATTATCTCCTGGCGCTGGTGGAGATTGACGACGCGTCGGAACTGGAGGATATGGAGGACTTCGCGGACATCTTCGCGGAGCGGTTGGAAGCCGAAAGCGATCTGGTGGAAGGGGTGGAGTATCGCCTGCAACTGGACGATCGTTTCCTGGAACTTTTCTACGAGAACGCCCTGCTTTTCCTGCCGCCGGACCGGCTTCCGGAGCTGGCTTCCCGCCTGACCGACGAAAGAATCCATTCCCAGATCCAGCAGGACCGGCTGCAGCTGTCTTCTCCCACCGCCGGGTTGGCGGAGGGTCTGTTGCTGAATGACCCCCTCGGGTTGACGCCGCTGTTCCTCAATCGAATCCTGGGGAACCGGGGAGCTTTGAACGTCGACCTGAGCGACGGGTATTACCTCTCCAGGGACAGCCTGAAACTGATCATGCTGGTCAAGCCGACCGGTTCCTCCCATGATCTGCAGTTCGACAGGGATCTCCTGGAGGCGACCCGGAGAGCGGCGGCCGAGAGCCGTGCCGAGTTGGAGAGCGAATTCGAAGGGGAATCCCTGAACGTGCGGGTCCGCTACGGCGGACATTACGCCATGGCCCTGGAAGAAGCCGGCTTGATCCGGAAAGACGTCAAGAGGAACATCTGGATCTCTCTTCTCGCGGTTTCCGGGCTGTACTGGCTCTGTTACCGTCGGTTCGCGGCCCTGCTCTACGCGACGATCCCTCTCCTGATCGGGCAGGGGCTGACGTTCGGCCTGGCGTATTTCGCCCTGAAGGAGCTGAACGCCGCCTCTTCCGCGTTCACGGCGCTCTTGATGGGACTGGGAGCCGATTTCACCATCGTCATGTACGCCCGGTACGTGGAGGAGCGCCGGAAGGGGTTGAGCCTGGCCCAGGCGACCGAGGCGATGGTGGGGGAGACCGGCCTGGGGGTTTTCACCGGGGCGATCACTTCGGCCGGTACCTTCTACGCTCTTTGCATCAGCCGTTTCCGGGGGCTGTTCGATCTCGGGTTCCTGATCGGGTCGGGGATCCTGCTCTGCGCCGTGGCGATCATCTTCCTGATGCCGGCGATGATCAAGTGGAACGAAGGGGTTCGAAAGAGGAAGGTCGGGTCCATTCGAAAGCTGCACCTGCAATCCTTCGGCCTGGAGCACCTGATTCCGTTCTGCGCCCGCCACCGCCTGCCGGTGATTCTTCTGATCGGACTGCTGACCGTGATCTCCGCCTTCCTGGGCTCCCGGCTGGAGTTCAATAACTCGATCAACGCTCTCCGGAGCAACCGGACCGAGGCGGCCCGGGTGCAAACCCGGATCGCCCAAACCTTCGGGGCCAATCTTTCCTACATGATGGCGATCGTCGAGGCGGACAACGAAGAAGACGCGATGGTACTGACCGCGCAGGTCCAGAAGCGCCTGGAGCCGTTCCTGGCGGACGGCACCATCGGGTCGGAGGATTCGATCCTGACCTACCTGCCGCCGGAGGCGAAACAGGAAGAGGTGCTCCGGCGTCTTCGGGAGGACCGGACCGGGGCGTTCGATCCGGACCGGATCCGGGCCGCGTTCACCGCCGGCCTTCGGGAGAACGGGTTCCGGGAAGACGCGTTCGACGTTTACCTGGCCAGGATGCAGAGTTTCCTGACACCGGAGCGGCCGGTCCGTCTCCAGGACCTGGTGGACCAAGGTCTGGGACGGCTGGTGGACCGGTACGTTTCCCTGGGAGACGGGAAGGTTCGGATCGTCACCTACCTGTTCCCGACGGACAAGCGGTGGAAACGGGATCCTCCTCCCGGCCTGATCGACGCACTGACCCAGGGCGATTCCCGGATCGTCGTCACCGGGACCAATGTCCTGGCCGCCGAGCTCCGGCAGATCTTCGCCCGGGAGGCGCCCAGGGCGGTCCTGGCCGGCCTGGTGCTGGTTTTCATCCTGCTGCTGGTCGATTTCCGCTCCCTGCGACTGAGCGTCATCGCCCTTGTCCAACTGGTGTCCGGGGTAATCCTCATGTTCGGCGCCATGTGGCTGCTCGGGCTTGAGTTGAACTACGTGAACGCCTTCGTGGCCGCCATGATCCTGGGAGTCGGGATCGATTACAGCATTCACCTGGTGCACCGGATGCACAGTTCCGGCGGACGGATGGAAGAAGGGCTCCTGGAGACCGGAAAGGCGGTGGTGATCGCTGCGCTCATCAATATCGCCGGCTTCGGAACCCTGGTGATGGGGAGCTATCCGGCCCTTCGGACCCTGGGAATGGTCGCCGCCATCGGCTCGGCCACCTGCCTCTTCACCGCCCTGACCCTGGTGCCGGCGCTGATGGTGTCCGGCGGGAAGGATGCCCAACGGCGGAAGCAAGGGCTCCGTGCCGATACAATGAACGACTGATCAGGACGAACCGGCGTCGCGGAGGGAACATTTCATGTCCTATCACCGTTTTTCAGCAGCCTGCTAG
>CAZZIV010000058.1:0-14144 GCA_964654385.1 uncultured Acidobacteriota bacterium | reverse complement strand
GCCATGATCCGCCCCGGCTCCTGTTTCGCCGGCTCCCTCTTCGAACTGGCCTTGGCCGCCGACCGGGCGTACATGCTGGACGATGACGACGGGAAGGTGCAGGTGGTCCTGAACGAAACCAACTTCGGTCTCTACCCGATGGGCAACGGCCTTTCCCGGCTGGCCTCCCGTTTCCTGGGCGAACCGGAAACCGTGGAGGCCCTGGAAGGAAAGAAAGGGGATCCGATCTCCGGCGCCGACGCCGAGGAACTAGGCCTTGTCCTGGCCGCCTACGACGACATCGACTGGGACGACGACACCCGGATCGCCATCGAAGAGCGGGCCAGCCTGAGCCCGGACGCCCTTACCGGCATGGAGGCGAACACCCGGTTCGCCGGGCCGGAAACCCTGGAAACCAAAATCTTCGGGCGACTGACCGCCTGGCAGAACTGGATTTTCCAGCGGCCGAACGCTGTTGGCGCAAAAGGAGCCCTTTCCCTCTACGGCCGCCCGGAAAACCCTGAGTTCGACTGGAATCGAACCTGATCTCTCACGGAGTACCGACATGTCCCTGTACGACAAGATCCCGAACAATGTGAACCTTTCCTCCAACCGGAAGCTGCAAAAGGCGCTGGAGGCCTGGCAGCCGAGTTTCCTGGACTGGTGGATGGAAATGGGGCCCGACGGCTTCCAGGACGACCTGATCTACCTTCGAACGGCGGTCAGCGTCCAGCCGGACGGGTGGGCCCACTTCGATTACGTGAAAATGCCCGAGTACCGCTGGGGGATCTTCCTGACCCCACGGGAAGGGGAACGGCTGATCCCTTCCGGCGATTTCGCCGGCCAGCCGGCCTGGCAGGAGGTTCCCGGTGAAATGCGGAAGGACCTGCGGCGGATCATCGTCACACAGGGTGACACCGAACCGGCCTCGGTGGAGCAGCAGCGCCTGCTGGGAAAAATCTGCCCCTCCTTGTACGACCTGAGGAACCTGTTCCAGGTGAACGTAGAGGAAGGGCGGCACTTGTGGGCGATGGTGCATGTGCTCCACGAGTTCTTCGGCCGGGACGGCCGGGAAGAGGCGGAAGAAATGCTGGAGCGCCGGTCCGGGAACCAGGACAGTCCCAGGATCCTGGCCGCGTTCAACAAACCGATCGATGATTGGCTCAGCTTTTTCTGTTTCACCATGTTCACCGACCGGGACGGCAAGTACCAGCTCGCCGCCCTGGCCGAAAGCGGGTTCGACCCGCTGGCCCGGGCAACCCAGTTCATGCTCACCGAGGAGGCCCACCACCTCTTCGTCGGCGAAACCGGGATCCGGCGGATCGTGAAGCGGACCTGTGAGCTGATGAAGGAAGCCCCCGACCAGGATGTGACCCGGTTGGGCGGAATTCCCCTGGACATGATCCAGCGGTACATCAACTACTGGTACTCGGCCTCCATTGACCTGTTCGGCGGGGAGGATTCGTCCAACGCCGCCAATTACTTCGGACAGAGCCTGAAGGGCCGCTTCAAGGAAAGCCGGGACAAGAATATTACCGACCACCTGGCGCTGGACGGGGTCTACCGCCTGGAGCGTCCCACCCGGGAAGGGAAGATCACCACCGAAGAGATCCCCCTTCGGCGGGCGATGAACATGATCCTCCGGGAGGCCTACACCGCCGACTGCGAACGGGCGACCCGGAACTGGAACAAAACGATCGCCGAGGCGGGCATCGATTTTGAACTGAAGCTCCCCAGCCAGCACTTCAACCGGGAGGTCGGCCTGAGCGCCGGGATGTACTTCGACACCGCTGGCGCCGTCCTCACCGAAGAGCAGTGGAAGAGCCGGGCCGGGGAGTTCCTGCCGTCGGCGGCGGATCGGGAATACGTCCAGTCGCTGATGCAACAGGTTTTGGAACCTGGGAAATTCGCCCAGTGGATCGCCCCTCCCACCAAGGGGATCAACGATCACCCGACCAATTACAAGTACGTCCTGTTTTCCGATGATCCGGAATACGCGGAAAGGGCCTGACCGATGAGGGTGGTGCGATCGTATCTGAACGGCAGGTGGCAGAAAGGGACCGATCGCCGGCCGCTTTTCAATCCATCGACCGACGAGGTGATGGCCGAGGCCGGCACTGGAGGCCTGGACCTGGGAGGAGCCCTCCGCCACGCGCGGGAAGCAGGGGGAACCTCGCTGCGGGCGATGACCTTCACGGAACGGGCGAAGATGCTCGGGGCGATGGCCTCGGCCCTTCACGAACGCAGGGAAGAACTGGTCTCCCTAGCGATCGCCAACGGCGGGAACACCCGGGGTGACGCCAAGTTCGACATCGACGGCGCCACCGGCGCCTTGAGCTACTACGCGAAACTGGGGGAGACCCTGGGCGAACGTCCGTTTTTGAACGACGGCGAGGAAGTCCGCCTGACGCGCAGTCCTCGCTACGTAGGAAGGCACATTTTCGTTCCCCGTCGCGGGGCGGCGGTCCTGATCAACGCCTTCAACTTTCCGGCCTGGGGCCTGTTCGAGAAGGCGGCGGTCAGCCTGCTGGCCGGCATGCCGGTGATGGCCAAACCGGCCACCGCCACCGCCCTGGTGGCGGAGTCGGCGGTGGAAGCGCTGACCGACCGGGAGATCGTCCCTCAAGGCGCCTTGTCGATCCTGTGCGGATCCGCCGGGGACCTGCTGGACCACCTGGAAGAGCAGGACGTGCTGGCGTTCACCGGGAGCGCCGATACCGGCGCCAGGCTCAAAGGGCACCCTGCGGTGATCGGGAAGGCGGTCCGTGTAAACGTCGAGGCGGATAGTTTGAACGCGGCGGTCCTGGCCCCGGACGTGGAAGCAGGTTCGGATACCTGGGATCTTTTCCTCCGGGAGGTCGCCCGGGATATGACCCAGAAGGCGGGACAGAAATGCACCGCCATCCGTCGGATCCTGGTCCCCGCGGATCGGGTGGAGGCGGTTCGAGAGGATCTGCCGGAAGAGATCCGCCGGGTTCGAGTCGGCGATCCTTCCCTGAAAGAGGTCCGGATGGGCCCCCTGGCCACCCAGGCCCAGCGGGAGGATGTGCAGGAGGGGATCGCCGCCCTCCAGGCGGCAGGCGCAGGTTTCGTGTACGGCGACGGCGGCCGGGGAGAACCGGTCGGCGTGGAAGAGGGGAAAGGGGCTTTCGTGGCGCCGACCCTCCTGCAGGCCGACGCCGGTTTGCACCTGGTTCACGACCGGGAAGTCTTCGGCCCGGTGGCGACGATTCTGCCGTACGACGGGGATCCGGCCACGGCGGCGGAGACCGTCTCCCGGGGAAAGGGGAGCCTGGTCAGTTCGGTCTATACCGACGATCCTTCGTTCGCCGAAACCGCGCTCCTCCGCATGGCTCCGTTCCTTGGGCGCATGCACCTCGGATCGGCCCGCGTCGCGGAGCAGAGCCCGGGGCCGGGGGCGGTGATGCCCCAGATGATCCATGGCGGTCCCGGCAGGGCCGGCGGCGGGGAGGAACTGGGCGCCCACCGTGGCCTGGCGTTCTATTCCCAGCGGACGGCGATCCAGGGAGAAAAGACCTTGCTGGAAAAGATTCTCGGCGGGGCCGGGGCGGCGTAGGCGCTGCGAGGCGGCGGAGATCTCCTCCGGCGGCCCCGGGCCGCCGCCTCGGGTCGTTTCCGGAGGATCCAGGATCAGGCGGCGATCCGAACCGGAAGACCCCGGGCCGCAGATGGTTTCCGGAGCGGCCGGTCCGGCCGAGAACAGGATCGAGATGCGAGGATGCGGATCATGAGCGATCAAGAGATCGAATTCCGAAGAGCGGCGGTACTGGGCGCCGGAACCATGGGCCATGGCATCGCACAGGTCTCCGCGGCCGCCGGCCTGGAAACAACGCTCTACGACATCTCCCAGGATCTGGTCGACGGCGGCCTGGCCCGGATCCGGTCGAACCTGGATCAAGGGGTCGCCCGTGGGAAGGTGACCGAAGCCGCTCGGGACGCCGCCCTGGCCCGGCTCCAGGGCGAGGACGATCTGGCCGCCGCTGTGGCCGACGTGGACATTGTGATCGAGGCGGCGCCCGAAAGGCTCGACCTCAAGAAGGAATTGCTGGGACGAGTGGTGGCGGCGGCCCGGGACGACCTGGTGATCGGCACCAACACCAGTTCCCTTTCGGTGGCCGCCATCGCCCGGGACCTGCCGCGTCCCTCCCGGGTAGTCGGGACTCACTTCTTCAACCCGGTCCACATCATGAAGCTCTTGGAGATCATCGTTCCGAAAGGGGCGGATCCGGGCGTGGTCACTTCGGTCCGGAAGCTGGGCGGTGTCCTGGGCAAGGAGTGCATCCTGGTGAAAGATTCCCCCGGTTTCGCTACCAGCCGGCTCGGCCTGGCGATCGGTCTCGAAGCGATCCGGATGTTGGAGCAGGGAGTCGCCACCGCGGAGGATATCGACAAGGCGATGACCCTCGGCTACGGGTTTCCGATGGGGCCGCTGAAGCTGACCGACCTGGTCGGCCTGGACGTACGCCTGCAGATCGCACGGTACCTGAGCGAGCAGCTGGAGGAAGGCGCCCGCTTCCGACCGCCGAAACTGTTGAAGACGATGGTCGCCGAAGGAAAGCTGGGGAAGAAATCAGGCCAGGGGTTTTATACCTGGCGGGCATAGACCGGCGATTGCCGCTCCAGGTCTTCCTCCGCCGCGAATCGACGTTGCAGGGATCGGTACAGGCAGTCTTCCGGGAAGTCGCCGGATTTATCCGATCCACAGGCTCTGAATGATCGGCAAATCCCGTTCGGCGGCCGGCCTGCTTTCTCGTTTCACGCGCCCGCTCCGTATCTTCGATCCAGCCGGCTGGCCAGGAGCATCACCAACACCGATACCAGGGTCAGAAGGCCGGCCATGATCAACGCTTCCCGGTCTTCCCCGGATACCGCGGCTTCGTAGATGGCCAGAGGCAGGGTCCGGGTCCGGCCGGGAATGTTCCCGGCCAGCATCAGGGTGGCGCCGAACTCGCCGAGCGCCCGGGCGAAGCTCAAGACCACCCCGGCCAGCAGTCCCCGCCGGGCCATTGGCAGCATCACCCGGAAGAAAGTGGAAAACCGCCCGTGTCCCAGGCTGGCGGCCGCAAGGCCCTGACGGGGGTCGATCGATTCGAACGCCACCAGGGCGGCCCGGAGCATCAAGGGAAACGCCATGAGCGAGGCGGCGATCACGCAGGCGAGCCAGGTGAACGGGATGGAGAGCCCGGTCCACTCCAGGACCGGCCGCCCCAACAGGCCGTTCCGGCCCAGCAGGACGATCAGGTAATACCCGGTCACGGTCGGCGGCAGGACCAGGGGGAGGTTCAGCACCGCTTCCAGGAACTCCCGGCCGGGGAATCTCTTCCGGGAAAGCAGGTAGCCGATCCCCGTGCCGCTGACCGCCACCACCAGGGTCGCGGCCGAGGTGACCCACAGGCTGAGAACCAGGGCCGAAGAGATCATGGCGGATCCTGGAAACCGTACCGCCGGAACAACTCCCGGCCGTTCCTGGATCGGAGCAGTTTCAACAGTTCCCCCGCCTTTTCCTTCTCCGGCCCGGCTTTCAGAACGGCGCCCTGGTAAAGCACCGCAGGGTAGCTTCCTCCCGGCGCCGCGGGCCCGAGGCGAACCCGGTCCTGGAAACGTTTCGCGTCGGTGGCGTAGACGATCGCGGCGTCCACGTCTCCCCGGGCGACGTACTCCACCGCCTGCCGGACGTTCTCCGCGTACACCAGGCGGTCCTTCACCGTATTCCAGAGGTCGAGGGAAACAAGGGCGTCCCGTGCGTACCGGCCGGCGGGAACGGTTTTCGGGTTGCCGACGGCGATTTTCCCCCGGCCCAGGAGCGGGAGGTCCCGGAAGCGGTCCACGGCAGGGCCGTCCTGGGAGAAGATCGCCACGATCCGGTTGGAGGCCAGTGTGCACCGGGTGCCCGGAACCAGCATCCCTTTCCGTTCCAACTCGTCCAGTTCCACCGGGGAGGCGCTGAGGAAAAGGTCGGCGGGGGCTCCTCGAAGGATCTGCCGCAGCAAGGTGCCGGAGCCGGCGGCATTGAGAACGAATTCGTCCCCGGCCTCCCGGAATGCCGGCCGAACGCCGTCCAGGATGTCCCGGAGGCTGATGGCTGCCGAGACCAGGACCTCCGCGGAAACGGCGCCGAAGGGCAGCAGGAGCAGCCCGGCCAGGACGACCGGTAACCGCGATTTACCGCTTCCGCGTCTTCTTTCCATGGGAGCTTTCTTTCCCGAGTTCCGAAAGGAGAAGAACGGCCGCCTCGTTGCCTCCGTAATACTGGCCCAGGTCCATTTTTTCGTTGGGAGCGTGGATGTTGTCGTCGTTCAGGCCGACGCCCAGAAGGACGCAGGGCACCTTCAGCTCGTCGGCGAAGGTGCCGACCACCGGGATCGATCCCCCCTCCCGGACGAACACAGGCCTCCGCCCGAACGCCTTCTTCATGGCGTTCCCGGCGGCCGCCAGGACGGGGTGGTCGGTGTCGGCCAGCCAGGGGTCGCCACCGTGAAGGGGAGTGACCGAAATCTTGACGGACTTGGGCGCGATCGCCTTGAGATGTTTCAACACTTTTCGTTCTATCTCCGCGGGCGCCTGGTCCGGCACCAGCCGCATGGAGATCTTGGCGTGGGCCTCGGCCGGGATGACCGTCTTGGCTCCTTCCCCGGTGAACCCGGCCCAGATGCCATTGATATCCAGGCTGGGGCGGACCCAGACCCGTTCCAGCGTCGTGTACCCTTTTTCCCCGAACAGGTCCGGCGCCCCCAACTCCCTTTTGTATTTCCGGTCGCTGTGAGGGAGAGAGGCGAATTCCTTCCTCTCGGCGGGGCGAATCTTCCGAACGTTCTCATAGAACCCGGGGATCCGGATTCTTCCGTTGGCATCCTTCAGGGAGGCGAGCATGGAGACGAGGGCGTTCGCCGGGTTGACGACGGCGCCGCCGTAAGAGCCGGAGTGGAGATCCGAATCGGAACCGACCAGGTCGATCTGGAAATAGGCCAGGCCCCGGAGGCCGTAGCAGATCGACGGGATCCCCCGGTCGAACATGGTGCTGTCCGAAACCACCACGGCGTCGCAGGAAAGCAGCTTTTTGTTCGCCTTGATGAAGGGATCCAGGTTCGGAGATCCGACCTCTTCCTCGCCCTCGATCAGGAATTTCATATTCACCGGGCAAGAGCCTGCCGCCTTCAGGTGAGCCTCCAGGGCGTTGATATGAATGATCACCTGCCCTTTGTCGTCGGAGGCTCCCCGGGCGAAAACCTTCCCGTCTCGAATCGTCGGCTCGAACGGCGGCGTCTTCCAGAGTTCCAGCGGGTCGACCGGCTGGACGTCGTAATGTCCGTAGACCAGTACCGTCGGTTTCCCGGGAGCGCCGAGCCACTCGCCGTAAACAATCGGATGGCCGGGGGTTTTGTGAATCTTCACCCTGGAACAGCCGGCCTCCTTCAACCGCATCCTCATCCAGTCGGCCGCGCGGGCCATGTCTTTCTTCCGTGCCGGATCCGTGCTCACCGAAGGGATCCGGAGCAGGTCCAGCAGTTCCGCCAAGTGTTGTTTTTGATTCTTGCGGACATGTTCGAGGGCGGTGGCCATGATGATCGGTTTCCTCCTTGTTCAGTCAGTCCTGGGAAGCGGTCGAACCTCCAGGGACTGATTCAGCGTTGATGCTCCGTCGCCACGGGCAGGCGGAACCGAGTGCCGCTTCTGTGGAGCGTCTCTTCCGTGGTTCCGTACAGGGTTTCCTTTCGGTATCTTCTATGGTTTCTGTCGTTCACGAGAAGGAATTGTATCAGGCCGCAGCCCACGTTCGGCCTCCAGCCTCGAGAGCGACTGCAGTGGGACTTTCGGGTCGGCTCCGCAAACCACCGCGCCCTTCTCGTAGGCGCCGCGGACCCGGTCCAGCAGCTTTTCCGCCCACTCCCGGATCGGGCGGCCGCCGGCTTCACCCTCCAGTCCGCGCCGGGCGGCCGAGTCCATGGCCGACCGCCAGAGGGCGTAGTCGTCGATCGGGCTTCCGGCTTCCAGGGCGAATGCCAGGTTGTCCGGATTGTAGAGCAGTCCGGTCCAGAACGACGGTACGGCGAAAGCCAGCCGGTCGGGGAGCAGGTCGGCGGAGCGGACTTCCAGGTAGGCGTACGATCGGACTTCGGTGAAAACCGAGGAGAGGTGCAGTTCCCAGTCGGCCGCCCGCGGCGCCGTGCAGGAGGGCTGGTCCATCAATTCACGGAACGGCCTGCCGTCTCCCGGCACCATCCCCCTGGCCCTGCGGTAAAACATCGAGGGAACATCGCAAAGAAAAGCGATCCAGGCGTCCAGGCCGAAACCGGGGGAGAACACCGACGGCGGAAGGCCGGTCCTCTCGGGGGCGGTCTCCTTCCAGATCGCCTGCCGGTAGGAACGGTAGCCGCTCTCCCGGCCGTCCACCCGGGAGGAGTTGGCGAACAGGGCGACGGCGACCGGCGCGGTGAGGGCCGCGGCCCGGAATTTCCGTGTCCAATCGTCTTCGTTCGCGAAGTCGAAGGCGCACTGGATGCTGGCGGTCTGGGTCATCATCCGGTGGGAGAGGGCGCCCCGGGCGCCCATGTAAGGGCGCATGATCCCGTACCGGGCTTTCGGCATCCAGGGCATCTTCTCCACCGGGTGGACCGGATCGACCGCTACGTCCAGCCACGCGACGCCCAGCTCCTTCCCGGCAAGGCGCAGCGCTTCCAGGTGATCCCTGAGCTGCCGTTCCAGTTCGCCGAGATCCCGGTACGGGCGGGACGACCATTCCACCTGCCCGGCAGGCTCCAGGGAGATGGTTCCCCAGCGACCGTCCAGGCCGATCAGGTTCTCCCCTTCGTAGATCGGGGAAGCGCTTCTCGTCCGCATGTAGTGCCGGAGGACCGCGATCACCGAAGCCGAACCTCCGTCGTACGGAATCGGCCGCCCGTCCGCCTCCGTCCGTCCCATCTTTTCCAGTTCCATCCCGACCTGCCATTCGGACGGTTTCTTGAACGCTCGTTCGAAAAACTCGAACAACCTGGGACGGGTCATGATGGCCAGGTCCGCCGCCGTCATCTTTTTGCCGCGATGTTCATCGGGATCTATTCTAGCAGCCGCGTCCTCCGTCTCCTGCCGCCCCTGGTGTCCGGCCGGGCCCCGGGAAGACCGCCAGGGCCGTTCTTCGGTTTTTGAGTCGATCGGTTCATTTTCGGCGTAATATCCTCCATGCATGAAAAAGACGCGCCCATATCCCGGCCCCGCGGCGATCGAAAGAGCCGGTCCGTTTCCACGGACGCCGGCATTGACCCTCCGGCTGGGGGAATGGGAACTGGTCCTGGAAGGGGTTTCTTCTTCTCTCGCGACCCGGCTCCAGGAGCGGTGGGGCGGTTTCGCGCGGAGTGGAGGGACGGAGAGGCCCCGGCTGCGGATACGATGTTCCGAACGCCCCGGAGACGAGAGCGGTCTGGGCCTTGGAGAGTGGGAGCCGGGAGAGACCTATCGGCTGGAGTCCCGGATGCTGAATGGAACGCCTGTAGTTCGCTCCTATAATTTCTGCATGTGCCCGGACCTCGACGAGGATCGCTGCTGGAAACTGGTCCTGGGAGGGGCGTCCGGGGAGCCGAGGGATCGGACCGTGGAGAACGCGGTGCGGAGCCTGACCGCCAGGATCGCCCTGGAAGAAGGGGGATTCGCCCTTCATGGCGCCGGGATTCGGAAAGAAGGCGCGACCTGGATTTTCGCAGGGGTGTCCGGCGCCGGAAAGAGTACGGCGGTCCGCCTCTCCTCTCCCTGCGAGGAACTGGGAGACGATTTTGCCGTCCTGGTTCCCGGGGCGGCGGGGTGGCGCACCCTGGCGGCGCCGTTCGATAACCGGGAGCGAGCTCCCGCCGATCCGATGCAGGGCACGATCCCCCTGGCCGGGGTCTGGCGGCTGTTCCAGTCCCGGGAGATTCGGACCGAACAACCGGCGACGCTCCAGGGAGTCGCGTCGCTCTTGACCTGTGTGATGCTCCCGGGATTGTTCCCGGAACTGGAGCCGAATCTTCTCGGTAACGTGGAGCGGTTCGTCATGGAAGGCTTCTTCGGGCATCTGTATTTCCGGAACGATTCCGGGTTCCTGGATCACTTGAGAGAACGACACCTGGGAAAGGGGGGAACCGGCGATGGGTGAGCGTCGGATCGAGGAAAACGAACTGGGGGGGAAAACCCTTCGGGCGTTCATGGGCCAACTACTCCGGGACCTGCGGGCCTTGGAGAGAATGATCGATGAAGGACTGATCGAAGAGCACGTCCGCCGGATCGGCGCCGAGCAGGAGATGTTCCTGGTCGATTCCCGCCTGCGCCCGGCGACCGTGGCGATGGAACTCCTGGAGGCGATCGACGACCCTCACTTCACCACCGAACTGGGCCTCTTCAACCTGGAAGCGAACCTGGACCCCCAGGATTTCGGCGGGGAATGTCTCCGGGCGATGGAGAAGCAGGTGGAAACCCTCCTGGACCGAGCCCGGGAGGCGGCGTCGGAAATCAACACCGAGATTCTCCTGACGGGAATTCTCCCGACGCTTGGAAAGTCGGACCTGGGGCTGGGAAACATGACCCCCCTTCCCCGCTACCGGGCGTTGAACCGGGCTCTCACCAACCTGAGAGGCGGCACCTACGAGTTCTTCATCAAGGGGCTGGACGAACTGATCGTCAAGCACGACTCGGTCATGCTCGAAGCGTGCAACGCCAGCTTTCAGGTCCATTTTCAAGTGGGCGCCCGGGAGTTTCCCCATCTCTACAACATCGCCCAGACGGTGGCGGCGCCGGTGCTGGCGATCTCCTGCAACTCCCCACTCCTGTTCGGGCGGCGGCTCTGGCGGGAGACGCGGATCGCCCTGTTTCAGCAGGCGGTGGATACGCGGAGCGCCGGCCACGATCTCAGGGACCGGAGCCCCCGGGTCTCGTTCGGAAACCGCTGGGTCAGGGATTCGGTCCTGGAACTCTACCAGGAAGACATCTCCCGCTTCCGGGCGCTGGTCGGCACCGACGGGTACCGGGATCCGGTCGCCCTCCTGGACCAGGGAGAAATCCCCGACCTGAAGGCGCTCCGCCTCCACACCGGCACGGTCTACCGGTGGAACCGGGCGTGCTACGGGATCTCCCACGGGAAGCCCCATCTTCGAATCGAGAACCGTGTGCTGCCGGCGGGGCCAACGGTCCTGGATGAAATGGCCAACGCCGCCTTCTGGTTCGGCCTGATCATCTGGCTGGCGGACCAGTATGAGGACATCACCAGGCTGATGCGATTCGAAGACGCCAAGATGAACTTCCTCTCCGCCGCCCGGTACGGGATCGAAGCCCAGTTCAACTGGTTCGAAGGAAAGCCGGTCACCGCCACCGATCTGGTGCTGGAGCGACTGCTGCCGATGGCCCGGGAGGGGCTCGAGTCCCGGGGAATCGTCCCTGCCGACATCGACCGGTACATGGGCGTGGTGGAACAGAGGGTCGGCGCCAGGACCTGCGGCTCCCGCTGGGCGATGGAATCTCTCGATTCGATGCGGGAGAAAGGGAGCCAGGGAGAGTGGCTCAACGCTTTGACCGCCGGGATGTTGACCCGGCAGAAAACCGGCCGGCCGGTGGCCGACTGGGAGCCGTGCAGGCTGGAGGAGGGCGGCGACTGGCACCGGAACGTCACGCGGGTGGAACAGTGCATGACCACCGACCTGTTTACCGTCCAGGAAGACGAATCCCTGGACCTGGTGGCGAGCCTGATGGAATGGGAGCGGATCCGCCATGTTCCGGTGGAGGATCGGGAGGGATGCCTGGTCGGTCTGGTTTCCTACCGGTCCCTGCTCCGGATCATGGCCCGGGGGGCGTACGCGGAAGAAGGAGGCCGGATGGCCGTTTCCACCGTGATGCACAAGGATCCGATCAGCGTTACGCCGGACACTTCCACCCTTCATGCCATCGAGCTGATGCGAAAACAAGGGGTCGGCTGTCTCCCGGTAGTGAAGGATCGGCGTCTGGTCGGTATGATAACCGAGCGGGATTTCATGAACGTCGCTTCGGAGTTGTTGACCCGCGCTCTCCACGAAGACGCGGAATGATTCGGCCTGTAGGCCCTGGGCAAGAAAACATTGGAACCACAGGACGGAATCATCAAGTACCGGCGCGTCTGTGGGCGGTTGGAAGGGGCGCAGGGTCCGACCCTGGTGTTGGTCGGCGGTCTCCACGGGAATGAGCCGGCCGGCCTGGACGCAGCCATGGAAGTCCTGGAGGCCCTGAAACGGCAAGACCCGCCGATCCGGGGCCGCCTGTTCCTCCTGGCGGGAAACCTGAAGGGGCTGGCGGCGAACCAGCGGTTTCTCGACCGGGACATGAACAGGATCTGGACCGAGGAAAGAATCCGGAAGATCCGTTCCGATCCCTCCGCCTTCGATGGGGAGGCGGAGGTTTCCGACCAACGGGAACTGCTGGCTGCGATCGAAGCAATTCTCCGGGACGCCCGGGGGGAGGCCTATTTTCTGGATCTGCACACCAGTTCCGCCGCGGGGTGCCCTTTCCTGACCGTGGGGGATACCCTCCGGAACCGGAAATTCGCCCTTCATTTCCCGCTGCCCTTGATCCTGGGGCTGGAAGAGCAGTTGGAAGGCTCGCTGCTGGAGTACCTGAACAACCGTGGGCTGGTCACCCTGGGTGTGGAAGGAGGCCGTCATGACGCGCCGGCGTCCAGGGAGAATTTCCGCGCGGTGTTGAACCTGGCGATGGCGGCGATCGGGATGATCGATCCTGCGAACCTCCCGGACCTGGAAGCCTTCCGCCGGAGCCTGGCAGAGGCTTGCACCGGCGTTCCCCGGGTGATGGAAATTCGCTACCGGTTCGCCATCGCATCGTCGGACCGGTTCCGGATGGAGCCTGGATTCACCAACTTCCGGCCGGTTCGGAGGGGGGAACTGCTGGCGACCGACAGGAACGGCGAAATCCGTTCCATCCTGGACGGCCTGATCCTCCTCCCGCTGTACCAGGGAAAAGGAAACGACGGGTTTTTCCTGGCGACCGAATTCCGCCCGTTCTGGCTTTCCGTTTCCAGGTGGATGCGGAAACTCGGCATGGGACGGTGGCTGGCCCTCACTCCAGGAGTCCGACCCCACCCGGATCGCGAGGGGGTGCTGATGGTGAATACGCGGATCGCACGCTGGTTCCCTCTGAAGATGTTTCGCCTGGCCGGGTTTCGAAAGTTGCGCAGGCAGGGGAAACTCCTCCTTGTGACGCGGAGAAAGTATGACAGGAGGCCGCCGGAGAGTTATGCCGAATAAGAGCCGATGGTTGAGGGGGAACCGGATCCTGCCGGAGCCGATCGCCGGCGGGACGAAGGCGGCGGACCTGGTCGACGGCGCGTTCCTGGCTTACAACGGGCGCCGGCTGCAGGAAGCGTGCCGCCTGCTGGCCGAGAAGATGGCCGGGGAGGATTGCGTCGTCGGCGCCGCCCTCTCCGGCGCCATGACCCCGGCCGGACTGGGCCGGTCGGTGCTCGTGCCGCTGATCCGGGCCGGCTTCATCGACTGGATCGTCTCCACCGGCGCGAACCTGTACCACGATCTCCATTTCGGCCTGGACCTGGCTCTGCACCAGGGCACCCACCAGGTGGACGACCGCCTGCTTCACAGGGACGGTGTGGTCCGGATCTACGATATCCTGTTCGATTACCGGGTTCTGCTGAAGACCGACGCGTTCCTCCGCAAAATGTTCGAATCGGACGAATTCCGCGGGGAGATGTCCACTGCCGGGCTTCACCACGCCATGGGGCGGTTCCTGGCGGCCCGGGAAGACTCCCTGGGAGTCAGGGATACCTGCGTACTCACCACCGCCTATCGTTGCGGCGTGCCCTGCTACACCTCTTCTCCCGGCGATTCCTCCATCGGAATGAATCTCGCGGAACTGGATCTCCAGGGAAAGGGGCCGAAAATCAATCCGTCGCTCTGCGTGAACGAGACCGCCGCCATCGTCTACGGGGCGAAAAAGGGACCGGGCCGGTCCGGCGTTCTGATCTTCGGCGGCGGCTCGTCGAAGAATTTCATTCTCCAGACCGAACCCCAGATCCAGGAGGTCCTCGGCCTGGACGAGGCCGGCCACGATTACTTCATCCAGATCACCGACGCCCGCCCGGACACCGGAGGATTGTCCGGGGCGACCCCCAGCGAGGCGGTCTC
>CAZZIV010000057.1:0-14263 GCA_964654385.1 uncultured Acidobacteriota bacterium | reverse complement strand
CAACGAGGAGACCGCGGCGGAGAGCGGCCGGGTCGCCAGGGGGACCTGGTCCGCCGGGTGCCGCCTCTTGGTCGCGCCGGTCGTGCTGCCCGTCGGCTGGCTGGGCCCCCGGTCCAACGCTCCGGACGGCGCGAGCCTCCAGGCTCCCTTCCCGCTTCATATCCAGGCCTTGATCGGAACCGCCGCCGTGATGTTCCTGTTCCGGTGGATCGGGCTGCTCTGGCTGATCCGGGGCGTCGCCTGGTTTCTGACCCGGTAGGTCCGAATTGCGGCTTCCTGTCCGCCGGATGCCGGTGATATCCTTCCAGGACGGGCACGGAACGCTTCAGCAGGCGGATCGGTTGGAGCCTCGGACAGGAAGAGGCGGTGGAACGAGCCGGACAGGCAGGCCGGCTCCGGCCCGGCAAGGGGCCCGTAAAGGGAGATTCCGATTGAGCACCCGGACATGGCACCTTCAGTGCATGGATTGTTCCGCCGAATTTTCCGGCCTGGAACCCCGCTACCGCTGCCAGTGCGGCGGGATGCTGGACGTGATCCACAACCTGAAGGTTCACCGGGGCCGACTGGATCTGAAGGTATGGAACAACCGCCGCTATTCCCACAACGACACCGACCGTTCGGGAGTCTGGCGGTTCCGGGAGATCGTCCTGCCGGTTTCCTACGAGACGGTGGTGACCCGTTGCGAGGGAAACACCAACCTGTACGACTCTCCTCATCTCGCCGGGTACGTCGGCCTGGACGCGGTGCTGATGAAGCACGAGGGGGAAAACCCGACCGGTTCGTTCAAGGACCGGGGAATGTCCGCCGGGCTGACGGCGGCGAAAATGCTCGGCATGAGCCAAGTGGCCTGCGCGTCCACGGGGAACTCGGCGGCGGCGATGGCCTCTTACGCGGCGACCGCTGGAATGAAGGCGCACGTTTTCGTCCCCGAGAAATCCACCGCCGCCGGCATGGTCTACCAGTCTCTGGCCTACGGCGCCAGGGTGATCCAGGTGCCCTGCGACTTCGACCGGCTGCTCCGCCTGGTGGAAGAGGCCTGCCTTGCCGGCGGAATCTACCTGCTGAACTCTATGAATCCTTTCCGGTTCGAGGGAGAGAAAACCGTCGGCTTCGAACTTCTCCAGGATCTGGGCTGGCAGGTGCCGGACTGGGTGGTGCTCCCCGGTGGAAACCTGGGGCACAGCGCCGCCCTGGCCAAGGGATTCGGGGAGCTGTACGACTTACGATTGATCGGACGGCTTCCCCGTATCGCGGTGATCCAGGCGGAAGGGGCGAACCCTTTCTATGAAGCGGTCCGGGACGACAAGCCGCTGGTTCCGAAGGAGAACGTTTCCACCCTGGCCGGGTCGATCGCCGTCGGAAACCCGTATTCCTGGAAGAAGAGCCTTCGCGGGCTCCGGCGGACCCGGGGGGTCGTGGAGCAGGTCTGCGATCGGGAAATCCTGGACGCCAAACAGGCGGTCGATTCCGCCGGAATCGGCGCGGAGCCTGCCTCCTGCGCTACGGTCGCCGGGATTCGGAAGCTGGTGAAGAGCGGCAGGATCAAAAAGAACGAGATGGTGTGCGGGATTCTGACCGGGCACATGTTGAAGGACCCGCGCACGATCATCGATTACCATCAAGGACGGCTTCCGGGGGTATCCGCGCATGAGGTGAACACGCCCCTTCGTGTGGCGGCGGACACTTCGGCCCTCCTGGCGGCGATCGGTTCCTGACCCCCGGGCCTTGCGACCGGCCTGGAAGGAGTTGCGATGACCAAACCGGCTGCGATCCGATTGATGGTTCTGGCCTTGGTCCTGGCCTTCGGTGGCGCGCCTATCCGCGCCGACTACCTGCAGGGCGTGGCCGCCTGGGAGCAGGGAGATTACGCGGAAGCGCTGGCTCAATGGAAGCCTCTGGCCGATCGAGGCGATCCTGACGCCCTGTACAGGATCGGCCGGATGTACTACCAAGGGAAAGGGCTACCCCAGGATTTCAAGGAGGCGGCCCGCCTCTATCTCCAGGCGGCGAAACAGGGGAACCCCCGGGCCCGAAACGATCTGGGAGTGATGTACGAGAACGGGTACGGCGTGGAGAAGGATCCCGCCCGCGCGGCGGAGTGGTACCGGAAAGCGGCGGAGGACGGGAGAGCCGTTGCCCGGTTCAACCTGGCCCGGATGTACGCGACCGGTTCCGGCGTGGAAAAAGACGATGAGGAAGCGTTCCGCTGGTACATGAAGGCGGCCCAGTCCGGCCATGCCGGCGCTCAGCTGGCGGTCGCCCGCAGGTTCGATTTCGGAGCGACGGCCCGGAACCCGGGCAAGGCGGCCCGGTGGTACCGGAAGGCGGCCAGGCAGGGGAAGGTGGAGGCGATGAGCCGCCTGGGGTTCCTCTACGACCGGGGTCTGGGTGTGAAACCGTCCACCGGGAAGGCGATCGAATGGTATCGGAAGGCGGCGGAGGCCGGTGACGCCGCCGCCCTTCTGAACCTGGGCAGCCTGTACGCCCAGGGGATCGGGGTCTTCGCCGACCCCAGACGGGCCGCCGAGTTGTTCGAGAAAGCGGGCCCGGCGAAGGTCGACCCGGAACTGCTGCGAGATCGAACGGCCCGCGACCGTGCCGTACCCGAACCTGTCTCGACCTCTTCGGCTCCTTCGGCTCCGCCGCCTGCGCCGATCCCCGTTGAAACGGCTCGACCAGGGCCCCTGCCGTCCCCGCCGGAGCCTGCGGAGAATCTCCCCGCCGGGACCGAGCCTTCGAGGGCCGGCCCTCCGGAGAAGACCCCTTCAAGGCCGGTGGATGCGCCACCCGGGTCGAAGGCGGCCCGGTCGAAACCGGCTCCTCCGCTCCGAGCCTTGCCGGGGGCTGCGCCGGGGGCTGAGCCGACCGGCCAGGCGCCTCTTCCGGAAACGGCTCCAGCACCTGTTCTAAACGGGCCGGAGCCCGCTCTCCCGTCGGACGCCCGGGAGCTTTACCTGCTGGGCCGCCGTTACGGCAACGCCCCGGGGAAGGCCCGAGACCACGAAAAGGCCGCGGCCGCCTTCCGGAAAGCGGCGGCGGCCGGATCCCTGGATGCGTCCTACGATCTTGCTTTTCTCTACCTGAGAGGACGGGTTCGAACACCGAACCGGAAGGAGTCTCCCAGGGTGCTCGCCTGGCTCCTGCTCCGGCGATGCGCCGAGGCGGGGTACGGGGATTCGGCCTACTGGATGGAGAAGATCCGGAAGGAGATGTCGAAGAAGGAGAAGGCGGAAGCGGATCGAAGAATCCAGGATCAGTAACCCCTGGCGATCTCCAGGATTTTCTTCAGATTGGCCATGGAGATGTCCATCCCTCGGGCCAGCTCCTCTTCGCTGGGTTCCCGGCCGAGGGACTTGCTGAGCCCCTTGTGGGTTCTCTCCAGTTTCTTCAGTTTCTCGCTCAGGTGCACCGGGATCCGGATGGTTCGGGACTTGTCCGCGATCGCCCGGGTGATCGCCTGGGTGATCCACCAGTAGGCGTAGGTGGAGAACCGGTTCCCCTTTTCATGCTCGAACTTCTCCACCGCCCGCATGAGGCCGATGTTCCCTTCCTGGATCAGGTCCATGTCGGGCAGCCCGGCCCGGCTGTATTTCTTGGCGATGTGAATCACCAGCCGCAGGTTGGCGACGGTCATCGCTTCCCGGGCCCGGTCGATCTTTCGTTTTTCCCGGGCGAGTTGCCGGAAGGCGGCGTCGAGCTTTTCATCACGGCTGGCTTTGCGGAGCCGCTTCAGATTGTCGTAACAGGCTTCCAACCTGGCTAGAGGCCACTTGGCCATCAGGCCTGGGCCGTCCATGTCATCCTTCAGGATCTGTTCCTGGTGATGCTTGGGAAGTTGCAGGATCAGGCGGGCGAACCCTTCCCGCCCTTCTTTCAAGGCGGAGGCGTGTCCGATCTCTTGTTCCCGGGTCAAGAGAGGCGTAGAGCCCATTTCCCTCATATAGACCGGCCGAGCCGATTTATCGGTTCCGCCCGGAGACTTCGGCTCCGGCTCGCCCTGGGTCTCCTGTTCGGTCCAATGATCGTTTTCGCGCATGATTCTCCCTTTTTCCTCCCTCGGTCCGGATCGATGTCCGGCTCATGCCTATCCAGGGAGCAAAAACGAGGCCAGTTGCGCCGTTTTCGAGGGAATTCGCCGGGAAGGGGAAAAATACACGAATAAAGAGCAAAAATGGAGGATCCTGGGAACGGCCCGCCGATTCCGGACCGCCGGAGCCTGCGCAAACGTGGCGCGGCCGTGTCGATTTGTCATCGAAAGTGGAATCCTGTATATCATCCGATTTCATGAGTGTTCGAACCAGAACCCGGTACGTCCTCCGGAGCGCCCTCGCAGGCTGGTCCAGGGAAAAGGTGTCCCTGATGGCCGCCTCCCTCTCCTATTACACCTTGATCTCGGTGACGCCGCTGGTGATCCTGCTCTTGACCCTGGCCGGGAGCCTGTTCGGTCCCGGTGATATGGAAAACCGGGTGTTCGCCGGGTTCCGGCTCCTCACCGGTGAAGGGTTCACGGAGCTTCTTCGGGGATGGATTCGGCAGGCCGGACTGGATCCGACCCGCTGGCTGGCCACGATCGCCGGGATCATCATCATCATCTTCGGCTCCTCCCAGGTGTTCACCTCCCTCCAGCGGGCGCTGCGGGAGCTTTGGGAAGTGAGCCGGCCCCGATCCAAACGGATCCGGATCGTGCAGGTCCTGAAGACCCGGGCCTCGGCGTTCCTGATGGTGATCGGAATCGGTGCGCTCTGGTTCTCCGTCATGTCCGCGGGAACCCTCCTGACCGCCTGGGATGTGTGGCTGGGGGAGGCGGTGCCCCGGGGGGTGCACCTCGTCAGGATCTGGCACTCGGTTTTAACGTCGTTGATCTACGCGGTGTTCGCCGGTGTGATCTATCGGTACCTGGCCCCGGTTCGAGTGATCTGGAACGACGCCTGGTCCGGGGCGCTGGTATTCTCGCTCCTGAGCGTTCTAGGGCAGAAGATGCTGGGCTGGTACCTGGCCTACACCACCATCAGCACGCTGTACGGAGCCGCCGGATCCCTGGTGGTGATCCTTCTGTGGTTCTATTACTCCTGGCTGGTGTTTTTCCTGGGTGTGGAGATCACGAAGGCTTGCAGGGAGTACCGCCTGGGAGTGGGGGCCGACGCCCCGGCCGAAAATCCAGGATCCAGGCGTCCGGCAGATTCCGCCGGATGATCGAGCCGGCCAGATCGTACCAGTGCTCCGCCCTGGACAGAATCGCCCGGTCGCAGGTGGCGACGATTCCAGGGTAGCCGCTGAGGGCTTGATCCGGACGGTCCAGGAGTTCGATGTTCCAGGGCGCCTCCCCGGACGCTTCGATCCGGTCCGCCAGCAGGGATTTCAAACGACCGCTGTTGGAGACCGGGCGGTCCAGGAAAAAGTCGACCCTGGACGGCCGGTCGGTCCGGACCCGTTCCTGGATCAACTCCAGGGCCGGAATCGTCTCCAGGACCTGCCGGTAGTTGCCGTGGACCTCGGCCAGGTCCCGGTAACAGCCGTCCCTGCCGGCCAGGATGACACCGCCGGAGAGGGCGCTCTCCAGCGTGATGAGAAGGTTATAGCCGTCGATTCCGACCGGAGACCCCTGTAGGCTCGACCGGTCGCCCCGTGTGGTTTCCATCCGCTCTCTTCGCGCCGCGGAGCAGGAGCACTGAAGGACCGCCCGGCGCTGCCGGACGGTCAGGCCATGACGGTCGCCCACCAGCTTGAGCGCCGATCTGGAGGCGTATTCCCGGCTGAGAAGCCAGGACATCTCCTCCACGGCAGCTTCGAGACGGACCCGCTGATCCGCATGGAAGAGCTCGGGATCCCGCGGGTGGGGGCCCCGGTGTTTTCGCCGGTCGGGAGTCATGAAACGATTGTAACGGCAGGCCGGCCCACGGGCATGAAAAAGCCGGAGGCGCGAGTCGCCTCCGGCCTGTTCGGAACGATTCCGCCCGGTTTCGCTATTGGTAGCGGCTCTTGAATTCGGCCTGTCGCTTCTGGCGGGCCTTTTTGATCGCCGGGTCTTCCTTGTTGATCGACCATTCCCAGTTCGTGCTGTTCTGGACCTCTTCCAGGACCGCTTTCAGGTCGGCCACTTCCTTCGCGGCGTTCGGCTTGCCTTCGTAATCGTGAATGACTTCCTTCACCAGCGGGATGTACTCGGTGACCCAGTTCTTGGCCAGGTCATAGGTGCCGTGCCAGTGGGTGTAGTCCGGCGCCATCATGGAGGCGGCATGGCGAGCCCGGCGGCCTTCATGGTGCCAGAGTTCGAACCAGACCCAGTCGATCTTGTGGTTGAACTTGGTGTACTCCGGGTCGGTCTTCAGAACCGCCACCGCCGACTTGTAGAGCTTCAGGCCGGGCTTGGCGTACTTCTCTTCGTACAGCTTGATGAGGCCTTCGTACTGGATGAAGAAGTTGTCCACGAAGGTCTGCTGATGGCAGGAGAGGCAGACGTCCACCATCTTTTCCCGGCGGGTGTCGGCGGAAATCGCCGCCGATTTCAGGTTCCACTTCTTGTCGGTCTCATGGGACAGCTTGGAAACCGGCGGCCGGTTGTTCCACTTGATCCTGAGGCCGATGTTGTGGGAGATGTCCTGGTTCTTGGTCGCCGACATGTGGCAGGTGGCGCAGGTCGGAGCGGCGGTGTAGTCCTCGCCGACGATCCACTTGGAGGAGTCCAGGTTCATGGCGTTCTGGTTGGCGTTGTAGGCGATGCCGTGCTTCGATTCCTGGTAGACCTCGTACTGGGGATGGTCCGGGCCCAGGTGGCATTTGCCGCAGTTTTCCGGCCGCCGGGCCAGGGCGGCGGAGAAGCTGTGCCGGGAATGGCACGCGGTGCAGGATCCTTCGGAGCCGTCCGGGTTCACCCGGCCGATGCCGGTATTCGGCCAGACCGCCGGATCCAGCTTGCCGGTTTCCGGGTCGACCTTGATGACGCTTCCGTGGCACTGCCAACAGCCGTTGACGGCGGCGGCGGAAATCCCCTCCGGGAACATCGGCGTGACCAGTCCGTTGTTCCCCTCGACCACTTCGGCCAGCATGTTGTCCAGGGAACCCATGATCCGGCCTGCCTTGGAGTGGTGGGAGTTTTCGAACTCGTCTACTTCCTTGGCATGGCAGCGGGCGCAATCAAGGGGCGAGACGATGGTGGCGATCACGAAGTCGTCGTGAATACCGTCCTTCAGCACGTCCGGATCGCCGGCGTCGGCGCGATGGCACTCATAGCAACCTACGTTCGCTCCGTAGTGTTTGCTGGCGCCCCATTGCTGGTACAGGCCCGGGTTCGCCTCGGAGTGACAGGTGATGCAGTCGCGAGTCTTCTCGGTCAGCGTTTCCGGAAGCCCGGATTCCAGGCCGAACGCGCCTGTAACGAGAAAGAAGGCTGCCAACAGGGTGAACCAATTCAGCACTCTCTGCATGTTCAGGACTCCTTCACCGCCCTCTTGGATCGAGATGATCCAAATTAGCAGGGCGTTCGATGTTCGGATCTCGACTCTCTCTGATGATTTCGCCCGATCGGTTGAAATCGTGGGCGATTATTCATCTCCGACTAAAGGAGTCAATAGATCAACCGGACAATCGAAGGCGATAATTCCAGGGCCATTCCATCCCTACTTCAACCGTAGAAAGGGCGAAGTATCTCCTTTCCGTTCTATGAGAGAATGACAGGGGTGGAAGGAGGAGCGGTCCCGGGAAAAGGAGAGGCCATCATGAGAAAGACCTCAGGGCCGGTCAGCGCCGTTTCCGCCTGTGTCCTCCTGCTGATTCTCGCCGGCTGCGCCTACAAGGTCCAGGTGCAGGGAGTTCGGAACCTGGATCTTCCTGCGATGGAGCCGACAGGCACCGGTATCCTCGTGGAGCCGGGGGCCCATGTCGCATCGGGGGAATGTCCCGTCAGCGCCGAGAAGATGGTCGGGATGGTGAAAGAGCTGGCCCGGCAAAAAGGGTTCCGGATCGTTGCCCGTGAAGAAGACGCCGACTACATCATGAGATTCGATTATGAAAGTGTCGGCTATGAAGGAAGGGTTCGGTTGCAGCCGACTTCAGGGCCGGCCACAGGGTTCAAAACCGTGAGCAAGGGGGGGCCGTTCGATAACCGGCTCTGGGTGCGGGTGCTGGATGCGCGGCGCGGGAGAGGGACGGACTCCTCGCCGGTGCTCTGGACCGGAAGCGCCGCCCTGCAGGCGGCTCCGACCCAGGGCTGCCGCATGGCCGCCCTGTTGCTGGTGGCCGCCTTCGAGCGGTTTCCCATGGAGACCGGGGGGCCGGTGATCCGCCGGATGCATGTGTCCGATTCGAGGGTCTCCGCCCTCAGGAAGTGACCGGGTCCCCGTCCCGCCCGGTCTCAAGGGAACGCAAGGCGGCGCGAACGGCGGCGGCGGCGGCCGGTTCCGCCAGGCCGGCCAGGTTGAGGATCATGTCGTACCCGGTCGGATCGTCGATCTCCCTGCCGAAGGTCTTCTGAATGAATGCGGCGGTGGCGGCGTCCCGGGCCTGGATCTCTTCCCGCGCCCGGTCGGGCCGGATCCCCAGCCGGGAGGCGATCGCCTCTACCCGGTATTCCAGGGGAGCGACGATCCGGACGCGGATTCCCCGTCCTCCGGACAACAGCCAGTTGGCGCCCCGGCCCAGGAGAACGGCGTGCCCTTTGCGGCCCAGGGTGAGAATGACCTGCATCATCTCCTTGGCGAAGGCGGCCTGGTTGATGGTTTCGGGGACCACCAGGTACTGGATGTATTCTTCCAGCTGCCCCAGGATCCGCTCGTCCATCCCGGAAAGCACCCGCATCCGGATATGGGTGTTTTCCGCGATTCCCTGCAGGATTTCCCGGTTGAACAGTTGCCACCCGAGTTCTTCCGAGAGGCGGTGGGCGAGAGCGGTTCCGCCGGCGCCGTATTGCCTGGAAAGAGTCAACCAGGGACCTTCCGTGGAGTCCGATTTCTCCGGCTCCGCTTTGCGCCGGACTTCACGGAGCCTTATATGACGGTCCACCAAGGCTTCCAGGTTGGTCGGGTTCTGGGTATTCGTCAAAGCCGCACCTCCCTCCCCATTCAGTATTTTATCGAGAAGGAACGGACTCGACGACACTACCTATTCTACGGGGAAAGACTGTTTTTAGCCTTTTCGGGTTGATTTCCAGGCGGATCGGGAACCGGCCGGTCGGCGGTCTCCTGTCCGGCAGCGTCGGCGCCCCCGGATCTTTCTTCTCCAGGCGGGCGGTCTGTGGGGAGGAGCAATTCCTGAACCCGCTCCCTGAGTTCCCTCACGAAAAGCATGGTCTCCCGTCGGGATGGATTCGGACCCGGATTCGGGAACTCCATCGGTTCCCCCACGCGGAGCGTGATGGTTCCCCGCCGGGGCCAGCGCGATCCGATCGGCAGCGATTCCCTCGCACCCAGGATCCCAACCGGCACGACCGGCACCCCTGTGACCGCAGCGAACCAGCCGATCCCCGGTCGGAATCTCTGCAGGTTGCCGTCACGAGCGATCTTCCCTTCCGGGAAAATGCAGATCACTTCGTTCCGATCCAGCACTTCACGGACCGCTTTCAGGGTTGCCTCAAGGTCTCCCGGGGAGACCGGGATGGTTCCGTTGGCCCGGAAAAACAGGTTCCATGGCACGGATTTCTCATACCATTCCCGGTTGATGAGATGGTGCATCAACCGGGAGTAGGTCCAGGATGCGAACCATGGGTCCAGGAAACAGGTATGGTTCGGCGCCAGGATCAGCGGTGTATCCGGCGGGATCGTTTTTCCCGCCGTTTCCAGGCGGAAATCCCAGTAGAGCCCGAAGAGAGGCTTCAGGCGGACTGTCAGACGGTTCAGCCACATTGGACGGCAGCTTCCGAATTCGACAGAACGAAGGACTCGATTGGATCCACTGCTCAGGACTCCCCTTTTTCGATCGGTTCCTTAGTACACTCAAAAGTATGCTGATGCAATATGAATCGAAGTCCGGCACCCCGAGCCGGAACGCCCTGGATTCATGAACCGATGGACGGAGGCCCGCTCCTGTCCGCTTGCTTCGTCCCGGTAGAGTTGCCGGGGAAGCAGGACGGGGACGGAGATCGATCGCCGTCGCGTTATCGGTTCCGGTTGATCAGCAGCCCGAGAACCAGGCCGACGCCGGCGGCGATTCCCACGGCGGCCCAGGGGTTTTCCTTGATCCGGTCTTCGGTGAGTTCCACACCGTGTTTCACCTGTTTGCCGGTTGCCGTCGCCTTGTCCCCCAGGTCATGGAGAGTGCTGTCCAGCCGGTCCCGTGCTTCCCGGATTTTCCGATAGAAGGTATCGCCCAGGGCGTCCCGCCAACCATGAGATTCGGTTTCCGGTTCCTCGGTCATCGTGGCTGTTTCTTCCAGGGTCATCGCTGTACCTCCCGCGGATCCGACGATCCGCATGATCGCTGACCTGTGCCGAAGCCTGTACGGTTCATTATACAGGATCAGAAGCCGGGTTGTTTTCCCGGTTCAGGCGCCGGCGATAGATCATGAGGCCGGCTCCCCCGGCGATCATCCCGAGCCCGATCCACTGGGAGGTGGCCAGCCCTTCCACCGTGCCCCGGGGGTCGCCTCGGAGAAACTCCATGAGAAACCGCATCACCCCCAGAAGGAGAAAGACGAGCCCGGTAATGTGTCCGTCGTACCGCCGGTGGCGATGGAAATACAGCAACACGAGGAAAATGGCGAGCGCGCTGAAAAACTGGAGAACCTGGGTCGGGTGGAGCGCCTGGTGGAGAGGCGTTCCGTTCAGCTTCTGCGCCAGGGGATCGGTGAAGGTGATCCCCCACCGGAGATCGGTCGGCTTACCGTAACAGCAGCCGGCGGACAGGCAGCCGAGCCTTCCGATCGCCATCCCGAGTACCGCGCCGGTTAATGCGGCTTCCAGGTTCCTCCAGAGGGGTAAACGCAACCGGTAAGCCCCCCAGATGCAGAATGCCGCCCCCGCGATGATCCCTCCCAGGACCACACGGCCGGCCACCAGGAACTGCCGGGCAGAGATCGAACCGGCCATGAATCGATCCCATTCCACGATGACGAACAGGAGCCGCGCGCCGATCTCTCCGGCGATCGCTATCTGGAAACCGAACTCGTACAGCTCCGCGAAAGGGTGGTCTTCGGTCCGGGCCAGCCACGCGTAGACGCCGATGCTTGCCAGGAACGCGGTGAGGTACAGAACTCCGTAAGTGGGAACCGGAAACCCCCATAGATGAAAAAGAACAGGATGCAAAGTTCCTCCCTGTGTTTCCCGGTCTCAATCCCCGTGATGGGTCACCACTTCGACCCCGATCTTCTGAAGGAAGCCGGTCGGCAGGATCCCCCCGGCGGAAATCACGACGGCGTCGTTCGGGATCGTTCGAACCTCTTCACCCCGGCGAATCGTGACGTCTTCGCCGTTGATGCGATCCACCGTCGATTGTAACACTAGGTTCAGTCTGCCCGAGGCGGCTGCCGCTTCCACCGCCTTTCGATTCTTTTCCTTGGCCCGGGTAAACGCCTGGGACCGGTAGGAGAGAGTCACCGTGGTGTCCGGTTCCCGGGAGAGGCTGACTGCCGCCTCCAGGGCGCTGTCGCCGCCGCCGACCACCAGGACCCTCCGCCCCCGGTACTGTTCCGGGTCGATCAGGCGGTAGACCACCTTCGATTGTTCCTCTCCGGGGACCCCCAGCTTCCGGGGTGTGCCTCGTCGTCCGATCGCCAGCAGCACGGTCCGGGTACGGTAAGAACCGCGGTCGGTCCGGACCAGGAACCGGTCGCCGTCCCGGTCGATGGCGTCCACCCGTGTTCCATACTGGATCCGGACGCCGGTGTTTTTCTCCACCCCCTTCCAGAACTCCAGGAGCGCTTCTTTCGTGGTCTCCCGGAAACGGGTCTTGCCGTGAATGGGAAGAACGGCCGGCGCCGTCATGACCACCTTGCCCCTCGGGTAGTTGTAGACCGTCCCTCCCAGGGAGTCCTGTTCCAGGGTCAGGTATTTCAGGCCATGTTCCTGGGCGGCCAGCGAGGCGGAGAATCCGGCCGGCCCGGCTCCCACGACGACCACGTCATACAGATCCTTCGGTCCTTTTCCGCCGCCTCCGGTCCGTCTCCGGATCGCATCGATCGCCTGTCTTCCCTGCTCGACGGCGTTCCGGATCAACCCCATCCCGCCCAGTTCGCCGGCAATGAAGATGCCCGGGACGTTGGTCTGGAAATCCGGCTGCACATGGGGGAGATCCACACCCCTCTTTTCCGTGCCGAAAACCAGGGTGATCGCGCCGAGCGGGCAGGCATCCCGGCAGGCGCCGTGGCCGATGCACTTGGTCGGCTGGATCAAGGCCGCCTTTCCATCCACCAGGCCGAGGATCTTCCCTTCGGGGCAGGCATCCACACAGCTGCCGCACCCTCCGCACAACTCGGCATCGATCACCGGATGGAGCGAGGGAGGTTCGGTCATGCCGGTTTGACCGGCCAGGGTCAGGGTTTCCCGGCTCTCCCGGCTCTCCTCCACCGTCTTCCGGTAGTGGAGCCAGCAGAGAGGGAACGTCACGGCCAGGGCGATCAGCAAGGCGTAAAGCATCCGAACTCCAGGAATGAGGTCGGTATCATGGAGAAGCCGACAGGTTCAATGTCCTACTTCGCAGGGGAGAATGCAACCGGCGTCGACCGGCTGCCTGGATCCGATCCCGATTCGATTCCGGTTTTGAAACCGGAAGCCGGTTTCCGTGATTCCTTCCTCCCTCGGCCAGGTAATTAATTCCGTTTCTTCTCGAATGTCATCGGTCCCGCCGGGGATCCTTGGCACGCCGAACCGGCGCGCACAGGGAAAAAGTTCTTCAATTTCAGGGAAATTGGTTCTATCCCCAGGAAGCCGGTAGGGATTGGCGCATAGTTTGCAGATCGATTCCGATGTTTCTTTCGACATCTTTATTCAGGTCGGCCGGGAGACGGAGGAGTAGAACTCTTGAAATCATTCGGATCGGGACAAGTTCTGCAACCGGGGCCGGTCCCGTCCCGGGTCCTCCCGGACTCCACCTGTGCTCCCGCCCGCCCTGTCGCGGGCCGATCGGCGAAGGCGAACCCGGGGGCTCGATGGGCGCTCCTGATGGTGATCTGCGGCATCCTTCTGACGGTCACGATCGTGGGGATGCCGTATTACCTGTCAGGAGCCGGCCAGCGGGTCCGGAGCCCGATGCACGACTGGCTGAAACCGTCCGGGTGGATCGGGCAGGCCGCCGGCTTCCTGGCGCTCGGTCTCTTCCTGTACATCTGGTTGTATCCGCTCCGGAAAAAATTCCGGTTCCTGGCGTTCACCGGCAGCATGGCCCGCTGGCTGGATCTGCACATCCTGGCCGGCCTCCTGCTGCCCTGGATCGGTGCGGTCCACGCCGGGTTCCGCTTCACCGGCCTGATCGGGATGGCCTACATCTCCATGCTCCTGGTCAGCCTGAGCGGCGTGGTCGGCCGATATCTGTACACGCATATTCCGCGTACCGCCTCGGGGATCGCCATGAACAAAGACCAGGCCAACGCGGAGCGCGCCCGCCTGATGGCGGCCCTGATGGCGGCCACCGGCATCGAGCAGGCCCGGCTGGAAAAGATGCTGCTGCCGGAGACCCGGATCGATTCGGCGGCCGGCGCCGGCTTGGGAGGGGCGCTGAAGGTCCTCCTGACCAGTGACCTGGCCCGATTCCGGGCGCTGCGCCGGCTGCGGAAACGCTGGAGCCGGGCGGGGCTGAGGCGGGGCCCGGTGGACAGGAACCGGTTGCGAAGCGCGGTGAAGCTGGCCCGGAAGGAGATCGCCCTGAACCAGAGGCTGCGGATGCTGGGAGCGACCGAGAGGCTGTTCCGGTTCTGGCACGTGGTGCACCGTCCGTTCGCCGTGACGGCGCTGGTCGGCGTTCTGGTTCATGTCGGCGTGGTCGTCTTTCTCGGGGTGACCTGGCTCGGTTGATGTTGGAGAACGGTTCCATACACCGGAAGGCGGGGCGGGTATGGCCGGTCCTGCTCGCGACGGCGCTTTCGGGAATGGTTTCCACCGGGCCGGCTTTCTCGCAGGTCTCTCCCGGCGACCTGGCCGCGCCCCACGCCGCCCTGGACACGGTTCGAAACTGCAAGAAATGCCATGAGCGGGGAGGTGAAGGGATGGACGGCCGCTGCCTGGATTGCCATCGGGGGATCCGGGAGAAGATCCGGGGCCGGTCCGGCTTTCACGGCCGCCGGGGGGCCGCCGAGGGGTCCGGATGTCATCCGGACCATGCCGGGCGGGGGCGCGCACTG
>CAZZIV010000056.1:0-14275 GCA_964654385.1 uncultured Acidobacteriota bacterium | reverse complement strand
GCTCGAGAGCGCACACGGCGTGCGGGGCCGCTGTGTGGCGACCAAGACCCAAAGCGGCCGGCCTGGCGGTCAGTGGGTTAGACTGCCGACGATTCACGCCCTGTGCGGCAGCACAAAGCCGTTGCCGGGAAACGTCGACGGCGACCTCCGGCTCGAAGGGGACCGGCTGGACGCCCGGCTGGCCTCCATCCAGGGCGACGTGACGGTCCGGGGGAAAGACGGCGCCCTCCGGGCCGAGTCGGTGCAAGGGGAACTGGAGATTGATCTCATCGGCGGGAAAGCGGTGGTCCGCAGAGCGCTCGGCGGCCTGACCGGGAACCTGGAGAACGGCAGCCTGGCTGGCTCGGAACTGGCCGGGCCGGTGGAGTTGGATACCGACGGCACGGAGGTCTCCCTGGCCGAAGTATCCTCACCGGTTCGGGTCACCATGTCCGGCGGCTCGCTCCGTGCCGACGGCCTTATGGCGGGAGGGGAGTTCCGGATGGACGGCGCCGGGTTGGAATTCCTGAACTGCGCGGGGGACATCCGCGTACAGACCGACGCGCCGATCGCTTTCGAGAAATGCAAGGCGGAATTCCATTTCGACGCCTACGGAGCTTCCCTGCAGGGAGCCGGAAACGAAGGGATCCTGGAGGTGAAAACCGAAGACGCCGCCGTCTCCCTGCAAGACCTGGTCGGCCCGACCCGGATCCAGGGAGACCGGCTGACCGTGGACCTGCGCAAGGTGGCCGGCGAGGTCTGGGTGCTGGCCACCGGTTCTGAGGTCACCATCGACAACGTCAACAGCCCGGTCTCCGTGGAGAACGACTTCGGGGACATCCATATTCTGAACGTCTCTCAAAAGCTCGAAATCACCAGCCGGGACGGAAACGTGCAGGTGGAACGGCAGATCGGTCCGGTCGCCATCGAGGCCGAGGGAGAGCAGGTGATCGTAGACTGGGTGTCCGGCCGGTGGCCGGAGAACAGCACCGTCATCAACCATGGCGGCGATATCCTGGTCACCCTGCCGTTGAAGAGCCCTCTCCGGGTGGACGGGAAGTCGGAGTACGGCCGGATCGAGTCGGATTTTCCCGCACTGCCTCCGGCCCAGGACGGGAAGTCGGTGGTCGGCGTCCTGAACCGGCCGGGGAAACCGACGCTGCGCCTCCGGGCCGAAGGGGAAGTGAAGATCCGGGCCGGAGCCGGCAAGGCTCAGTAACGGGGCATTTCCGGTTCGATTACCGCCGCCCAGGAATCGATCCCGCCGGCCAGGTTCCAAACCTTCGGATAACCCCGGGAGATCAGCCACTCCATGGCGGCGGCGGAACGGATCCCCTTGTGGCAGAGAACCACGATCTCCCGGTTCTTGTTCGGGAGGGCGTCGGTGGAAAAAGCCAGTTCCTGCAAGGGGACCAGGAGCGACCCTTCGATCCGGCAGATCTCCCACTCCATCGGCGTGCGCACGTCCAGGAGGCAGAGATCGTCGCCCCGGTCGATCCGTTTCTTGAGCGTGGAGACCTCCATGAGCCGGTTCGCCGTGCTTTCTTCTTCCAAGGGGGCCGGGTTCGCCTCCGAGGCGCAGACCTCCTGGTACGCCTCCACTGCCAGGGCCGATTGGAGGGAGGTGATCGAGCGGTTCTCGCCGCAGGCCGGGCACGCAGGGTCCTTCCGGAGGCGGATCTCCTGGAACCGCATCTCCAGGGCGTGGAACAGGAGAAGGCGGCCCTGGAGGCTCTCGCCCTTTCCGAGGATCCACTTGATCGCTTCGGTCGCCTGGATCGAGCCGACGATCCCGGGCAGGATCCCGAGAACGCCCCCCTCGGCGCAGTTGGGGACCGATCCCGGGGCGGGAGGCTCGGGGAAAAGACAGCGATAACAAGGGCCGTCTTCCGCGGCGAACAGAGAGGCCTGCCCTTCGAACCGGTAGATGCTTCCGTACACGTTCGGCTTCCCTTGCAAAACGCAGGTGTCGTTCACCAGGTAACGGGTGGGGAAGTTGTCGGTTCCGTCCACGACCAGGTCGTATCCGGCCACCAGGTCCATGGCGTTCTCCGGAGTGAAACGGGTGTCCCAGGTTTCCACCAGGAGGTCCGGGTTGAGCCCGGTCAGCCGTTCCTTGGCCGCCTCCACCTTGGAACGGCCCAGGTCGTCCACACCGAACAGCACCTGCCGCTGCAGGTTGCTCGCCTCCACCGCGTCGAAGTCGACCAGGCCGATCCGCCCTACGCCGCCGGCGGCCAGGTACAGGGAAACCGGCGCTCCGAGGCCGCCGGCTCCGATGATCAGGACCGACGCCGCTTTCAACCTTTTCTGCCCTTCCACGCCGACTTCCGGGAGAGTCAAGTGGCGGCCGTACCGGGCAATCTCTTCCCTGCTCAGCGCGATTGCCGGTGATTTCGGGTCCATACGATCCCTCTGGCGATCCGGCTCCCGGTTTGTTTCTTGTTCTGCCGGACCGGTCGGCGATATTATGCACGACGACACGGCATTCCGCCGTTACCGCAAGCTGGGAGGGATCGATGGCGCGGCCGGTGATTCTGAGCATCGCAGGGTCCGACCCGTCCGGCGGTGCCGGGATCCAGGCCGATATCCAGGCGATTCTCGCCAACGGCGGGGTTCCCGCTGCGGCTGTGGCCGCCCTTACCGTTCAGAACAGCCTTGGTGTCCTGGACACCCGGCCGGTGGAGGCCGCTTTCGTCGCGGCCCAGGCCGGCGCGGTCCTGGACGACCTGCCGGTGAAGGCGGTAAAGACCGGGATGCTCGGAACCGCTTCGACGGTGGAGGCGGTGGCCGGCCTTCTGGAAAAGCATCCCGGCATCCCCCTGGTGGTCGATCCGGTTCTGCGCTCGAGTTCCGGCGCGGCTCTTCTCTCCGGAGAGGGGTTGAACAGGATGGTCCGGAGGTTGTTTCCCCTGGCGGCCCTGGTGATGCCGAATGTCATGGAGGCGGAACGGCTCGCCGGCCGGACGATCCGGACCTTGGAGGATGCTTCCGCCGCCGGTGTGGCGATCCTGGAAGCGGGCGCGAGGGCGGTCCTGGTGAAGGGAGGACATCTTTTCGGCGAACCGGGGACCGACGTTTTGATCGAAGGCGGCCGGGAAAGCCGCTTTCCCTGCCGCTGGATCGAGCAGGAGCACACCCACGGTACCGGATGCGTGTATTCCGCCGCCGTCGCCACAGGACTGGGGCGGGGGATGCCGCTGGAGGAGGCGGTCGGGTCCGCCCGTGAGTACGTTCAGGAAGCGATCCGGCACGGTTTCCGGACCGGAGCCGGCGTCGGGCCGGTCGACCCTGTTTTCGGAATCCGGCGTCCGGCGCAGGGGGAGCCATGAGACTCGGCCGCCTGCACGTGATCACCGACGAAACGATCCAGAAGCGGTACAGCCACCTGGAACTGGCCGCCCTGGCCGCCCGGGGCGGCGCCGACGTGATCCAGTACCGGGAGAAACGGGCCATGGACGGCGAGATCTGCTCCCGGCTCCTGGAGCGGATCTTCCAGGCGATCGAACCGTGCGGTGCGATGCTGGTGGTCGACGACCGGGTGCATGCAGCGCGAGCCGCCGGCGTCCACGCGGTTCACCTGGGCAGGAACGATATGCCGGTCGCCGAAGCCCGGCGGATCCTGGGCCCGGAAGGTGTCATTGGAGGAACGGCCAACTCCCTCCAAGAGGCACGGGCGGTCGCCGGCGCCGGAGTGGATTACCTGGGGGTCGGCCCGGTCTTCCCTACCGCTTCCAAGGAGAACCCGGCCCCGGCCCTCGGCCTGGATCTCCTCCGCAGGATCGTCCGTGAGATCGACCGGCCGGTGGTGGCGATCGGCGGGATCGACCCCGGGAACATTGTGGATGTTTTCAAGACCGGCGTTCATGGCGTGGCGGTCCTGTCGGCGGTAATCTGTCAACCGGACCCGGAGGCGGCGGCCCGGGATCTTGCGAACGCGATCGAAGCGGTCACGAAGGAGAACACGGAATGAGCGGAAAGCGGAAAGCCGACTTGGCAGTGGTCGGGGGCGGCGTCATCGGCCTCGCGATCGGTTGCGAACTGTTGCGCCGGGGAAGGAGCGTGATCCTCCTCGAGAAAGACCGGGCCGGCGCCGGCGCGACCCAGGCGGCAGGCGGGATGCTCGGCCCGATCGCCGAAGCCCAGGTGGAGGAGCCGGAAATCATCCGGTTCGGGTTGGACAGCCTCGGTCGCTATCCGGAATTCGACCGGCGCCTCACCGAGCTGACCGGGATCCGGACCGGGTTTCGTGCCGAGGGAACCCTGGTGGTCGCCGTGAACCGGGACCACCGGAACGAACTGGATCACCTGCGGGAAACTTTCCGCCTCAAGGGGTTGTCCGCCGACGCTCTCAACGCCGCCCAGGTCCTGGAGATGGAACCCAGGCTGTCCCCCCGGGTGCTGGGAGGCCTCCTGATCCACCAGGATCAGCGAGTCGATCCCCGGAGGCTCTCCGCGGCGCTGGAGGCGGCGTTTCGCAAGCTGGGAGGGGAACTCCTGGAAGGGGCCGACGTCCGCCGGGTGGAATCCGCCGCCGGCCGTATCGCCGGTGTGTGGGCGGCGATCGGCGGCAGGTCCGAAATCCAGGTGGAATGCTCCCAGGTGGTGGTGGCCACCGGGGCCCGGGCCTGGAGTGAAATGGAACTCGGGATTCCCGATCCGGGAATCCGGCCGGTGAAAGGGCAATTGATCCGCGTCCGGGGGGAAGAGCTTCTGAGCCGTGTGGTCCGTACTCCGGATATCTACCTGATTCCCCAGCCGGAAGGGGAGATGCTGATCGGCGCCACCATGGACGAACTGGGGTACGACCGGACGCCGACCGCCGGGGCCGCGTTCGATCTCCTCCGGTACGGCTGGCAGCTTCTGCCGGGGATTTACGAGCAGGAGTTCCTGGAAGTTTCCGTCGGCCTGCGCCCGGCGTTGGACGACAACATGCCGGTGATCGGTCCCTCGCCGGTCGACGGGCTTTGGCTGGCGCTGGGTCATTTTCGGAAAGGGATTCTGATGGCGCCGGCCACCGCCGATTACCTGGCCGAATGGATCGTGGACGGGAAAATGCCCGAGGCGCTGGCTCCGTTCCACCCGGAACGGGTGCTGGGCGGGGTTGTCCAGGCTCCATCGATCCCTCAGGGAGGGCGGTAGGGTGGCGACCATCCAGGTGAACGGCGCCGTCGAGAGGCTGAAAGCCGGCCTTCTCGAAGCATTCATGGCAGAGAGGGGCTACGGGCCGGAGAGCCGAGGAGTGGCCGTGGCGGTCAACGAACAGGTGGTCCCGCGAAGTGAATGGGGCCGGACCGAACTGAAAGATGGAGACAGGATCGAGCTGGTGGAGCCGGTGCAGGGCGGGTGAGCCGGCGGGTGGAGGTGAAGCATGGCGGAACGACCCCAGGGTGAACGAAACGATCGATGGAACCTGGCCGGGCTCGAACTCGGTTCCCGGCTGCTCATGGGCACCGCCCGGTATCCGAGCCGGAAGATCCTCCTGGAGGCGCTCCAGGCTTCCGGAACCGAACTGGTGACGGTGGCGGTCCGGAGGGTCGGCCTGGAACCCGGTTCCAGGAACCTATACGAAGACCTGCGGTCCGCCGGCTACAGGGTTCTCCCGAACACCGCCGGATGCTACTCGGTGAAAGACGCCGTGCTGACCGCCGAAATGGCCCGGGAGGCGCTGGAGACCGACCTGGTGAAACTGGAAGTGATCGCCGACGAGGACACGCTCCTGCCCGACGTGGAGGCGCTGGTCGAATCGGCCCGGGAACTGGTCGGCAGGGGGTTCCAGGTGCTGCCGTACACCAACGACGACCCGGTGACCGCCCGGAAGCTGGAAGACCTGGGTTGCGCGGCGGTGATGCCGCTGGGGGCGCCGATCGGATCCGGCCTGGGGATCCGGAATCCCCACAACCTGGAACTGATCAAGTCCAGGGCCTCGGTGCCGGTGATCGTGGACGCCGGGGTCGGCACCGCCTCCGACGTCACCTTCGCCTTCGAATTGGGGATGGACGGAGTCCTCCTGAACAGCGCCGTCGCCCGCGCCCGGGAGCCGGTGCGGATGGCCGGGGCGATCCGGGCCGCCTCCGAAGCGGGCCGGAACGCGCTCCTGGCCGGCCGGATCCCGAGGAAATTCTTCGGAGAAGCGACCACTCCCATGGACGGGCGGGTCGGGACGGCGCCGATTCCGAGCTGAACTTGCTCTCTGTCCGGGTGCCGGAACGTTCCGATCGGCACCGCGCCGATGGAGCGCGCCGAACCACGCCAGGAGGGAAATTCCCGGTGAACGGATTACCCCGGCTGATGCTGGTGACCGACCGACGGCGCTGCGGCGGAGATCCGGCGGCGCGGATCGCCGCGGGCCTGGCAGGCGGTCCCGCCCTGGTGCAGATCCGGGAGAAGGACCTGGACGTGGAAGGTCGCATCGGCCTGGTCCGGTCGATCCGGGAGCCGATCGGGCCCGAGCCGATCCTGGTGGTGAACGGCTGTCCCGAGACCGCCCGGGCCACCGGGGCCGGCCTTCACCTCCCGGCCGCTTCGTTTCGGGAGAACATGCGACCGGCCGGAATCGGCCTGGTCGGGTGTTCGATCCATTCCCTGGCGGAACTGGAGGCGGCCCTCTCCATCGGCCCGGATTACCTGTTGGCCGGGACGGTCTTCCCCACCCGGTCCAAACCGGGCGCGCCGGGGATCGGGCTCGAAAGGCTTGAAGCCCTGGTCGCTGCGGCCGGAGATATCCCTGTGTTCGCCATCGGCGGGGTCGACCGGCGGAACGCATCCCAGGTTCGCCAGGCCGGCGCATGGGGCGCCGCGGTGGTGGGGGCGTGGATCGGAACCCCCGACCCGGCGGAGGCGGTGAGAAGGATTCTGGCGGCTCTGGCCCGGCCTGAAAAGGAGTAAACTCTACTCATGGGCAGGAATACCGCCTCTGGCGCAGAGCTGGAAGAGGTCCTTCGTTCCAGGGTCCGCCCGGCGGCGAAGGCTCTGGCCCGGGCCGAAGGGGCCGGAGAGGGGGGGCAAGAACCATCGGTTCGTTGTCTCGCCTGCGGGCATCGGTGCCTGGTTCATCCGGGGCGCCGGGGTATCTGCAAGGTCCGGTTCAACCAGGACGGGAGGCTGCTGGTCCCGGGCGGGTACGTCAGCGGTCTCGCCATCGATCCGGTGGAGAAGAAACCGTTTTTCCATGTGCTGCCCGGCGCACGGGCGCTTTCCTTCGGCATGCTCGGCTGTGATCTTCATTGCGGATATTGCCAGAACTGGATCACTTCCCAGGCCCTCCGGGATCCTCGCGCGACGGCCGGTATCCGGGAAATCACCGCCGAAGAACTGGTGGAGGCCGGGGTTCGGAACCGGACGCCTCTGGTGGTGAGCACCTACAACGAGCCGCTGATCACCGCCGAATGGGCTGCGGAGATTTTCCGGCGGGCGGTCGCCGCCGGGATGCTCTGCGGCTTCGTTTCCAACGGGAACGGGACCTCCCAGGTCCTGGAGTATCTTCGGCCGGTGACCCGGCTGTTCAAGATCGACCTGAAAGGGTTCAGGAAAGAGACCTACCGGGAACTGGGCGGTGTCCTGGAGCGGGTCCTGGAGACGATCCAGGCGGCTCACGACACCGGGTTCTGGGTGGAGGTGGTGACCCTGGTAGTGCCCGGTTTCAACGACTCGGAGGGAGAACTGCGGGGGATCGCCCGGTTCCTGGCCGGCGTCGATCGGAATCTCCCGTGGCACGTCACCGCATTCCACCGGGACTACAAGATGACAGGCCGGGCGGATACAGGAATCCGGGAGTTGCGGAAAGCGGCCAGGATCGGCAAGGAAGAAGGGCTCCGTTTCGTCTACGCCGGAAACCTTCCGGGGAGGGACGGACGGATGGAGGATACCGTTTGCCCGGGCTGCGGCACCTGCCTGATCCGCAGGGAGGGGTTCCATGTTCTCTCGAACCGGATCGGGGCCGACGGCTCCTGCCCTGATTGCGGAGAATCGATTCCGGGGCTCTGGACGGTCAGTTCCGATCCTCCAGGATTTTCAGAACGCAATCCATAACGCTCGTCTTCTGGGTGTTCAGGAGGATGTCCGGGTCTTCCGGCGGCTCGTACGGAGAACTGATTCCGGTGAACTCGCTGATTTCACCGGAGCGGGCTTTCTTGTAAAGCCCTTTGGCGTCCCGGCTCTCGCACAGTTCCAGCGGAGCGTCGACGAAAACTTCTCGGAAAGAATCGGCGCCGATGATCTCCCGGGCGGCGTCCCGGTCCTCCCGGAACGGGGAGATGAACGAGGTCACCACGGTCACGCCGGCCTGGTTCAGGAGCCGGGCGACCTCCGCCACGCGGCGGATGTTCTCCTTCCGGTCCCGGGAGGAGAACCCCAGGTCCTGGTTCAGGCCGAATCGGATATTGTCTCCGTCCAGCCGGAACACCTGGGCTCCCTGGTCGAATAGCTTCTTCTCCAAAGCGGCGGAGATGGTCGATTTCCCCGAGCCGGACAGGCCGGTCATCCAGTAGCAGACCGCTTTCCTGCCCAGGGCCCGTTCCCGGTCCTCCCGGGAAACCTGTCCGGTCTCCCGGCGGATATTCCGCACCCGGGCAATCTCCTTCTCTTTCCCGGGGGAGGGGGAGAGGTCGTTTTCGGTCGTCCGGTCCAGGATCATCCCGGCGGCCACCGTGTTGCTGGTCATCGGGTCGATCAGCACGAAGCTGCCGGTGCCTCCATTCCGCTCGTACGGATCGAAGTAAAGGGGGCGGCTGCACTCCAGGAGAACCCGGCCGATTTCATTCACCTTCAGGTCGGCGGATTCTTCCCGGTGTAGAGTGTTCACATCGATCTTGTAGCGCAAATCCTCGATACGGACCCGCTCGTACCGGGTCGTATGCCGGAGGAGGTAGGTCGCCGACCGATCCAGGGCGACTTCGTTCATCCAGACCACCAGCGATTCGAAACGGGAATAGATCCGGGGAAGGTTGTTGGAAAAGACCAGCATATCGCCACGGCTGATGTCGATTTCGTCTTCCAGGGTCAAGGTGACCGACATCCCGTTGAACGCTTCCTCCAGGTCGCCGTCGAAGGTGGAAATCGTCCGCACACGGCTGGACTTCATGGAGGGGAGGGCGAGGACTTCATCGCCCTTCCTCACGACGCCGGAGACGATCTGCCCGCTGAATCCCCGGAACTCCTGGTCCGGCCGCAGGACGTACTGCACTGGAAAACGAAAGTCGATCAGGTTCCGGTCGCCTTCCACGTACAGGTTCTCCAGGTATTCCAGGATCGACTCGCCGTGAAACCAGTCCATCCTCCGGGAGCGATGGACCACGTTGTCTCCCTCCAGGGCGCTCACAGGGATGAAGTGGAGATCCGAAACTCCCAGCTTCGCGGCGAACCCTTTGAACTCTTCCCGGATCGTTTCGAACACCTCCTGGTCGTAATCGACCCGGTCCATTTTGTTCACCGCCACGATGATATGCCGGATCCCCAGGAGGGTGAGGATGAACGCGTGCCGCCGTGTCTGGGTCAGGATGCCCCTGGACGCATCCACCAGGAGAATCGCGGCGTCGGAAGTGGAGGCGCCGGTCGCCATGTTCCGGGTGTATTGCTCGTGGCCAGGAGTGTCGGCCAGGATGAAATTCCGCCTGGGAGTCGAGAAATAGCGATAGGCGACATCGATGGTGATTTTCTGCTCCCGCTCCGCCTTCAGGCCGTCGGTGAGCAGGGCCAGGTCGACTTGACCTCCGGCGGCACCGTAGGTCTTCGAAGAGTTCCGGACCGCGGCCAGGGTGTCGTCGAAAATATTTTTCGAGTCATGGAGGAGCCTGCCGATCAGGGTCGATTTGCCGTCATCCACGCTTCCCGCCGTGGAGAAACGGAGCAGCGTCCGTCGCCCGGTCTGTTCCAGGAACTTCCGTACGTCCAGGTCCGGCGCCATCAGAAGTAACCTTCCCGCTTTTTGTTCTCCATGGAACTGTCCGAATCGTGGTCGATGATCCGGGTGGACCGTTCGGAAACGCGGACCGTCATCATTTCCTGGATGATCTTCTCCAGGGTGTCCGCTTCGGAGCGGACCGCCCCGGTGCAGGGGGAACAGCCGAGTGTGCGGAACCGGCAGAAAACCTTCTCCGTCTTCTCACCCTTCTGGAGAAGGGAAGGGTCTTCGACCGGGATCAGCTGATCGTCTCGAACCACCATCTCCCGCTCCCTCGCAAAATAGAGAGGGACGATCGGGATCTCCTCTCCGTGAATGTACTGCCAGACGTCCAGTTCGGTCCAGTTGGAGAGAGGGAAGACACGGATCGATTCGTCCTGGTTCAGTTTCCCGTTGTAAAGATTCCAGAGCTCCGGACGCTGCCGTTTCGGATCCCACTGCCCGAACCGGTCCCGGAAGGAGTAGACTCGCTCCTTGGCCCGGGATTTATCTTCGTCTCTCCGGGCGCCTCCAATCGCCGCGTCGTGGCGTCCGGCTCGCAAGGCGTCCAGGAGCGCCTGGGTTTTCAGAAGTCCGCAGCATTTCTGGGTACCGAGGCGGAACGGATTGGCGCCCTGGGCGATCGCCTTTTCGTTCCGGTGGACCACCAGTTCGACGCCGTACCGCTCGCAGATCTCATCGCGGAAACGGTACATCTCCTGGAACTTGAACCCGGTGTCCACGTGAAGGAGGGGGATCGGAACCCCTCCCGGGTGGAACGCTTTCCGGGCCAGGTGGAGAAGGACCGAGGAGTCCTTCCCGATGGAGTAGAGCAACGCCGGCCTCTCGAACTCCGCCGCCACTTCCCGCAGAATGTGGATGCTTTCCGCCTCCAGCTGCTGAAGGTGGGTCCGCTGGTAGGACACGGTCATGTAAGGCTCCCTTTCCAGGCGATAGGAAGAAACGAGTATAGAGTTTTACCTCCCTTTTCTGAGAAATCAAGGCTTGCTACCGGCGACGGCCGGCCCGTTCCAGGCTCTCGAGCCTGGGCCGGAGGTCTTCCCTCCCCAGGCGGACCGCCTCCCTGTAGGCCCGGATTCCACCGTCCCGGTTGCCCGCCTCGACCAGGAGGTGGCCCAACTGGGCCCAGGACTTGGCCGACCCGGGAGAGATGAGAACCGCTTTCCGGGCCGCAGACAGAGCTTCCTTCTTATTCCCTGCCGCGCTCAGGGCGATCGCCAGGTTCAGGTGGGCCCGGGGAAAGGTCGGCGCCAACCGGAGGCTTTTCTCGAACAGTGCGGCCGCCTGCCGGGTCCGGCCGAGGCGGGCCTGGATCAGGCCGAGTTCGTTCCAGCCGACCGAGTAATCCGGCTGAACCTTCACCGCGTGTTGAAGGAGGGCGATCGGCCGCTCCAGGGCCTGGAGAAGGAGTGCCTTTGAGCGGCCCCTGTAGCGCTTATACGCCCGCTCTTCCTCGATCTTGGCCACGATAAAATTGGCCCGGGGGCTGTCCGGGAAGACTCGCAACACCGATTCGAACAAGGATTCGTCGTTCAACCATTCGCCGGCCCGGGCGTAGGTACCGAGGGTGAACGAGGCAAGGACCAGTGTCAGGACCAGGGCGGAGACGGGGATCTTGCGCCGTTTCCGCGGCCGGGCCGGCTCGGGGGCGTTCTGTTGCGCGAGCCACGCCAGGAAAACCGCGGCGAGAAGACAGAACCCGGCGGAGGGGAGGTAAACGAGCCGTTCGGCGAAGATGGTTCCGACATGAAGGAAAAGATTACCGATCACCAGGTACGGCAGGAGGAAAAGGGAGCAGGCGAAGGCGATTTCATGCCGGACCCGGCTCCTGACCCTTTTCCCGGGCAGGAACGGGAGGACCGCGCCGAGAACCAGAAGAAGGAAGCAGGCCAGCCCGGCCAGCGGGAGAACGCCGAGGAGGGATTCCTCCCTGGGAATTACCCCTCCCGAATAGTCGGCGGAGAGCCGGACCGGGAAAACCAGGAGAAACAGGTAGCGGGGCAGGAGGCCGAGAGCGGTGAACAGGCCGGAAGCCGGGGGCATCGCCACCAGCGGATTGTCCAGAGCATGTGGAGCGGGTGGAATCAACACAGCCTGCAGCGTCTGGACCCGCAGGATGAGGTAAAAGAGGGCTCCGAGGACGGTCGGGGCGAATGCCGCCAGTCGTTCGACCAGGAAGGTTCGGAGGGGAACCGGTCCGGGCGGATCCCGGAACCGGTAGAGGTCCAGCAGAATCAGAAGCGGAATGACCGCAGCGCCGATCTCTTTGGAGCCGAGAGCGAGGAACACCATCGCGCCGGCGCCCCACGCCGCCACGCGGGCGGTTCCGGGAGATCGGCCGGATTCCCAGGTCCAACTCCAGAAAGTGATCGCCGCCAAAGTAAAAATCGCCGCCAGCAGTTCGCCGCGGCCTACGACCCCGGCGACCGCCTCGGTGTGAAGAGGATGCACCGCGAACAACAGGGAAGTCGAATAAGCGACCTCCCTGCGGAAGCCGAGCCGCAGAGCTGCAGCGGCCAGGAGAAGAGAAGCCAGGATATGGAGTGCCAGGTTGACGGCGTGGGAGACCCGAGGCGAAGGCGGCCCCCCGGAGCACCGTTCCAGGGCGTAGCTGAGGATGGTGACCGGACGATAAAGGCTGCCGTCGGCGCCGGAAGCGCCGGCCCAGTAATCGGTGCCGAAGATTTCCGAAAGGTCGCCCCGGGCGGCGATCTCGTTCTCCTCCACCGCCAGATGGTCGTCCTGGATGTATTCGGACCGGCGCACCGGGAGAAAGGCGGCAGTGGTCAGGAGCAGAAGCAGGGGAAGCCAGACCCGGACGCGCACTACATCGAAGCCTGCAGAGTTTCCAGGATGTCCCGAGTCGCCAGAACCTCCCGCGGGCGGGCTCCGTCCGCCGGCCCGACGATTCCGGCATGCTCCATGGCATCGACGATCCTGGCCGCCCGGGCGTATCCCAGACGAAGGCGTCTCTGAATCATGGTGATCGAACACTGACCCTCGTTCAGCACCACCTCCACCGCTTTCAGGAAGAACTCGTCCCTTTCCTGGTCGGCTCCTTCGGTCCTCTCCTCCACCGGCTCTTTCAGGACCGAATCGTCATACACCGGCCGGGCGCTCTTCTTGAGGAAGGAGGTGATCCGGTTCAGCTCCGGTTCGGTGATGAACCCTCCGTGAATCCGGACCAGCCGGGCCGATCCCGGCGGCAGGAACAGCATGTCGCCCCGGCCGAGAAGGTGTTCGGCCCCCTGCCGGTCGATGATCGTCCTGGAGTCGACCTTCTGGGAGACCCGGAAGGCGATCCGGGACGGGAAATTCGCCTTGATGGTGCCGGTGATCACGTCCACCGACGGACGCTGGGTCGCCAGAATCAGGTGAATGCCGACCGCTCTTGCCATCTGGGCCAGGCGCATCACCGACTCTTCCACATCGGCGGAGGCGACCATCATGAGGTCGGCCAGCTCGTCGATGATGATGACGATGTACGGAAGGCGCTCCAGGCGGATCTCCTCCCCGGTCCGGTCGTTCACCATGGTGCTGTCCGGGTGCTTCCGGAGATGTTTGTTGAACTGGGTGATGTTACGGACCCCGACAGAGGCGAGGCGCTTGTAACGTTTCCCCATTTCGCGCACCGCCCATTTCAGCGCCATGGAGGCCGCTTTCGGCTCGGTTACCACCGGGATCAACAGGTGGGGGATGTCGGCGTAAATCCCCAGTTCGATCATCTTTGTGTCGATCATGATGAAACGGACGTCTTCAGGGGTCGCTTTATAGAGGATGCTGGCGATCATGCCGTTCAGGCCGACCGACTTCCCTGCGCCGGTGGCACCTGCGATCAGCAGGTGGGGCATTTTGTCCAGTTCCGTGACGAACACTTCGCCCCCGATATCTTTCCCCAGCGTCATGGTCAGCTTGGAAGGGGATTCGGCGAATTGCGGAGAGCCGATCAGCTCTTTCGGATAGATGATCTCCTGATGTTCGTTGGGCACTTCGATCCCGATCGTCGACTTTCCCGGGATCCGGTCGATCCGGATGGAGACCGCCCGGAGCGCCAGGCAGAGATCTTCGACAAGAGAAGTCACCTTGGAAAACCGGACGCCGGAATCCGGTTCGAATTCGAAGGTGGTCACCACCGGGCCGGGATGAATCGCCACCACCCGACCTCCCACGGCGAACTGGGAAAACTTTTCTGTGAGCTGGTCGGCCCGGTTCAGAAGGACTTCCTTTTTGTCCCCTTTCTGCGGCTCCGGCTGCTTGAGCAGTTCCAGGGGAGGAAGGGAATAGCCGCCGGCGGCAGGGACGCCCAGGGGCAGCTCCCCCTGTTTCGCCTTGCCGGCGGGCCCGGTCTTACCCCCGGACAGCGACGCGGTGTCTCGCGCGGCAGCGACTGTCATC
>CAZZIV010000055.1:0-14391 GCA_964654385.1 uncultured Acidobacteriota bacterium | reverse complement strand
CAATCGCCCGCCGTGCAGCCAGTATTCGTCGGTCAGGTTCGGTCCGATGTTTCCCTCTCCCCGCGCTCCATGGCAGGTGGCGCACTTGGATCCGAACAGCTGGGCGGCCCCGGCCATCTTCGCGGGGTCGGCCTGGAATTCGGCCAGGGTCGACTCGGTGATCGGCCCCATGGCCAGCAACTGCTCCGCCTGCTGGTTCGCGTACGCGAGCATTTCGGCGTTGTACTTGTCGATCGCCGAACGCCCTTCGCCTCCGTGGTAGTAGAGGATGTAGAACGGCGTAAGGAGAATCGCCGCCCAGAAAATCGTCACCCACCAGGTCGGAAGGGGGTTGTCGTACTCCTGGATCCCGTCATAGTTGTGGTCCAGCAAGCGATCTTTCTTGGACTCATTCTCCGCCATCGGCTCTTCCCTCCCCGGATTTCCCGGCATCGTCAGACATCCCGTCCGATCCGGTCCTGTCCGACCCTTCCAGCGGCATGTACCGCGCCTGGTCCCACGCGGCCTTCTTTTTGAAAATAAGAAAAACGCAGATGCTCAGGAACACCAACAGAAAAATGATCAGGGCCACCTGCGGATAGAACGAAAGGCCGGCGCCGCCGATTACGTCCCGCAACATTTCACCGCGCTCCCTTCATCGCCTGGGCGGCCTCGGAAGGCTCGGAGGCCTCCTCCGGTACCGGACGGGTCAGGTCGGTTCCCAACCGTTGGAGGTAGGCGATCAGGGCGACGATCTTCTTGTCGGCCAGCCCGTTCGGTCCGCCCTGCTCTTCGATCCGGGCGGCAACCTCTTTCGCCTGGGCCCGGGCCATCGCTTCGGCGCTGTTCACAGCCTCGCCGTACGGAACGCCGAGCATCACCATCACGTCCACGCGCTTCTGGATCTTTTCATACTCGGTATCCTTCTCCAGGAGCCATGGATATACCGGCATCACCGATCCGGGGGTCACGTCCCGGGGGTTTTTCATGTGGCGGACATGCCACAGGTCGGGGTATTTCCCGCCGACCCGTTCCAGGTCGGGGCCGATCCGCCTGGAACCCCACTGGAACGGATGATCGTAGACGAACTCGCCCGGCTTGGCATAGTCGCCGTATCGTTCGGTCTCCGCCCGGAACGGCCGGATCTGCTGGGAATGGCAGTTGTAACATCCTTCCGAAATGTAAATATCCCTTCCGTACAGTTCCAGCGGCGTGTACGGCCTCACCGACGCGATCGTCGGAACGTTCGATTTGATCAGGAAGGTCGGAATGATCTCGAACAGCGACGCCACGATCACCGCGATCGCCACCCAGGTGCTGAACACCAGGGGCAGTCCTTCCCATCGCCGGTGCCAGGCCGCCCGGTTGAACCGCGCGACCTTGTAGGCGAAATCAGGAAAGTGAGACGGATTGGTCTCCAGGTCCGACGGCGGATCCGCCGGGGGAACGAACGTTCTGTCCAGGGCCGGCGCCCGGTGCACTTCTTCCTCGTACTTCGCCGGGCGGTTTCTCCAGGTCATGAACATGTTCACCACCAGGGTCAACGCGCCGGTCATGTAGAGGACGCCTCCGAGCACACGCACCCAGTACATCGGCATGAGACGAAGGGTGGTTTCCACGAAGTCCGGGTAAAGGAGCCGGCCCGTCCGGTCGAACGCCATCCACATCAGGCCCTGGGTGATCCCCGCAGCCCACATGGAAACGATGTACAGGAGAATGCCGATGGTGCCGATCCAGAAATGGACCTCCGCCAGCTTCCGGCTGAACAACCGGGTCTGGAACAGCTTCGGCAGCAACCAGTAGAGCATGCCGAACGTCATGAAGCCGTTCCAGCCCAGGGTGCCGCCATGGACGTGGGCGATGGTCCAGTCGGTGTAGTGGGACAGGGCGTTCACGCTCTTCACCGAAAGGAGCGGCCCCTCGAAGGTGGACATCCCGTAGAAGGTGACCGCGACCACGAAAAACTTCAGCACCGGGTCTTCGGACACCTTGTGCCAGGCTCCCCGCAGCGTCAGCAAGCCGTTGATCATCCCTCCCCAGGACGGCATCCAGAGCATCACCGAGAACCACATCCCCAGGGTGGACGCCCAGGCAGGCAAGGCGGTGTAATGCAAATGGTGCGGCCCGGCCCAGATGTAAATGAATACCAGCGACCAGAAATGGAGGATCGAAAGGCGGTAGGAGAACACCGGCCGGTTCGCCGCCTTCGGCATGAAGTAATACATCAGGCCGAGGAACGGCGTGGTCAGGAAGAACGCCACGGCGTTATGCCCATACCACCATTGCATGAACGCGTCCTGCACGCCGGCGTAGATCGAATAACTTTTCAGCGGCCCGGCGGGGATCTCCAGGTTGTTGAAGATGTGCAGGATCGCCACCGTGATGATCGTGGCGATGTAGAACCAGATCGCCACGTAGATGTGCCGCTCGCGCCGCTTCCAGATCGTGCCGAAAAAATTGACCGCGAACACCACCCAGACCAGGGCGATGGCGATGTCGATCGGCCATTCCAATTCGGCGTATTCCCGGCTGGAGGTGAACCCCATCGGCAGCGTGATCGCCGCCGACAGGATGATCGCCTGCCACCCCCAGAAGTGGATCAGGCTCAGCGTCCGGCTGAACATCCGGGCCTTCAGCAGCCTCTGGGTGGAATAGTAGATCCCGGTGAAGATCGTGTTTCCGGCGAAAGCGAAGATCGCGGCGTTGGTGTGCAGCGGACGAAGCCGGCCGAAGGTCAGCCAGGAGATCCCCATGTTGAGGTCCGGCCAGGCCAGCTGAATCGCGATGACGATCCCGACCAGGAACGCCACGATCCCGAAAACGACGGTCGCCAGGGCGAATTTTCGGACGATGTCGTCATCGTAGGTGAAGGTCTCGACTTGAGCGCTCATAAGCTCTCCGGTTGAAAAACGTTCCGACCGTTCCAAAGAACGGTCGCGACGGTGATACCGAGCAGCACCGCTCCGCACCACTGGTGGGCCGTGGCGGCGGTGATCGCGAACAACGAATCATTCCCTTCCTTCCCCTGCAGGAGAAGGGTCCCGGCGAACGCGGCGATCCCCAGGATCAACTGGAACGTCACCGCGCAAAGGAGCAGAACCCCCAGTTTGCGGCGGACCGGGTGGCCCGGGTTCAGGATCCAGGTCCGCAGGCCGTACCACGCGGCCATGGGACCGAGAACCGCGGCCACCGAAATGTGCGCCCAGACCAGCAGCTGCATATGCCGCTGCAGCGCTCCCAAGATCAACTGGATCAGCAGGAGGCCGAGAAGGACTTTTCCGAGCCGGACCATCGAACCGTCTCCCGGGCCTTTCCCGCTCCAGGCGGGATCCGGGTGCAGCCACCGGGGAGAAGTCGCGACTCCCAGAACGACCAGCACGGCAAAAAACGCCTGTCCGAATACGCCGTGCACCAGCGCGAGCAACAGGGACGGAGTCATGTCCGACGGTGATGTGCTGAAGGTGAAGCCGCCGGTCACCCGAAGACCGCCCAGCACTCCCTGCACGATCACCATCCCCACCGCGGCCCATCCGAGGCGGCGCACCCAGGTCCGGCCGTCCTGTTTCTGGAGCAGAAAGGCCATCACGACGGTGCTCAGACCGACCAGGGAACCGAACAACCGGTGGGCGTGCTCGTAATAAATGCCCCCGGTCATCCGGGAGAGGGGGTACAGGAACATGTTGTATCCGTAGGAGTTGGGCCAGTCGACCACCGACAACCCGGCCTCCTGGCTGGTCACCAGGCCCCCCACCGCCAGGAGGAGGAACGTCGCCGACACCGCCACCCAGACGAAACGGGAAGGGCCGAACGGAACCGGCTCCGCCCCATTGCCCCTCCATCGGCCGCCCAGGAGCGAGCCGGCCAGAACGAGAAGGGTGGAGACGAGAATCGAGCCGGGGATCCAGACCGCCGCCGACGGCGCCGGCCCCGCTTCCGCCGGCGACGAAAGAAAGCTCCCGAGGATCAACAGGTTCAGGAACCCGACCAGGAGACCTCCCAGGAGCCCGGTCCGGAACGGGCTCGGCGCCTTCATGCCGGCGATCATGCCGCAGGCGAAACCGGCGGCCAGGAGAAAAACCAGGAGAACCGGGCTCGGCGCCATCACCGCCGGGAGGCGGCTGAAATACACGATCGCCCACATCGTCACCGTCGTACCGAAGCCGAGGGTCAGAACCGTGGCGCCGGCGGCGCCGGCCTGGTTTCTTTCCTGTACGCTCATGCTGCGCCTCCGAACCGGACGAATGTACAATGGCGGTTCCCGGAGGAAACCGCATGCCCGAAACACGGATGCTTGAATTTCGCAGCGGCGGCTGGGTGCTGCTGCTGGCCGCCCTGGTCGCCGGCGCCTTCCTGGCCCGTATGATCCTCCCTTCCATAGGAGCCGGCGCCGCGACTCCGGTCGGCGACAAGAAACACGCGGCCAGCTATGGCTTCGACCTGGGCAACCTGCAGGTTCCGGCCGACACGCTGGTCCCGGGAAACATGCCGAAAGACGGCATCCCGGTCCTGGATCGCCCCGCCCTCCTGACGCCGGCGGAGGTGCTCCGACGTAACGACGAGCAGCGGGGGAAATACCTGGTCCCGGGCGACTGGGTCCTGGGGCTCTCCGTCGGCGGCGAGTACCGTGCGTACCCGATCCGGGTGCTGAACTGGCACGAACTGGTCAACGACCGACTGGGCGGACGCCCGGTGGCCGTCGCGTTCAACCCGCTGTCGTTCACCGCTGCGGCGTTTGACCGGGAGCGGAACGGCGAGGTTCTGACCTTCGGCGTCAGCGGTCTCCTCTGGAACTCCAGCATGCTTCTGTACGACAGGAGAGAAGACGGCGTCGGCGAGAGCCTCTGGCTTCCCCTCTGGGCCCTGCCGGTGGCCGGCCCCGCCGTGGAGGACGGGGCCGGGGGCCTGAAGGTCCTGCCCCTCTCCCTGACCACCTGGGGCGACTGGGTTCGGGAACATCCCGGCACGACCGTTCCGGCCGGCGCGCCGAACCGGAGAAAAAATTACGGGATGGACCCGTACGGGCCGTACTACCAGCGGGGCATCCCCCGCTTCCCGGTGTCTCCCCCGCTCTCCGGCGACCGCTCCGCCGCCGGAGAGACGCCCGGCGCCATGACCCGGTGCCTGGTGTACCGGAACAGGGACGGATCCTATGTTCTCCCCCTTCTCCCGGGACCGGCCGCCAAGGCCGCCCTCCCTGCCGACCTGAGAGGACGAGTCCAACTGACCCAGGTCGGCGGCGAGATCCACGTGGACCTGGAAGGCGGCGAGAACATCCCCGGGGATCTTCTCTACGCCTTCTGGTTCGCCGTGCGCGCCGACCGTCCGAGTCCCCCGGTTCATGGCCGATCCAACAAGTAGAGCACGCCGAACAGCAGGAGCCACATGCCGCCCAGGAAGTGCCAATACACCGCGAGGGCGCGAATTCCGTAGTGGGAATCCTTTGTGTACCGGCCGGCCCGGGCGCGGCCGCCGGCAACCAGCAACGGCGCCAGCCCTCCGATCACATGCAGGGCGTGGAGCAACGTGAGAAAGAAAAACAGGAACCCGTACAGGCCGTCTCCCGGTCCGCCGTGGATTCGCTCCAGGACCATCCAATTCAGGATCTGGACGGCCAGGAACAGGAGCCCGAACGCCGCCGTCCAGCGAAGCCGGACCAGGAGCCCTCTTCGGTTTCCGTTCCGGATCGCGCCCAGGGCCAATTGAACGGACACACTTCCGGCGAGGATCAGGCCGGTACTCGCCCAAAGGCCGGAAGGGAGCGGCGGTGTCCCCGGCGGAGGCCAGTCCGGCGCCATCCACCGGACGGTGAAGTAACCGCACAAGAGGGAGAGGAACAGGACCCCCAGCGAGGCGAGAAAGAAATACAGCCCCATCTCCCGGGTGCCGTCCGGGAGACGCTCATGCCCTTCCTTCAACCGGAAGTATTTTGCGAGGGGCAGGCTGGGCACGTCCGACCTCCAGGCGTTGGGCTACTTGTGAATCAAGGGGGCGTAACCGGGGATCTGGTCCGGAGCGTACGCGTGGGTGTCCATGAGCGCGATCCCCACGAACAACATCAACAGCAGCAGGGCCGAGATCAGGACGATACCGTTCATCGGCGCGTCCCACTTCAAGTGCATGAAGAAGAGCGCCACCAGCGACCCCTTGATCACGGCGATCGCCAGCGCGACCCACAGGTTGAAGGAGCCCAGATCGACCCACGTGACGGCCACGGTGAGCCAGGTCAAAAACATCAGCGTCACGATCACCAGGCCCAGGACCTTCAAAGGGACCACATGTCCTGTTTCCGAAGGGTTGCTCGTGTGCGTCATCAGGAAATCCTCCGATCGTCCAACCGGGTCAGTGAATCAGGTACAGAAGCGGGAACAGGAAAATCCAGATCAGGTCCACCAGGTGCCAGTAAAGTCCGACCAGGTCCACCGGCGTGTACCAGGCGGGGCCGTACGTGCCTTTGGCCGCTTTTAAGAGAGTCCAGAAGATCAGCAACATCCCGACGATGACATGGATCCCGTGGAGGCCGGTCATCAGGAAGTAAACGGCGAAAAACGTCTGCACGTTCTTCGGTTCCGGACCGAACTCATGGCCGCCGGGCTCCTCCGGAGCGATCCCGGCCGGTCCGGCGGCCGACGGCGGAACCAGGGTGGGTTCGATTTTCATGGATTCCGAAACGGCGGGCCCTGAAGATTCCAGGGAGGGCGGCGATACCGGCGACTCGCCGGCGGCCGGAGTTTCGGCGGGTCCGCCCGGATGCGGCGGTTCCTCCGCGCGGACGCCTTCGATCTCCCCCGCCGCGGCCCCCCCGTCCCCGTGGGCGTGCAGCGAGGCGTCGTACCGGGTCCCCCAGAGCAGCCCTTCTTTCCATTTGTGGGAGTACTCCACGTACTTGATGCCCAGGAATCCGCAACCTCCCAGGAACGTCAGGCCGAGCAGGAACACCAGTAGCTTCTTCTGGCCGAGCTGGGCGGCCCGAACCGCCCAAGCCATGGTGAAACTGCTGGCGAGCAGGACCATGGTATTGATGCCTCCCAGAATCTTATCCAGGTACTGGTGGGCATAGATGAATATTTCGGGATGGTTGCTCCGGTACACCGCGTAGGCGACGAAGAGCCCTCCGAACAGCATGATTTCCGTGGCCAGGAACAGCCACATTCCCAGCTTGCCGGCCGAGAACTGCTGGGACGGGCTGTCGAAATGATGCTGCAGGTGCGAGGAATGATCCTCGGAGTGTCCCGCGTTGCCGGTGGCGTCTGCCATGATCCCGATACCTCTACTTCAGGCCCGCGTCGGGCGGTGTCGATGCCGTTTTCCGGACGTATCCCTCGATCGCCGGATCGTATTGCCAGTCGGTGAAATCGTACGGATCGCCTGCAGCCACCGGTTCCAGGAAGTTCTCCAGCGGCGGCGGCGAAGGGGTGTGCCACTCCAGGGAATTGCCTCCCCACGGATTGGCCGGCGCCTTCTTTCCCTTCAAGAGGGAATGGACCAGGTATCCGGCGATCAGGAAAAACGCCACGGCCATGATGTAGGCGCCGACGCTGGACAACTGGTTCAGGGAAGTGAACTCTTCCTTGTAGTGGAAATACCGCCTCGGCATCCCGCGGCTTCCGATGACGAACTGGGTGAAGAACGTGGTGTTGAAGCCGATGAAGAGGAGAACGGCGGCGAACCGGCCCATCTTTTCGCTGTACATCTTCCCGGTCATCTTCGGCCACCAGTAGTGAAGCCCGCCCAGGAAGGCGATCACGGTTCCACCGAACATGGTGTAATGGAAGTGGGCCACGACGAAATAGGTGTCGTGAAGGTGGATATCGGTGGCCAGGGTCGCCAGGAACAGACCGGTCAAACCGCCGATGGCGAACAGAAAAAGGAACGAAATCGCGTACAGCATCGGCGTATCCAGCTGGATCCGGCCCTTGTACATCGTCGCCAGCCAGTTGAACACCTTGATGGCCGACGGGATCGAAACCGAGAAGGTCAGGGCGCTGAACACCATGTTGACCAGCTCCGACTGCCCGGATGTGAACATGTGATGGCCCCACACCAGGAAGCTGAACACGGCGATGGCGATGCTGCTGAAGGCGATGAATTTGTATCCGAAGATGTGCTTCCGGCTGAAAACCGAGATCAGTTCGCTGATCACGCCCATCGCCGGAAGGATCATGATGTACACCGCCGGGTGGGAGTAGAACCAGAAGAAATGCTGGAACAGGACCGGATCGCCGCCCAGGGCCGGGTCGAAAATCCCGTGGCCCATGACCCGTTCCATGATCAGGAGCAGCCCGGTGATCCCCAGCACCGGGGTGGCCAGGATCTGGATGATCGCCGTGGCGTACAGCCCCCAGAGCAGCAAGGGCATCCGGAACCAGCTCATACCGGCCGGCCGGAGCTTGTGGATGGTGACGATGAAGTTCAGGCCGGTGAGGATCGAGCTGAACCCTAGAATGAAAACTCCCAGCATGATCAGGGAGACGTCGGTCCCGGTGGTGGTGCTGTAAGGCGTGTAGAACGTCCAGCCGGTATCCACCGCGTTGATCAGGATGGAGGCGACGGCCGTAAGCGCCCCGGTGATCCAGAGCCACCAGCTCAGCAGGTTCAGCCGTGGAAACGCCACATCCTTGGCGCCGAGCATCAGGGGAAGGATGAAGTTCCCCAACGCCGCCGGGATCCCCGGAATGATGAACAGGAAGATCATGATGGAGCCGTGGAGGGTGAACACCTGGTTGTACTGCTGGGCGGTCATGATCGTATCGCCCGGCGTCAACAGTTCGGTGCGGATCAGCATCGCCAGCATCCCGCCGAGGAAGAACGCCGAAAGAATACTGACCAGGTAAAGGACGCCGATCCGCTTGTGGTCCAGGGTAAAAATCCAGGACAGCGGCCCCCTGCTGATGTTCAGGTAATTCCTGGGCTCCGAAGTGTTGGCCGGCGCGGCCGATCCGATGGTCGATTCCGAGGTACTCATGGCGCTTTCCCGTCCCCCGCCTGGTCATGGCTCTTGATGAACTCGATGATGGCGGTGATGTCCTGATCCGTAAATCGCCCCTGGAAGGTCGGCATGACCGGGCTGTACCCGTTGACGACCTTGGCCTGGGGGTCCAGAATCGATTCGCGGATGTAATTTTCTTCCGCGGTGACGCGGCTGCCGTCCGAAAGCAGTTCCTCCCGGCCGAACAGTCCCTTGAGGCTGGGGCCGGTCCCGGCGCTCCCGTCGAGGGAGTGGCACTGTTTGCACCCGAACCGCTTGTAATAGATCTCCCCCACTTCCACCGGGGAGAACCGTCCGTGGAGATCGGACGCCTCTTTCAACCACGGCTCGAACTCCGCTTTCGGATGGACGATCACCTTCGAAAGCATGTCCGAATGGCCGGTTCCGCAAAACTCGGCGCAGTAGACCGGGTACTCTCCCGGCCGGTTGGCCCGAAACCAGAGTTTCGTGTACCGGCCCGGCACCACGTCCTGCTTGGTCCGGAAGTTCGGGATGAACAGGCTGTGGATCACGTCCTGGGAAGTCATGATCAACACCACGTCGGTGTCCGCGGGGACATGCAGGTTCTCGTCCACGTACCCGTTGGAATAGGTGAAGAGCCACTGCCACTTCTGGCCGGTAACGTGGATTTCGTATGCGTCCTCCGGCGGAGTGGACATGTCCACGTAGGCGTCGAACCCGTACCAGAAAAGCACGCCGACCAGGAGCGTCGGAATCACCGTCCAGGTCACTTCCAAGGCGGTATTGTGGTTCCTGGTCGGCCCGGTGCCCCGCCCCCGGGACGACCGGTAGCGGATGGCGAACCGGACGGCCAGCACCACGATCAGGGCGAAAAAGAAGACGTTGATCGCCAGGACGAAATCCCAGATGACGTCTACCTTCGGGGCGATCGTGGAGGATTGGGAAGGCAGCCAGAAACCGGGACCGGATCCTTCCGTCGTCGGACCGGCGATCCCCAGGGTGTGGATGAGTGCGTTCAAGAATCCGATCATGTCCGAGCTTCCTTCACCGCCGAACGGCGCCGGCGCAACTCCCTAATCCAGAATATCCCCACGAAAAACCCCACGATGATCAACGTCAAGAAACCGCCGAGCCGCATGACCTTCATCGCCTGCAGGCTGTAGGTTCCCGCCGAAGCGTCGAAGTGATAACAGGTCAACAGGATCCGGTCGATGGTGTTGCCGATCTTGCCTTTGCCGGCGTCCAGCAGGGTCAATCGCATCGTCTGGGGCGAGAACCGCACGCCGTATAGATAGCGGGAGATCCGCGCGTCCGGCGTGGTCACGGTCAGGACCGCGGCATGGGCGAACTGCTTCTGCCGGGGCAGGTATTCGTACCGGAATCCGACCGCGTCGGCCAGCTTTCGGATCGATTCCGCGTCCCCGGTCAGGAAACGCCACCCGGCCGGGTCGGCATCGTCCCCGTAAGACTCGAGATAGGTTTTCTTCTTCTTGGCGGCCAGTTCCGGGCCTTCCGTCGGATCGATGCTGACGGTAACGACTTTGAAGTCTTGTCCGAGCCGGAGATCCAGGTTCCGGACGCCGTCCAACATCCCGTTCAGCACCAGGCTGCAGAGCATGGGGCACTCGTAATACCCGAGAGTCAGGATCACGGGCTTGTTTCCGTCGTACAGGCTTCCGAGGCGAACGGGCGCCCCGGTTTCGTCCCGGAACACCAGGTCCAGCGGCAGGGCGGTGTCGAGGTGCTCTTCGATGTCCACACCGGCCAGGTCGGCGGGAGCCTGGTCCGCCGGACGGTTCGCTCCCGGAGTCGAGAGCGGTTTCCCGGTATTGAACGCTTCCGCCGGAACGCACCAGGCGCCGATCAGCAGCACCGCCGCGATCATCGATCCGATGATGGTAGACCCGTTTCGCATCGGCCGGTCAGTCCCCTTCCCTCTCGATCGTTTTCCGCATCGCCTCTTCGATCGGAATCGCCGCCACCCCTTGTTCCTCGTCGATCCAGCGGTAGGATTCGAGCCTCCGCTCGTCCTCCTTCCGGGAATCGACCAACTCCTTCGGCTGAACGGCCACGACCTTCCTTTCGAACTCCCGCTGCTCCCGGTATTCGAAAAAACCCTGCAGCGCGTAAACGCAGGTGAGGCAAAAAATCGCGAGCAGCACGATCACCAGGATCGTCACCGGCGTGTTCGGATCGTCCTGTTCCGTTGTCCCGCCAGGATGTTGACTCACTTCCGTATCCTCTCGCGTCTCACGCGTTCTCGAACCCGACCGCTTCCGGCAACCGTGGATCGCCCACCGGAATCAGCGGGTGCCGGCAGCAGAAATGCAGGGCTCCGCTCATGAAACACCCGCCGATTCCCAGGAACATCAGGATATCCCGGAGACCGAACGGGACCGAATCCGGGCTGAAGGACGGCATCACCATCCAGTACACGTCCATCCAGTGCATCACCAGCATCCAGGCGCCCCACAGCAGGAGAAGCGGACGGTTCCGCTTGATGTGCCGGGACATCAGCCCCAGAAACGGCACGAAGAAATGTCCGAACAGCAGGACCAGCGTCCAGCCGAGCCAGGGCCCGGACTGCCGCACCTGGTACCAGATCGTCTCCTCCGGGATGTTGCCGTACCAGATGAGGAAATACTGGGAGAAACCGATGTAGGCCCAGAACACGATAAAAGCGAAAATCAGCTTCCCCAGGTCCTGGTGATGCTCGGCGTTGACGGTGATCCCGAACTTTCCCATCGATTGGAACAGAATCACCATGATGCTCAGAAGAGAGAACGCTCCCACCAGGGATCCGCTGAAGTAATACACCCCGAAGATGGTGCTGTACCAGTGGGGTGTCACGGACATGATCAGGTCGAACGCGGCGAAGGAGACGGTCAACGCGAACAGGACCACGCCGGGGCCGGCCCACTTCCCCATCTTCAAGGTCAGGGAAGGATCCTCCGTGTGATCCTGCTTCGCGGACCGGCTGGTGAAGTACCAGGTCATCAGCAGCCAGCAGGCGAAATAAATCACCAGGCGGGCCAGGAAAAATCCGTCGTTCAGCCACGCCGCCTTGTGCTGCAGGTTCGGATCGGCGGCGACCGTCTCTACGTGGGTCCACTCGAACAGGCTGTGCCGCCCCAGGTAGATCGGAACCGCCAGGAGCGCCAGGGGCCAGAGACCGGAGGTCAACCCTTCCGCCACCCGGCGGACGGTGATGCTCCAGCCGGCCCGCACCAACTGGGTCACCATGACGAAAAACAGGGCGCCCAGCCCCAGGCTCAGGAAGAACATGAAGTGCACCAGGTAGGACCGGTAGAAAGGGTCCTGCCCCTGTCCGGCGGACCCGGAAACGAACCAGGCCCCGATCAGCCCCAGGATCCCGGCGGCCAGGGCGGTCAGCCGCATGGCGGCGCCGGCCCTTCCCAGGGAAAGCAGTTCGGCTTGGATGGAATCTTTCATACTCTCACCGCCCCTGCAGGCTCGCCCGACGATCTTCGGGGACGTCCTCGATGCCGGCGTTCTGGCTCAATTGCAACGCGCGGACATAAGCGACGATCGCCCATCGGTCTTCGACCGGGATCCGGAAGCCGTAGGGAGGCATGTTCCGGATCCCGTGGGTGATCGTATTGAAGATGTGGCCGACCGGCCGGGACCGGACCAGGTCGGTATGCAACGAAGATGGCTGCACCCAGGTCCCTTCTCCGAGCGATTCGGCCCGCCGGGCCACCACGCCGTCTCCGTACCCGGCCATACCGTGGCAGGGAGCGCAGTAGATGTTGAATCTCTCGCGGCCCCGTTTCATCCGCTTTTCGGTCAGCTTCATAGGAAAGCGGGTCGCCCACCCGCCGTCCACGACTCCCCGGTAGTAATGATCGTCCTCGTTCAACCGCCCCCGGGCCACCGTTCCCTCCACCGGCCGGCGCATCGCCCGGGTATCGGCGAACAGGCGGTTGACACGCTGGGTTTTGTATTTTTCCTGCGTATCCATATCCGGCCAGAGGTGCAGCCGGGTCTGGGTGGTCCGGTTGGTCCTGGCCCGCAGGATCAGCGCGAACGGGAGTAAGGAAACCACCACCAGGCTGACCAGCGTCCAGAGGGTCCACTTGCGCGCCATTTACCCCTCCACCCACTCGGCGGAAACCCCGCCCAGCGTACTGACGAAAGAGCCTGTCTTTTCCGGGTCGAACTTCCCGTCCCGGGCCTTGATGCAGATGAAAAACTGATCGTTGGTGACCTTGCGGAAGGCAGGCTTGTGAAACAACGGGTGATGGAACCGGGGTAGCTTCATCAGGAGAAACAGCCCGGTGACCGTCGCCATCGCCGACAAAAGGATCGTCAGTTCGAAGGCGACCGGGATATTGGCGGCCAGGCTGAAGATCGGTTTCCCGCTGATCAGGAACGGGTAATCCATGGCGTTGGTCCACCACTGCAGGAGCAAGGCGCCCAGGAAGCCTGTGATCCCTCCGCCGAGAACCAGCCAGGGCAGCCGGGTGGACGGAAGCCCCATCGCCCGGTCCATTCCGTGCACCGGGAACGGGGAATGGACATCCCATTCCCTGAACCCTTCGTCCCGGACCCTCTTCGCCGCCTCCATCAGGTCGCCGGGCCCGCGGAACCGGACCAGCAGCCCGTAGGGTTCGCCCTCGGGGACCGTCTCTTTCAGTCCGGCGGCCATGGAACCTACCTCGGGGGGCCCGATCTCCCCCGCCAGTTCTTCCCTGCCGTGATGTTCCTCCCGGTGAGGATCGGCCTGGGGCAGCACCGCCTTGACCTCCGCCATCGCCACCATCGGGCCGAACCGGAGAAACAGCAAGAAGAGGAAGAAGAACAGGCCGAAGCTCCCGATCAGCATTCCGTAATCGACCCAGGTGGCGCTGTAGTAGCCCCAGCTGGACGGCAGGAAGTCCCTGGACAGGGAGGTGACCGTGATCACGAACCGTTCGAACCACATCCCGATGTTCACGAAGATCACGACGAAGAACATGATCCACGGCGTCTGCCGGATCTTCCGGAACCAGAACAGCTGCGGAGTGATGACGTTGCAGCTCACCATGATCCAGTAGGCCCACCCGTACGGCCCCAACGCCCGGTTCAGGAACGTGAACCCTTCAAAGGAGTTGCCGCTGTACCAGGCGATGAAGAACTCCATCCCGTATGAGTACCCGACCATGGAACCGGTGGCCAGGATGATCTTGTTCATGTTTTCCAGGTGGCGGAGGGTGATCACCTCTTTCAGCCCGAACCATTCCCGGGCCGGAACCGCCAGCATCACCACCATGGCGAACCCGCTGAAGATGGCGCCCGCCACGAAATACGGCGGGAAGATGGTGGGAAGGCACCCCGGGGGGAGGGGCCCGGCGAAATCCATTGGAAACACCCAGGGCACCGAAAGCACCAGGGGGGGCGGCAGGGCGGCCAGGAGAAGATAGGGTTTCTCGTAATGCTGCCAATGCCGGGTGGGGGCGCGGCAC